>NZ_JBNDIC010000070.1:0-24735 GCF_056755475.1 Rhizobium sp. KNZ2-6A | reverse complement strand
CGACCGAAACTTCTCAGCAATGATCTACGCTTGCGCTGCCGTCATAAATTCGCGATGAATCTCAACAAACCCTAGTCCGTTATTGATCATCCCAACAATCTCCGACTTTACAGCACTTGGTCGGACAAAGGCATGGCATGGGGGAAGGCGATGTTGTCGATGACCTCGATGACGTTGCCGATCCGGCTGGAGGCAACCTCGATGCGCCCCATCGCAGAAGTGGCATTGCCGACGACGACGGTGGACCGATCAGCGCCCTGGACCTTGGAGACAGTTCGGTCGGCATTGACCGCCTGATCTGCCGCGTTGCGGATCGTGGCGACGATCTGATCGACGGCTGCCGCCGTTTCCTCGAGGGAAGCCGCTTGCTGCTCGGTGCGATTGGAGAGCGCCTTGGCGCCCTCGGCCAGCCGCTTCCATGAATGGTCGACGATGTGGTTCGGATCTCGACAAGGGTTTGCCTCAGGCCGGCTGCGGCGGCGTTGAAATCGGAGCGCAGCTTGTCGAGCGCCGGAGCAACGGATGTTTTGATCGTGCAGGTGAGCCTGCCCTTCGCCATGGCATCGAGCCCGTTGGCCAATGCATCGACCGCGAAGGCAACTTCGGCATCGCGGCGGGATTTGTCGGCCTCGTTGCGTTCACGCTCAGCGTGCCGGCGGCCGCACTTGATCTGAAGCCGCCAAGCGGTCCCATTTCGATTACGACCAGTTATTCGATCCTGCAAGAACACATCCGCCGAGGACGACAATCCTGAGCGAGCGACCCACTGCGGGAAGATTTGAAAGGGGCGTGTTGCAACATTTTCGGCGAGGCCAGAATTATCTCATAGCGGCGCTGATTTTCATGCTTTGTTAACTTTTCGAAGTCCGAACCTTGCTGAAGATGCCTCGTGATATAGTGCACAGGATCTGGATGCAGGAGCCCGTTTTCAACCGACGTCTTGATCGTTGAGGGGAAGGTTGGCCCCGTCGGCGCCTATCTGTCCTGCCGAGCACAATGGCTCGTCCTTCAGCATCTTCCGGAAGAAGTGCTTTGCGGCATCGAGATCACGTTTCGGCGTCAGCAGGAAGTCGAAGCGGTTGGCGTGTTTGTCGATGGCTCGATAAAGATATCGCCCCTTGTCACGGATCTTGACGTAGGTCTCATCGATGCCGACCGAGCCGCAGGGGGCGCCCCGGAATTGCCGCAACCGTTTCTCGATAATCGGCGCGTATGCCAATACCCGCGGTTGATCGTGCGGGGGTCAACGTACGGTTAAGCGCCAAAATTTGCCACAAGTGTCCCGGCATGCAAGCCCATCGGTAACCTCGGTATGTTAACTATTTATGTTGAAAATGTAATATCATTATGCGACTCTCTGCCTCACAATGGAGGCGCGACAGATGAAAAAGAATATATCATTCCCGGAAAAGGGTCTGGAGGAAGCGGCAATTTGGCAGGCGATGGAGTGCGCCAGGCAAGGCGACGTGGACTGGAGAGGGGGCCGTTTGCCGGGCTTTTACGTTCATTTTGCCAACGACGATGTTGATCGCGTCGGCAAAATCGCGCTTGAAAAATTTCACGCGACGAATGCGTTGGGCCTCAGTGCATTTCCTTCGATCAAGAAATTTGAGTCGGAGGTCGTAGAGTGGGCGCTATCCCTCTTTAGCGGGAATGGTGGTGCAGCCAGCATTACGTCAGGGGGCACTGAGAGTATTTTCATCGCCATGAAGACTGCACGGGAGTGGGCGAAAGCCGCTCGCCCGGAAGTCACCCAACCAAAAATGTTAATTTCCCACAGCGCGCACCCGGCTTTCGATAAAGTAGCAAAGTATTTGGGGCTGGAAGTTGAAAGAATTTTGCCGCGTGACGACTTCAAAACTGACATCGACGCATTGGAGGCAGCTCTAGATGATCAAACAATCATAATGGCTGGGTCAGCTCCGCAGTTTACTACGGGAGTTTTCGATCAGATTGAGGAACTTGCTACCTTAGCAACGTCCCGAAACATATGGTTTCACACCGACGCGTGTGTCGGCGGATTTTTGTCTCCTTTCGCCGAGCAGAATGGGCACTCGATCCCACTGTGGGATTTTCGAGTGAGGGGTGTGAAGTCCATTTCTGCAGATCTGCACAAATATGGTTTTGCGCCAAAGGGGGCGTCGATTGTTGCCTTTTCGAATGCCGATTACCAGCAGTACCAGGTGTTTGACTTCGACAACTGGTCCCGCGGACGATATGTGACGTCGACCTTCGCCGGTACGCGTTCTGGTGCGAACATTGCTGCTGCGTGGGCTGTTATGCGTTTTCTAGGCAATGAAGGCTATTGTAAAATTGCGGAACAAATCTGGCAGGTACGTGACAAGCTAATACGGGAAATCCCCACAATAGAGGGGCTATTTGTTTGTGGCGATCCTGAACTTACGGTCATGAGTTATGGTTCAGAATCGCTGGACGTGGCCGATATCGCAGCAGGTCTAGCTGCCAAGGGTTGGCATACCGTTGCACCGTCCCCGAATCCACCCGCGATCAATTTGGGTATTCTCAGTCTCGCTTTTGGGGAAGTAGTGGACGCCTATTTAACGGACCTTCGACAGGTAGTTGCTCATCTTAAAGCGGGCGAAAACTCCTTTGATCGTTCGCTCATTGGGACCTATGGGACCAGATGATGATCAAAGTAAGTAATCTCTGGACTCAGAGACAGTTGCCTCACTGTAGGCAGAGTAACGTTACCGGCGTGTCTGATTCAACATTGCGGCAGCCGCCATGATGCTAGCGATGTAGCTCAACGCTTGATCGATATCCTCTCTGATCTCTTCGACAACCGCAGCGGCATCTTTGTTCTCAACCCCGGTGGCTATCCTTTCCCGCCAGTCGCCGCGAGCAGATGATATCGAGGAAATATAGTGAGGGTACAGCAGATTTAGGTATGGCCCCGTCTTCAACCAAAGTGAATTGATTATTTGAATAAGGTTGGGCATGCTGCACGCAGCGTATAGTTCAAACTGAAATTGATATACCATTGCAATATCGGCACGACGATCACCAGCGGCACGAACCTTTTTCAGTTTTTCTGATGTTTTTCGCAACCTTTCTGCAATCTCCGGCGTGCCCCTTAGTGCAGCGCGCTCTGCGGCAAAGCACTCAATGTGCAAACGGATATCCTTGAGTTCGGCGATTTGCTCGGGCATTAGAAGGGGTATAACTGCGGATCTGTTTGCTTCACCTTGTAGGACGCCCTCGGATATCAGGCGATAGAGAGCCTCACGAACAGGCGTTGGGCTCATTGACAAGTTCTTGGCAAGGTCTCTTATGGTGATCTTCTCGCCGGGAGAGAACTGCCCGCCACGAATCAACTCTCCCAATCGGTCGTAAACCTGGTCTCTCAAAACAGCGGTTCTTGGCGTGATCAAATTTGGACCTTTTGCATCCTGATTGCCCTGTACCGTTTAGGCTTATGCATCTGCTACAAGGCTGCAGACAAAATATCAATTCATTCGATTCAGCATCACAATTATGAGTGCTAATGTCGAAGGAATCCAGCCATCATGACGACAGCGCCGGATTTGCCGCCGGTGTCAGGCCCAGTCGATGGGGTGGACGTCTCCTAACGGCATCATAATGTGCCAAGATTGCGGTGTTGAAACGTTGTTAAATAGGAGACGTTCATGAGTGAGATTAGCATTATCGGAATTGTTTTGGCGAAGAATGTCTCCAGTTGCGTGGATGATGGCCGACGGTTCGGTAGCCTTCCTCTTTAGGACAATCAAGTTTGTCGCTAAAGACACAGCGGGTACCCACTCCCCTGTATTGCCAAGCTCAATATAGGTGAACTAGTTCTTAATGCAGAACTCGCGGTCGAGTAAAGCATCGACGAAGCGCGGATGTGTCGATATCCGGCGTCCAAACATTCACACGTAGTGACCTCCGCCGACCAACCGGCTGGCCACGACCTCGTTGAGCCGTGGCAGCCTGACCAAAGGTCCAAGGTTATATTAACCGACGAACTCAGCGCTCAGCTCCATCGCGGCCGTTTTCGCGCTGCCGATCCTGTTCCGATTGCCGGAGGATCTCACGACGCTGTTCATCTTGCGCTCCTTTCACAGCACCCGCCCCCTTGCCCCTTTTATCCTTGCTGATGAGCTGGCGGGCGTGTGCGATCTGCTCGGCGGACAGGGGAGGGGGCGGCCGAACCGAACGCCCTTCGCCTTCGCCGCAGCTCGGCCGGCGCTCGTCCGCTCGTGTATTAAGCTGCGCTCGAACTCGGCAACGCCGACAAAGAATGTCAGCACCATGCGCCCGGCCGGCGTCGTCGTATCGGCCCACGGCTCGGCCAGCGATCGCAAGCCGGCCTCGGCTTGGCCGATCCGCTCGGCTATGTCGAGAAGATCGCGCGTCGATCGGGCGAGGCGGTCGAGCCGCGTCACCGTCACCACGTCACCCGGCTGCAAATGGTCCAGCATCTTCGCCAACTTGGGGCGGCCGCGCTGCGCGCCGGATCCTTTTCCTCGAACACGCGCTTGCAGCCAACCGCCTTCAATACCGTGCGCTGCTGGTCGAGGGTCTGGCCTTCGGTCGAGACGCGGGCGTATCCAATAGGCAAGGGCAGGGACTTTCTCGTGAGTGACATACCCGGAATCTACCGCGTGCAATCCGTCGCGAAAATCCCTATTGTGCGACTGTCGCGGGTTTCGGGATTTCCGCGACAAGTCACTCATCTGAAAAATTGCGGGACCATATCTCCAACTCATCCAGAATCCGAACAAGGGAAGCGCCAGCGGGCGAAAGCTCATAGAGAACGCCGCGCGGAAAGGTGAGTATAGGGGAGCGAACAATCAGTTTCCGCCCCTCCATGGCGGACAGCCGCTCAGATAGAACCTTGGGCGAAACACCGGGAAGAAGCTCCGCTAGTTCACCGTGACGTTTCGCACCGTCCTTCAGATGCCAAAGGATCAGGGCATTCCAGCGATGGCCGAGAAATGACAACCAGTCCTCGACTGGACATTCTACTGGCCGTCGCGGTTCGGGTGCCTGCAAGTCGATGCGATCATCGGCAAAATGTTGCCTCATCCGGCGATCCTTCCCGTTTGGTTAGTCCTGATCGAGCGTGGTTTTAGTTCCATCACCATAGACAAGGAGCCAGAATCGTGTCGATCAGCGTTACCGAACCCCGGCAAATGAACGAAGCCTTCGCGCGGGCCTTCAACACACGGAAGATAGATAACTTGCTTGGCCTTTACGAGCGAGAGGCCGTGCTTCTGACAGACGGAAGTGGAGACAGTTGCATCGGTCTTTCAGCTATTGCTCCGGAACTGGCGAAACTCCTAGAGGTCCCCGGCGTGATGACCTCGCGCAACAACTTTTGCGTCGTCCATGGCGATCTTGCACTCCTTCGTGCCGATTGGAAGCTGACCACGGAAGACGGCAATGAAGTTGCAGCGGGCAGTTCAGTGGAAGTGGTCAGGAGGCAGCCGGATGGACAATGGCTCTACGTGATCGACCATGCAGCGGGTGCCGGACTCCCGCGTGTTGGTGATTGAAGCGGTCGTTATGGTTGCCGTTCCAGTCGCACAAATCCTGACTTTCGCTACAAAATCGGCAGCGTTGAATTTTGTGACCTTCAAAGCTATCTGGCATCAAATTTTCAGCGCTAAGTGGCACCGATGAGCAGCGTGCTGCGAGCCGCATCCACGACTTCTTCTGTGATGGCGGTCATTTCGTTGATGCGCAATATGCGCTCGATCTGAACGAACAGGCGATGAAGAAGGCGGAAGTTTCCGCCGGTGATACGCGCGATCGCGGCGACGGCCTGTGCGTCGGTGAAATCGGCCTCGTCCAGCGTGACGCCGAGCTTCCGCCAGTGCCGGGTGAGAACGAACGACAGCTCATCCCCCAGAAGCGGCTGGTAGCCATGAGAGAAACCGACACGGCTGTAGAACTGAGGATAGCGCGCCATGCGCTTCTCGATGCCCGGCATTCCGACAAGGATGAGGCCGATGTTGGAGCGGTCGAAGAGATCGCGGACATATTCGAGCGCAAGGTTCGACAGCCGTTCGGCCTCATCGATCACGATAAGCTTGATCAGACCGCAACCGTCATGCGTGGGTGTAACGGTGAGGTTATCCAGACTCTCGTCGATGCAATAGCTGACGCGGCCGATCAGGCGTTGGAGATCGTCACGCAATTCCCGAAGGGGGCTTCCGACTGTCGGCGTATAGAAGATCGTTCGAGATCGTGCGAGTACCGCCTGGGTGCTGGTATCGGACTGATCACGGGTTTTCCATGTCGACAGGAGCGCTTCGGCCCTTTCCCAGTTTGCGTATCTCCTGCCAGACAGGGTTTTTCCGACGCCGGCCGGACCATGACACAATCCGATATAGCGGTGTCGGCGAACAGTATTGGCGAATTCGACAAAACGTCGACGCTCTTTCGTGGCGATGAACGGCCCTTCATCCCGCCGATCCGAAGCGGGTTTCATGGGTCATCCTCGAAGTAGGTTCGCAGCCTGCGTTTCGCCGCTGCTCTTTGCGGCTTGGGTTTTTCAGGGCCGGTGCGCCTTGTCGTATCGGGCAGGAAGTCTTTGACGCTGCCGACCTTTTCGGTGATCTGGCTGCGCAGCGCTCGACGGTGTTCGGTACGGGCGGTCTGAATGTCTTTCAGGGTGATGGTGTAGCCGGCATACTCCGGGCTGATGGCACGACACAGGAACCGGTTGCGATGAAACACGCGAATTTCCCCTACGTCGCGGGGATCATAGCGGACCGTGACGAACTCGCCGACATAGCTGGCCAGCGTCGGATCGAGATAGCGCGCGCCCTCAAAATGGATGCCGTCCCGGTGCACGACACGCGGCCTCGCCACCATTACCAGCAGGAGGTCGAGATCTTCCAGGCTTTCGGGCATTCGCGGCAGCCATCCATCCCCGAGCCATGACTTCAGGGGCGTGGTACCGATGGAGCTGTGAACGCGAGTATTATAGATCGTCGTGATGAAGTGGCCTATCGCGGCGTCCAGTTCGGGAACCGACAGGCGCGGAGGTGAAATGGGTTTGCCGCCTCTGATGTTTCCCGGCAATTCGGAAAGGAGTTCTGTGTTCAGCGTTCCGAACAGCCGCTCCACTTTTCCGCGTCCCTGCGGGCGGCCGACTTCGGGGTAGGTCAGTCGGATTCGGAGATCGGCAGCCGCCTGGTCCAGATGATTGCTGGTGAAGTCGCTGCCATGATCGACATGGAGAGCGTCGGGAATTCCGCAAACCGCCCAGCAATCGATAGTCTTTCGCCATATTGCCTGTCGAAGCGCAAGCGACGTGTGCAGCGCCGAGGGTGCGCCGACGAACACCATGTATCCGGCCACGACCCGTGAATGGTCATCGATGACGGTTGTCAGCCATGGCCGCACGGTCGAGCCGTCAGCGTCGATCACCAGAATATCGAGTTGGATGTGATCCGCTTGCCAAAGGGCATTTGGCTTCTCGGCTCGGTGGCGATAGATCAGTTCGAAGCGGTTCCGAAACGCCGGCAGCCCCTCATGGGCAAGAGTTACCAGGGCGGGATCAAGTTTGCGAACGATCGCATAAACGGTACCATAGGATGGTGCGGCCATGTTCTTAGCGTGTAGTGCCGCCGTCGCTCGTCGATGAATCGCCGCGATCGTCATGCGCGGTTTGATGAGCGCCAGTCCCTCGATCAGATCAACAACGTCTGGCGTGAGTTTTCTGCGCCCGGCATCCGGGCGCAGATGTCGGGCCAGTCCTGACATTCCCATGGAACGGTATCGAGAAAGCCAGCGCCGGAGGGTCCGGATCGAAACGCCAGCGTCGGCGGCAACCCTGATCAAAGGCACGTCGTCATCAAGATGCGGCTTGAGAACCGTGAAGCGGGCGGCAGCTCCCGTTCGCTGCTCCTCGGCCAATTCAGCGAAATGGTTTCCTGTGCTCCTACTATCCGCGTCCATGGTGACGCCTCCATGCCGATTTTCATCAGCCCCGGCCTGTCCGAAAGAGGATCGCTCAACGGACATTCCACCACTCCGCGCTCCAGGCCAGGAAACACGAGAGGCCGACCGTCTCATTAAGGTAGTACGATATTTATTGCAATGACGGTACCTCATACGTTATAGTTTCGACATGACGAACACATTCATCGGCTATGCTCGCTGCTCGACTGACAAGCAGGACCTCGCCGCACAGCAAGAGACTCTGTTGAAGCTCGGTGTCGCGGCGGATCGCATTTATACGGATCGCGGCTTCACCGGTACGAACCGGTTGAGGCCCGGCCTTGACCAAGCGCTGGCTGCCGTGCGTTCCGGCGACACATTGGTCGTGCCCAAGCTCGACCGCCTGGCGCGATCCGTTCCTGACGCGCGAGCAATCGGAGATAGTTTGGCTGTTCGCGGCGTCAGGCTTCAGCTCGGATCAAGCATCCACGATCCGAACGATCCGATGGGCAAGCTGTTCTTCAACATCCTTGCTACGTTCGCCGAGTTCGAAGCGGACCTGATCAGGATGCGAACCCGGGAAGGGATGGCGGTTGCGCGCGCGAAAGGAAAATTGCGAGGCAAAAAGCCAAAACTATCAGATCGTCAGCAGAAGGAGCTGCGCCGCATGCACGACACCGGTGAATATTCGATCAGCGACCTTGCTGAGCTGTTCTCGATTTCGCGGCCGACCGTTTATCGCACACTGGGCCGACAAGCGGCGGGGGACCGCGGAGACACGACGTGAACTTTTGGAATCAACCCGTTTGCGGGCTCTTGCGTCCTCATTGAAACGATAGGGAATCCAGGCATTCATGAGCAAAGCAGGCTTTGCATGTGCGGAGAAGTCCGGTTCGAGGCGCGGGAAGATCCATTGCGTGTAACAGTCTGCCAATGTCTGTGGTGCCAGAGAAGAACCGGCTCAGCATTTGGTGTCGAAGTTGTGTTTGCTGCGGAAAGCATTGCGGTGTTGGGCAACTCTATTGTGAAGCACCGTCACTATTCTGACGAGTCGGGTCGGTGGCTTGAAGTTGAATTCTGCGGCAAATGCGGAACTAACCTCGGCTTCACGCTTGAAGCCGTTCCCGGCATTCGCACATTGCCAGCAGGCGCATTCGATGATCCGTCATGGATCACCAGTGACCGATACAAGTTCCGACAAGCCTACATGCGGTCGCGACGCAATTGGTCCGAATTCGGGCCACATGTGGAAGTCTACGAAGCACACTTTAAAAGATAAGGCCGGTGGTCTTATGCAATAGCGGCCGCAGGCGAAAGTTCTCCTTACTCCGTCAAAACCATTTTAACGCTGGTAGACGGTGTTTTGTACAATGGTTACGCGCCGAAACTGTACTTTAATGAGTATGCGACCTGATTTGCATTGAAAATAGCCCATGATTGCGTGTCGGGACGTTTATCATTGTGGGTTGCTATATTTCGCCTTGTACAGGAGTCGCAAAAGGCTCGCTAACGTACGATTCCGCCCCCTCCCGGAACCGACCCCAAAAACGTCTCGGCGTAGTGGCAGGCGACCTGCCGTCCGTGGATCTCGCGCTTCAGCGGACGTTCCGAGCGGCAGCGATCGGTCACGAACGGGCAGCGGGTCGAGAAAACACAGCCTGTCGGCGGGTTGAGCGGCGAGGGCAGCTCGCCGCGTAGCACGATGCGCTCGCGCTTGTCGCCACCAACGCGCGGCGTCGAGGCGAGCAATGCCTGGGTATATGGATGCAAGGGGCGGGTATAGATCCGCTCCTTCGGCCCATGCTCGATGGCATTGCCGAGATACATCACCATCACGTCATGGGCGATGTGCCGGACGACGCTGAGATCGTGCGAGATGAAGAGATAGGCGAGTTTGAACTCGTCCTGCAGATCGGCCAGCAGGTTGAGGACCTGAGCCTGGATCGAGATGTCGAGTGCCGAGACCGGCTCATCCGCGACCAGGACTTTCGGCGAAAGGATCAATGCGCGGGCAATTGCGATGCGTTGGCGCTGGCCGCCTGAAAACATATGCGGGTAGCGACTATAGTGCTCCGGCCGCAGGCCTACCTTGGCCATCATGCTACGGGCCTTCTCGATGCGTTCGGCCTTGGAAAGGTCGGTATTAATCAGCAGCGGCTCCTCGAGGATCGTGCCGATCTGCTTGCGCGGGTTGAGCGAGCCATAGGGGTTCTGGAAGACGAACTGGACGGTGCGCCGCAAGCGGCGCTGCTCGCTCGCTGGCGGCGAGACGGCGTCGAGTCCGTCGAGCGTCAGTGAGCCCGAAGTTGGCTTTTCGATCAGCGTCGCCATGCGCGCCAGCGTCGACTTCCCGCAACCTGATTCGCCGACGACGGCCAGGGTGCGTCCGGCCTCGACCGTGAAGGAAATCTCATTCACCGCCTGCAATTGCGCCGGCGGGCGGAAAAGCCCCTGCCTGATCTGATAGGTCTGGACAAGATCGTGGGCTTCGATGACGGGGGTGCTCATCGGGCCACCTCCGTCGTCGCGCTGGTTTCGTCGCGGGCGCGCTCCGTCTCGCGATCGGGATCGCCGAGCGGGTAGTGGCAGCGCACATGCCCGTCCTGCCAGGAGCGAAGCTCAGGCTGGACTGTGCGCGAATGCTGCGTGGCATAGGCGCAGCGCGGGCTGAATAAGCAGCCCTTCGGGCGATCATTGAGGCCGGGCACCATGCCGGGGATGGTGGCTAGCCGCTTCGCACCTTCACTGCGTTCGGGCAAGGCGGCGAGCAGCGCGGCGGAATAGGGATGCTGCGGGGTGGAGAACAACGCATCGACCTTGCGCTCCTCCATGATCTGCCCGGCATACATCACCATGATGCGCTGCGCAGTCTCGGCGACGACGCCCATATTGTGGGTGATCAGGATGAGCGCCATGTTGCGCTCGCGTTGCAGCTTCATCAGCAAATCGAGGATCTGCGCCTGGATGGTGACGTCGAGCGCCGTCGTTGGCTCGTCGGCGATCAGCAGGCGTGGATTGCAGGCGATCGCCATGGCAATCATGACGCGCTGGTTCATGCCGCCGGAGAGCTGGTGGGGATAAGCCTTGAGGCGGCTTTCCGGGGCAGGGATGCCGACCTGTTCGAGCAATTCGATTGCCCGGCGCCTCGCTGCCTTGCTGTCCATGCCCTCATGCTTCTTGAGGGTTTCGGCGAGTTGGAATCCGATGGTGAAGCAGGGGTTCAGGCTGGTGCTCGGCTCCTGGAAGATCATCGCCACGTCCCTGCCGGTGAGCTGGCGGCGCGCACGGGCGGACATCGTCAGGAGGTCGCGGCCATCGAAGCGCAATTTGTCGGCGCGGACGCGGCCAGGATAGCCGACGAGCCCCATCAGCGCGAGCATGGTGACACTCTTGCCGGAGCCGGACTCGCCGACGACACCGAGCACCTCGCCGACGTCGAGGGTCAAGTCGATGCGGTCGACCGCGCGCAGGGTTCCCCGGGAGGTCGGGAACTCGACGCTGAGGTTTTCGATCTCGAGCAGGGGCATGGGATCAGCGCCTCAATTTGGGATCGAGGGCGTCGCGCAGCCCATCGCCGAGCAGATTGAAGGCGAGCACGGTGATTAGAATGGCAAGACCCGGGAAAGTGACTACCCACCAGGCGCGAAGCACGAATTCGCGGGCGTCAGCGAGCATGGTGCCCCATTCCGGAGTTGGCGGCTGGGCGCCGAGGCCGAGGAAGCCAAGCGCGGCGGCGTCAAGGATAGCGGTGGAGACGCCAAGCGTCGCCTGCACTATCAGTGGTGCGGCGCAGTTCGGCAGGATCTCCGAGAACATCAGCCGAGTGTTCTGCGCGCCGCTTACTTGGGCTGCGACGACGTAGTCCTTGGAGGATTCGGCGATGACGGCGGCGCGGGTGACGCGGACATAATGCGGCAGCACGACGATGGCGACGGCGAGCATTGCATTCATCAGGCCAGGGCCGAGGATGGCGACGATGACAATGGCAAGCAGCAGGCTCGGCATCGTCATCAGGATGTCCATCAAGCGCATGAGCGCAATATCGACTATACCCTTGAAGAAGCCGGCGATGAGACCGAGCACGATGCCGACGACGATGGCCAGTGCAACGACGGCGATGCCGATGACGAGCGAGAGCCGTGCGCCGTAGAGCAGTCGCGAGAGGATATCGCGACCGATCGCGTCGGTGCCGAGTGGATTGACGAGCGAGCCGCCCTCCTGCCAGAAAGGCGGCTTCAGGAAGACGGCGTTGTTAGTGAGATTGGGATCGTGCGGGGCGATCTGTGATGCGAAGAGCGCGCAGAACAGCACGAGGCTGATGACGACGAGCCCGGCGACTGCGCCGCGATTGGCGCTGAAGTAGATCCAAAACTCGCGGGCAGGATGCGGTGGCGCAAGACTGGCGACGGAAGCTTGCATCGTCTCGGTGCTCATAGGCGAAGGCTCCGATTGGAGGGAAGGAGCGAAAGACCGATCATCGGGCGTGTCTAATGCGGGGGTTGATCAGGCCGTAGGCAAGGTCGACCAGGAGATTGATGCTCATCACGACCATGCCAAGCAGCAGCGTGCCCCCCTGGAGCACAGGGTAGTCGCGCCGACTGATCGCCTCGATCAGCCATTTGCCAACGCCCGGCCAGGAGAAGATCGTCTCGGTCAGAATCGCGCCGGTGAAGAGTGTGCCGATCTGCAGGCCGATCACGGTGACGACCGGGATCAGTGCGTTGCGCAGTGCGTGCAAGGCGACAACCCGAAGGGGGGCCATGCCCTTGGCGCGGGCGGTGCGGATATAGTCCTCGCTGAGCACCTCCAGCATCGCCGAGCGCGTCATGCGGGCAATGACAGCGAGGGGCACGGTGCCGAGCACGATGGCGGGCAGCACCAGATGCGCCAGTGCCGACCAAAAGGCGTCGATGTCGTTGACGAGCAGGCTGTCGATGGTGAGGAAGCCGGTGACCGGCTCGATGAAGTACTGCACCGCGATGCGGCCGGAGACCGGGGTGATGCCGAACTGGACCGAGAACAGTAAGATCAGCAGCAGGCCCCACCAGAAGATCGGCATCGAATAGCCGGTGAGCGATATACCCATCACGCCATGGTCGAAGATCGAATTTCGCTTTACCGCGGCGATGATGCCGGCAGGCAGGCCGACGATCAGCGCGATCAGGATGGCGCAAAGCGCGAGTTCGATGGTAGCGGGGAAGAGTTGGCCAAATTCGGAGAGGACGCTGTCGCGCGTGGCGATCGACTTGCCGAGATCGCCCAGCACGACGCGCTCGATATAGCGGCCGTACTGGACGAAGAGCGGCTGGTCGAGGCCGTACTCCTTCAGCAACTGCGCATGGCGGGCAGGATCGATGCCGCGTTCGCCGGCCATGGTCTCGATCGGGTCGCCCGGCACGAGCCGGACGAGGAAGAAGGCCAGCAGAGTGATCCCAATAAAGGTCGGGATGACGAGGCTGACCCTGGTCAGGAAGAAGCGAAGCATAGTTTGTAACCAGTCTTGTTGGCCGGAGCGTCTCGTCGAGGTGTCTGTCTTGTGATCTTATTTTATTCAAGTTCGAATTCTGGCGCAGCGGGAATACCAGAACGCATTAGCCAAACCGATCTATCATCATGGTGACGATTGAGTAGTTCCACCCCCGCCGCGGAGCGCTCGAAAATACTCCGAGCTTCACAGCGTAATAATGAAACCTGAAAGTGTGCTGGCGAAACAGCATTTGCTCCGCCAGCCTTGGGATTACTTGACGCGGAGCTTCACTTGCCGATGTCTACGCCATAGAAGACGTGGCGACCGAAGGGCGAGAGCTTGAAGTCGACCACCTCCTTGCGCACCGGCTTGATCTGTACCGCATGGGCGATCGTAAACCAGGGAGCCTGTTCCTTGAAGATCACCTGCGCCTGCTTGTAGAGCTTTTCCCGCTCCGCCTGGTCGGTGATCGTCTTGGCTTTGGTCACCAACTCGTCGAAGGGCTGGTAGCAGAATTTGGCGACGTTGCCGCCATTGTTCCTAGCCGCGTCGCAGCCGAGCAGCGTGTGCAGGAAGTTGTCCGGGTCGCCATTGTCGCCGGTCCAGCCAAACATGCCGGTCTGGTGCTCGCCCGCCTGAAGGCGTTTGCGGTACTCACCCCATTCGAAGGTCTTGATCTCGGCCTTGATGCCAACCTTGGCGAGATCGGCCTGCATCAATTCAGCAATGCGCTTGGCGTTGGGGTTGTAGGGGCGCTGTACCGGCATCGCCCAGAGGTCGATCTCGAGCCCGTTCGGGTAGCCGGCGTCGGCCAACTCCTTCTTGGCTGCTTCCGGATCGAAGGGATCGTCCTTGATGGTCTCGTTGTAGGACCACATGGTCGGCGGGATCGGGTTCGTCGCGGCTACGCCGCTGGAGAGGTAGACCGCGTCGATGATCGCCTTCTTGTTGATCGCCTTATTGACGGCGCGGCGGACCTTGACGTCGTCGAAAGGCTTCTTGGTGGTGTTGTAGGCGAGGTAGCCTATGTTCAGGCCCGGCTGCTCCAAGACCTGGACAGCGGCGTCCTTCCTGATCGCGTCGAGATCGGCCGGGTTCGGATAAGGCATGACATGGCATTCGCCCTTTTGCAGCTTGGCCCAGCGCACTGAAGCGTCGGGCGTGATCGCGAAGACCAGATCGTCTATCTTGGCCTTGCCGGCCCAGTAGTCGGCAAAGGCCTTGTAGCGGATGATCGCGTCCTTCTGGTATTGCACCAAATAGAACGGACCGGTACCGATCGGCTCCTGGTCGATCTTCTCGGGCGTGCCAGCCTTCAGCATCGCATCGGCATATTCCTTCGACTGCACGCCAGCATATTGCATGGCGAGGTCGGCGAGGAAGGGCGCCTCAGGCTGGTTCAACGTGATCTTGACGGTTTGGTCGTCGACCTTCTCGACCGACTTCAGGAGCTTGGGCAGGCCCATGTCGTTGAAGTAGGAATGATTGGAACTGGTCACCTTGTAATAAGGGTGGGATTCCTTCCATTGCCGCTCGAACATGAACAGCACGTCGTCGGCGTTGAAGTTCCGGGTTGGCTTGAAGTTCTTGTTCGAATGCCACTTCACGTTCTTGCGGAGGTGGAGGGTGTAGATCAGCCCATCCGGCGAGATCTCCCACTTCTCAGCCAGCGACGGTTGGACCTTGACGCCGCCGCGCTCGAACTTGACGACTGTATCGTAGATCTGGGTGTTGGCGTCGAAGGACGTGCCGGTGGTGTTGATGCTCGGCGCGAAATTCTCCGGGCTGCCTTCCGAGCAATAGACCAGCGTCTTTGCAGCCGAAGGCTGCGCCACCATCAGCGCCGAGGCCGACAGTGTGGCCAGCAGAAATCTTTTCATAATCCCTCCTAGATACTCTCTTTTACAATTTGTTGCGGTGCGGATCTGTCGATAGATAAAACTGCGAAGCAGGAATAGCATAGGAACGCAGAAGTGCGGCCGCCCTTGCGCGGGCGGCCGGTGTGATCAGAACTGGACGGTGAGGTTTGCTTTGACGGCGTTATCGGACGCGGAGCTGGCGATCTGGCCGTTGTAGTATATGCCGAGCGAAGCCTGTTTTGAGATATCGACACCGAAGCCGGCCTCCAGGGCCAGCGCATCCTTGGCGATCGGCGAGCCGCGGTTGGTGAATACGTCGCCGCCGGCGAAGGCCAGACGGGTCTGCGGCGTGGTGTCGCCGAAGGCATGCCGCCAGCCAATCATGCCGGAAGCCTTGACCGGAACGGTCCCGCTGAGGGCAAACTCGTATGAGGCGCGCAGGCCGAGCGTGGTGGTGGTGACATCGTAAGAGCCCTTGGAGCCCGAGAGGGCGGCCGGTCCGGCCGTTTCGGTGAAGGCATCGGCGCCAAGATGGGTAAAGGCAAGCCCCGCGAATGGCTCGAAGACGGCGTCCCCCGACTTGACCTCGTATCCGGCTTCGCCGAACAGCTGCACGCTGTCGGCGCTATAGTCGGCGCTGGCGCCCGAGGACAGCTGACCCAGATCGATCCCGCGCTGGGTCTTGATATTGTGCCTGGCATAGCTGGCGCCGAACCGCAGGCCGATGGCCTCCCATCGGGTGCCGCCATAGATGCCGAGCTGGTAGGTGTCGACCGAGGCCGAGGCTTTGGCGGCATCGATCGAACTGTTGGCATAGCCGGCCAGGAAGCCGAGGCGCCAGTCGTCGGCGACAAAGCCATCGACACCGGTCAGGAAGCCGCCCAGGGTCCGGTCGAGCCCGGCGGCATTTCCGTCACCGTCCCCATTGTTCCAGGAGCCGTAGCCCCAGCCCCAGAAGGCAGGACCTGTCGCGGCCGTATCCTGCAAGGCGCCCATGGTCGCTTTCGGATCGGTGACGATGCCGTCGAAGGCCACCCGCACACGGGCACTGGCAGTGTCGCGCACGAAACGGCCATCCTCGATCAAAGCTCCGGCCACGGAAGGGTGGATATCGCCCGATGCAGCCGCAAAGATCGCCGCGGCATCGGCCGCCGCAGTGGAGGCGAGAACCGTGTCATAAAGCGCATTGCCTTCACCAAGGCTGTCAATGCCGTTCGCCGTCTGCTTCTCGTTGAAGGTGCGGCCTGCCGTTTCGAAAGCCAGCCGCTCGACCGTAAGGTCGACATGATCCGAACCATGGACCAGCGCCGTATCGATGAAGGCATAGCGGGTCGCAAGGTCATCGAAGGTCCCCTCGATCCCGGCCCTCGCGGTCAGGATCGTGTAGCGATTGCCCGCAAGCTTCGCAAGTTCGGAGGCACTTGCGGGCTCGGCGCGGTCTTCCAGCGACACGAGCACGGTTCCACCCAGAAGCGTCGCGCTGCCCTCCACGGCCAGTCGGTCGGAACGGCCGTCCGAGCCAATTTCAACGGCAAAGGCGGAACCCTTCTCGAAGGTCACGTTACCGGCGCCATCGCCGCTCGCTCCTGCCTTCGCCACCGTCAGCGTACCGATCGAATTGCCGGGCGCCACCATGCCGCCACTCCGGGCAATCACACCTCCAACAGAACCGATGCCGCCGAGCTTCCCCCCGTCATTGACGACGGCCCGCGAAACGATCGAGCCATCGACGCTGAGCAGGCCGCCGGCGACCAAGGTCTCGCCCGCATAAGTGCTGGCGCCTGCGAGCTTCAGGACGCCGTCGCCTGTCTTGGTCAGACCGCCGTCGCCGGCGGCCACGCCGGCAAACATCGAGACACCCGCGGTGTCGACGGTCAATCTGTTGGCGCCGAGCTCGACAAGGGTATCGCCAGCACCCCACAGGCTCTTGACGGTGCGGTCGCCGCCGGCTGCCGCAATGTCGAATACCGCTCCCGGCTTTTCCAGCGCGACGCCGGCGCTGGCCGCGATGTCGCCGGCGCCCGAAAGCGCCAGCGTCCCCTCCGAGATCATCGTCATGCCGGTATAGCTATTGAGGGCGGCAAGGCTCAGCGTGCCGCTGCCGAGCTTGGCAAGGCTGCCGGGGCTGGCGCCATCGGCAATCACGCCCGAAAGCTGCAGACGATAGGCTTGTGTGTCGATCCGGCCGATGCCGCTGATGCTCACCGCATTGGCAAGGTCAAGGCCATCCGCCGCCGCCAGCAAGGTCGTCCCATCAGCCATCGCCAGCGCCCCGCTGCCCAGCGCGGTCGAGCTTGCAACACCCAGCGTGCCGCCCTCCAGGAAGGTTCCGCCCGAATAGCTGTTGTTGCCGGCAAGGATCAGCTGCCCATCATCCTGCTTCACAAGGCTGCCGACATAATCCGCATCCGTCTTGTTCAAAAGACGGTCGATCCGAGCCTGCCGCAATAGGAACTCGCCATTGAGGTCCTTTTCAAGCTCCTGGATCGATGCCGTTACCGCCGCGTTCGACGTGATGATCGCTTCGCGAATCGCTCCGGCAATGGCGGTCGTCAGCTCCGTGTCGCTGCGACCGGTGATGAACGCATCGAAATCGGTCGGCTGGCTGTCGCCCAGAGTCCAGCCGGGCTTATACTTCTCATACAGCGCCAACAGCTGGGTCGCAGAACGGTTAGCAAGAATCGGCCGAAGCGCGGCGTTGAAGTTATCGCGAGAATAGATCCCAGGAATGTTGTTGCGGATCAGTTCTTTCAGCAGGGCCTTCGCCTGCGCCAGATCCGCGATCACTTCGGCCGAAAGCGCGCCGACCGCTGGAACAGTCCGCAATTTCGCTTCCAGTGCGGCCACCTCGGCTTTATCCGCAATCACCTTGGCCGCTCTCTCTTCCGGCCAAGCCGCGATCTCGGCGCGCTCCTCACCCTTGCGCTGTATCAATGCTGCTTCCGAGATATCGTTGCTCCAGGTGTCGCTGGTCCCGCCAGGCAGATTGGCGGTGAAGCGCCCCAGAAACTGACCAGGGCCATGCATCGCCTTCTTAAGATCGATGAAACCCCAGCCGAAATCTCTATCAATGCCGTCATCGCCGGCGGGTTGACCGGTGGTCAGCAACACATCGCGGACCTCCGGCATGCTCAAATAAGGATAACGGCTCGCCACTACGGCCATGCTAGCCGCGGCAACGGCAGATGCCCCCGAGGTTCCGCCGTCTCTAGCGTAACCGCCATTGGCGTCCGGTGCTATCGTGGAATCGGGAGCCGCGATACAAAAATACTTTGCATCGCCACACCGATTCGAATAGGAGGCCAGAGCATTGCTGGCATCGTCTCGGGCGACGACTGCAAGCCAATCGCGCTCATATCGCGGCTCAAAATAGGGCAGGCCAGCACCAGCATGGGGATTGCCAGTGCCAAAATTCCCAGCAGCGGCGACATTGACGGCGCCGCGATCCGCGGCATCCCGCATTGCAGTTAGTATCTTACCATCCTTGCCGCTAAGGTACTGAGTCGCCAGATCCCTAAACGCCTCCGCAGGCACCAAAGAAACTTTGCGTGGCGAGAGTTGCCATTCATGTAGAATAATTTTAATATCGTTGGCGAGAATGCCATTCATCGATTGTCTGAATACTTCAGGATCTTTTTCCTTTTCTTCTAAATAGTTATTATCGAGACTTCTCTGTCGATCCTTATAAGAGTACACTTCTCCTGAGCGAGCTGAATAAACGACAGAATCGAAGGCTATTCCCATCGTGCCAAGACTGTCGCGCCGCGCCATAATCGTGCCGTCGACTGACGTCGCATGGTTGCGTCCGTTGGGCGGCGTTGGGTCCGTCCAGACTCCGTTCAGATCGAAGGGAGTGCCCGCTTTGGCCAGGTACGGCCCTCCGACGGGGCCAATGTTCAAATCATAAAAACCCCGAGCGGGAATGCCGATCAATCTTTGTGCATCAAACTCAGGATGCTTGCCATCGGCACCGGTATCAAGGTCGGCGACTTTGATGCCTTGTCCTGTCGCCCCAATAGCGTAAGCGTATTCGGCACCGAGTATTTTGGGAGAAACGGTTCTAGTAAACTCCGCATCATCGCGCCAGGATTGCGCGGCAGCCTCGAGATCGCCGGTCCGCGTCCCGTCCGCTTTGATATATGGCGGCGCTGGCGGATCGTCAGCGCGAGCCATCCCGGCGATCGAGAGCGTGCAGAGCAACGCCAAGGCCGTTGTCGACAGAAAACGAGCGCCAACGCTCAATGACGGCTCTTTGGTCATGTACCATCCAGAAACAGAGAAAATTCACAGTCGCCCCAGAAACGAATGCTTAAATGGATCTGACGCCGGCAACAGAATCTACTACCAAATGATAACTGTTGTAGGGGTTTGAGTAGCAACGGAACAGAAAACCTACATAAGGATTCCGCGGCTCGTCACGGTTCGTGATGTTGCTCCCTCCACGACGGCCATTCGCGGAAAAAGGCCGGCCATGTCTTCCGAGGTGATTATTGGGATGATGGAAGGCCCGTTCCTGACAGGCGAAGGATAGTAGTGATTGTTTCGTTAATGTCGGTATCGTTCTCGACCTGGTGATCGATCAGCAGCAGAGCCAAGCCGTGCACCAACGACCAGAGGAACAAGGCGCTCGCAGCAACCTGATCTTCTGGCAACCGTTTCCGCAGTCCTGCTTTCACCGTCTTATAGGAACGCCGTCTGAGAGCGCGGACGGTTTGGCTTTCAGACGATGCTGATCTGAACCCATCACCGAACATAAGCCGATAAAGGCTGGGGTTTTCGAGAGCGAAATGGACATAAGCCCGACCCGCACCGGACAACTGCCCTTTAGCATTGGTTGGAGCTTTTTCCAGTCTTGCAGCCAGTTCCGCAAAACCTTCTTCGGCCAGGGCCACAGCGATGGCTTCGAGGCTGGCAAAGTGGTGGTACGCAGACGGGGCCGCCACGCCGACGCGACGGGCAATCTCCCGCAGTGACAGCGAAGCTGCTCCCCCTTCTTCAAGCAGAGCACGCGCTTCAGCCAGCAAGGCAGCCCTCAGATTGCCGTGGTGGTAACGGTCGGATTTTGGCGGCACCCGGCTTGACATCGACCTTTTCAGAGCCAAATACTAACGACGTTAGGATTGTATCCAATCATGAGGAGGCCGACAATGTCTCATGTGCCGCCCTCTGTCTATGTGCTATTTCTCGTCCTCTTCTGGATGGGCGTGTCGCGCTGTTATCCCCGGACAATCCGGATTGAGCGTTTGCTCATCATGCCGACATTGATGCTCGCACTTGGTATTCGGGGCTTCTTTGGGCTGTCTCCCTCGTCCGGCTCGATTGATCTTCTCGCAGGCGTCTGCGGAACCGCCATAGGGCTGCTGATCGGACATTATCATGTCCGGACCTGGAACATCACGGTTGATCACGCACAGCGGAGCATTTCTCTCCCCGGCGACGCCATGATGCTGGTCGTGATCCTTGCGATCTTCTTTTTCGAATTCGCGCTTCACTACATCATCGAATCTGGAATGATCGCAGCGACAAACCCCATAGCGCCGCTTATGGCCGCCGCCATATGGACTTTGTTCATAGGCATGTCAGCTGGACGCAACCTCAATCTGGCGATCCGGTATGCGCAGGACAGTACTGCCGCAGAAAATACGTAGGATCTTCCAATCGAGCACGATCGGCATCTTGCGTCGCAACAAACCCCGGTTTGATCGGACGCTGCAAAGCTGCTCGCAAACCTTTATGCTTATGTTGATGCGAAAGGACAGCCGCGCGCTCGGGCCGACGAACTGCTCGCCAAGCGCCGGGCGAAGCGTGATACGACAATGCAGGCCTGACGATAGGGAGCTTCGTTCGCCGTCGCGGGGATCACCTGGGTCGCGAACGTCGCATATTGGTCGGAGACGTGGCTGTAAGCCTTCAGGCCCGGTGTATTGCCGTATTTCGCATTGACCAGGTTCATGGCCTCGCCTTGCTCGGTCGCCGCGAAGAATTGCCCGTCGCTCGATGCTGAGATGCCCGCGCCCCAGAATTGGGCCATGGGGAGCGCCGCCTGCGCCTCGACCACCATGGCCAGCGCCCGTTCGTAGGCTTCGCCCTCGACATGCCACCGTCCAATGCGGATCAACTCCCAGAAGGTGTGGGTGTTGGTGGCGTCCGCGATCTTGCGCAGGCCGAGATTGATCCCTTCCGCGAGGATGACGTTCATCAGTCCGATCCGGTCGACGCAGGGCGCTCCCGTGCGCAGATGGGTGAAGACTTCGCAGAAACCGGTCGCAGCATCTACTTCCAATAAGAGATCGGTGATGCGCGTGGGCGGAATCTCCTTGTAGAGATCGAGCACCAGATCTTCGGCGCCAGTTGGTGCGGCGGCTTCGAGCTTCTCGATATGCAGGACGCCATTTTCGATGGCCCCGCCGGGAATCGTGCCCGTGCGCGCTGCGCGTCCCAGCTCGCGCAACCGGATATCAAGGCGAGCTTGCCGGTCCGCCAGTCATTCCTCGGGCCGCAATGGCACGGCGAGACGGCCGCTTTCCGCGACAGCTCGCGCCGGCACGAGTGCGTGTTTCAGATCGCCATAGCGCCGGGATCTGGCCAGCCGGATATCTCCGGACCGGAACGCATCGCGCAGATGGAACAGCACTGCGATCTCCCAGAGGCGAGCGTCGCCAGCCGCCTGGGCACGAAGATGGCGATGCCATTTCAAGCTCGGCCGCAGAAAGGCGGTATGCGTGGCATCGTTAAAACCGGTGCGCAGCGTCGTCACTGCTTCCAGAAGCGGCTGTGCGACAGGGGCAGCCCGAAGATCGAGCAGGCGCAACATGCGAGGAGCGTATCGGCGGAAACGGTGATAGCCGTCGAGCACATGATTGAGCGGATCGTCCGCCATAGTGGCAGTCAACCTGGTTGCCATCGCGACAAGGGCTTTGAAGCCTCCCCAGCCCGATCCGCTCGCGATAACGTCGTCCAGCGGCTGGCCATCATCCTGTGCATCGACCAGTGCACCGCCGATTTCGGCGAAGGATTTCAGGGTGTCGCGCACCGCGTTCGCTTCGTCGGCGACCTTGGCCTGGCAAATCCTTTCCGACGCCCGGTAGAGCCTGCCCACGATCCGGTCGTGGGTTTCGACCACGGCATCGGCAAGCATCGCCTGCCACTCCGATGCGCAGACGGCTAGAATAGCAAGCCGCCTACCCTCCGGGAGATCGCGCATGCCGTCGGCATAATACCGCTCGCCCTGCCTACGCAGACGCGTCACCCTGTGGGCGGGAACACCGGCCAGCAGATCCTCGGGAAGATCGACACGTTGCAGGTATTCCAACCGCTCGAGCAGACGGTTGGCCGACGAAGAGTTCGAGCCAGGCTCGAACTGACGCAGCCACACGAAGCGGGTTACCCGATCGTCAGCCGTTTCCTCAAGCAATGCCAGTAACTGTTCCCGGATCGGTACGGGCAAGCGACCGGCGATCCGCGTCTCGATTTGCCGCTCGGCATCGACCAGAGCCGTGGCGCAAAGCCGCTCGATCGTGGATGTCGCGGGAAGACCCGTGCGGGTGCGTCGGCACTCGGTCACGAAGCGACGGGCGACATCCTCGTTCGACACTGCCAGTTCGGCTTCCCGGAACAGCCAGTCCTTCAACTCGCGTGCTCCGCGTCCGGAGAAGGTGCGGAATCCATAGAGCGCCCGCAACTCGGCAAGATGCTCGTGCCGCGTTTCCTCACGGGCGGCATAGTCGACGAGATCATCGGCGCCAAGGCCGAGTTGCGCTCCGATGAACTCGACCACCTCGGTCGGTATCAATTCGCCCGGAGCCAGCACCCGGCCGGGATAGCGCAGGACGCACAGTTGCAGGGCGAAGCCGAACCTGTTGTGAGCGCGCCGGCGTTGCCTGATGTGGCGGAGATCCTCGTCACTCAACGTGTAGTGCTTCAACAAATCGGCTTGCGAGGTCGGCAGGCGCAACAGCGCATCCTTCTGCCGATCGGTTAGAGTGACACGACGCGGCATCGATGTTCCTTTTTCAAAATCAGATGGTGTTCAAGACGCTTTGTTTATGAAGCTGGTTGAGATACATTTCCAACGAGCAAAGCATTTGTGACAGACGCGCCGCCTCAAACCAACGTTGGTGATACATGCTGATCGGATATGCCCGCGTTTCCAAAGCTGATGGATCGCAATCCCTCGATCTGCAGCACGATGCGCTGATTGGGGCCGGTGTTGACACCGACAACGTTTATGAAGACTCCGCATCCGGGAAGGAAGACGACCGTCCCGGTCTGGCCGTCTGTTTGAAAGCGCTCCGACGTGGCGATACGCTCGTCGTCTGGAAACTCGACCGTCTCGGCCGTGACCTTCGTCACCTCGTCAATCTGGTCGATGACCTGACCAAGCGAAACATCGGGCTGAAGGTGCTGGCTGGCGAAGGCGCATCAATCGACACGACGACTGCCAACGGCCGACTGGTATTCGGGATGTTCGCTGCATTGGCCGAGTTCGAACGGGCGCTGATCGTGGAGCGGACGAAAGCCGGACTGGAAGCGGCTCGTGCCCGTGGTCGTAATGGCGGACGCCCCTTTAAAATGACTCCGGCGAAACTGCGCCTTGCACGCGCTGCCATGGGCCAGCCGGAGATCAAAGTGGCCGATCTGTGTGTTGAATTTGGCGTTACCAGGCAGACGCTCTACCGGTTTGTCGGACCAAAAGTGAATTGCGAGCCGATGGTGAAAAGCTGCTCGCCGGCCGCAAGCGTGGTACCTAATGCATTCCGCCAAGCTGGGTTTATGCCAGAAATTTGATTAACATAGTTCTACTCTGAGGCCGAGCGTGCAACTTCGTCATCTCAAAACATTCAGTGCGGTTGCCAATACTCTTAACTTCACCCGCGCAGCTGAACACGTCCATCTTTCCCAATCGAGTGTGACGGAACAGGTTCAGGCCCTGGAGGCCGAGCTTGGCGTAAAACTCTTCGACCGATCACGCAGAAGGCTGACGCTCACGCCAGCTGGGCAGCGTCTGCTCGACTATGCAGTTGAGCTGCTCAATCTTGCTGACGAAGCATATTCCGCGGTTGCGAGCACTTCCGTCACCATATTGGGCAGTCTCGTCATCGGTGGCCTTGAAACGCTTTGCTCATCCCGCTTGCCAGAATTGGTCGCTGAATTCAGCCGCCGATATCCCGCCGTCGAGATAACACTGAAAACAGCAAACAGCAGCGGGCTGCGCAACGGAATAAGGAGTGGTGACCTGGACGTGAGCTTTTTCTTCGGCGATGCTCCGGCTGCGGCAGATGTTCGAAGCGAAGCTGTAGCCCAAGACGAGCTCTTGATCATTCTGCCGCCGAACCATCGATTGGCTGGGCATGGGTCGATCAAACTGCAGGACCTCGGCGATGAAGCTTTTCTGGTCACACAGCCCGGTTGCGTCTATCGTAAGCGCACAATTCGCGGCACCTGTTCATTGAAAATCGAATGAAGGAGTCTGTGTCCACAACGGAGACTGTGGAC
>NZ_JBNDIC010000069.1:0-25073 GCF_056755475.1 Rhizobium sp. KNZ2-6A | reverse complement strand
ATGCAGGCAGACGATGTCCTGAAGGCTGCGCACGGCGCCGATGTTATCGTGCATGCAGTCAATCCTCCCGGCTACAGAAATTGGGGCAAGGTCGTCCTGCCGATGCTGGACAATACCATTGCAGCGGCCAAGGCAGTCGGGGCGCGGATCGTGCTGCCGGGAACTGTCTATAATTTCGGCCCCGGCGTCTTTCCGGATGTGAACGAGGACAGCGCGCAGCGGCCGAAGACCCGCAAGGGCGCCATTCGTGTTGAAATGGAGCGGCGCCTGAAAGCGGCTGCGGAGCAGGGCGACGCGCCTGTCATCATTGTTCGCGCCGGCGATTTCTTTGGTGGATCTCGTGCCAACAGCTGGTTCTCGCAGGCCATGGTGACGCTTGGCAAGCCGGTCGACTCCATCACCTATCCGGGCAAGGTCGGTCTCGGACATCAATGGGCCTACTTGCCCGATGTCGCCGAGACGATGATCCGGCTGATCGAGAAGGGGGATGAGTTGCCTGCTTTCGCAGTTTTTCACATGAGGGGCCATTGGGATGGCGATGGCAGGCAGATGATCGATGCCGTGCGGCGCGTGCTCGGCCGCAAGGTGAAGGTCAAGGCATTTCCTTGGATAATAGTGCCGTTGGCCGCACCCTTCGTGCCATTCATGCGGGAGCTGCGTGAAATGAGCTACCTGTGGAAGGTGCCGCTGCAGATGAGGAATGACAAGTTGCTGGCTGTGCTCGGCGAAGAGCCGCATACACCGATCGACGAGGCAGTGAAAGCAACGCTTGCAGCGATCGGCTGCCTGCCGGCGGCATGAGCCGGTCGTTAGGCCCTGAGTTCGGAGAAGGCGATACTCGCGACCGTGAGATCCGAATCCGCATTCCTGGTGTCGCCATCGCTCAAGAACCACGTTGCCGAAAGCCCCGCATAGGCGATGATCCATTGCAGAAGGCGTTTCGGTTCGAGGCCCGTCTCTGCACAGACGATCGGCAATTGCCGTTGCAGGCGGCCCGGCTTGGTAACGATGGGCAGCTCGGGATTGCAGAAGATATTGGCGAAATCGAAACCGCGCTCGCCATAGACCCGCTTGGGGTCGATAGCGAGCCAGCCGCGGGGGCCGAAATCGAGAATGTTCTCGTGGTGGATGTCGCCGTGCAATATGGTCTGCTCGTGTTGATCCGCCAGAAGGCTCGCGGCCACCTCGGCACAGGCGGCGAGCATGCCGCCATGGATGCGGGCCGCCGGTTCAAGCTCCCAAAACCAGCGATCCAACGGGACCAGGTCCGACGGCAGCGGCTTTGCCTTGCGTGCATGCAGCCTCGCAGCTGTGCGACACATGATCCGGCTCGCCTCGTCGTCCCCTCCCTGCATTGCCATGGTGAGCAGTGAGCCTGCCCCGGTTGCTCGTTCGATGAGGGCGGCGTCATCGTCATGTTCGTAGACGAAGGCGGCGCCTTCGCCATCCCACCAGCGCAGCACGCGATTGCCGAACTTCTCGTCGACATTTTGCGCAACCTTGATCATGGCGGGCTTATCTCTCCAGATGACCGGGAGAAGATGGCTCGAATGGGTGATGATGGGATCGCCGTCCGGCGTCAGCGACCAACGGTCGATATAGAGATCAAACATATGTCGGCTTTGCTATGTGGGTATCATGATTTCGCGATCGGCACGCCTGCTTAGCTCGGTTGTGTCGCCCCTGTTTTCAAGCGCTGAAATAGAAAAACCCTCGCGACGGTTCGTCGCAAGGGCAATTTGTCGGCGTTAATATAGTTCGTCAGCCCTGGCTATGCGCGAAGGCGCTGTATGGGAGATAGATCCTTGCTTAAGCCGCCTCGTCCAGCGCCGGATAGTCGTCGTAGCCCTTGGCACCGCCGCCATAGAGCGTTGCCTGGTCCCATTGTGCGAGCGGCGCATTTTCCTTCAGGCGCCGAACGAGATCGGGGTTGGAGATGAACGGCTTGCCGAAGGCAACGACATCGGCCTTGCCGCTGTCGACGGCTTCGATCGCCATCTCGCGAGTATAGGCATTGTTGACCATCCAGCCGGCCTTGCCGCCTGCCGCCTTATAGGCTGCATGCAAAGCATCGTAATCGAAGGGCAGGAAGTCGCGCTTGCCACCGGTCTGGCCTTCAACGACGTGGACATACGCGAGCCTGTGTTTCGCCAGGCCTTCGATGACATAGGTGAAGAGTTGCTGCGGGGCCGGGTCGCTGGCATCGCCCGATGGCGTGACCGGCGAAATGCGGATTGCCGTGCGGCCCGCACCGACTTCCTTGGTGACGGCATCGACCACTTCGAAGAGGAAGCGGGCACGGTTCTCGATCGAGCCGCCATACTGGTCGGTGCGATCGTTGACATTGCCGCGCAGGAACTGGTCGATCAGATAGCCGTTGGCGCCGTGGATCTCGACGCCGTCGAAACCGGCATCGATCGCGGCGCGGGCGGCCTTGCGATAATCTTCGACGATGCCCGGGATTTCCGAGGTTTCGAGCGCGCGCGGCTCGGAGACGTCTGCAAAGCCGCCGGTGCCGTCGCCATTGACCAGATAGGTCTTCGAATTTTCAGCACGCCTGGAGGTGGAGGAAACCGGTTTGCCGCCATTCGGCTGCAGGGTCGTGTGGGAGATGCGGCCGACATGCCACATCTGCACGACGATCTTGCCGCCATTGGCATGCACGGCATCCGTCACCTTCTTCCAGCCGTCGAGGGCTTCCTTGCTGTAGAGGCCGGGAACGTCGGCATAGCCCTGACCCTGATGGGTAATCGCCGTCGCTTCGGTGATGATCAGGCCGGCGCTGGCGCGCTGGGCATAATATTTGACGTTCAGCTCGTTCGGCACGGCATTCGGCGAGCGATTGCGCGTCAGGGGTGCCATGACGATGCGGTTGGCGATGGAGATATCGCCAAGTTTCGTCGGTTCGAACAATTTGGTCATGGGGTTTTCCTTTCTATGAGGGGGAGGAGAGGGGTGGGATTAGGAGGAGGCGAGCGCCTCGTCCTTGGGACGTATGGCAGCAAAGGTCAGCACGACGGTGAGGAAGCCCAGGATTGCCATGGCTGAACCGGCGAGCGGCACTTGCGAAAGCGAAAAACCTTCGTCGATAAGCATTCCGCCGACCCAGGCGCCGAGCGCGTTGCCGGTGTTGAAGGCGCCGATGTTGATGGTGGATACAAGGTTCGGGGCGTCCTTGCCGAAGTTGACGACATTGATCTGCAATGCCGGCACGGCGGCGAAAGCAGCCGCGGCCCACAGGAAGAGCGTGATTTCGGCGCCAACGAGGGAGTGGATGGTGACGCTGAAGATCGCCGATGTCGCCGCGATTGCCAGAAAGACACCGGCAAGCGTGATGCCAAGGCGCCAGTCCGCCAGCTTGCCGCCGATCAGATTGCCGATGGTCAGGCCGACGCCGATCGAGAGCAGCGTCCAGGTTACGGTCTCGGGCGAGACGCCGGTAACATCACGCAGCATCGGGGCGATATAGGTGAAAAGGGCGAACATGGCGGCCGAGAAGAAAACAGTCGTCAGCAGGGCCAGCCAGAGGCCGAGGCCACGCAATGCCGCTATCTCACGGCCAAGGCTGCCCTGACGGGCTGCTTCGTCCTTCGGCAGCACGGCGACAAGTCCGGCAATCGAGGCGACACCAAGCAGCGTCACGATCCAGAACGGCGCGCGCCAGCCGAAAGCCTGGCCGAATGCCGTGCCAAGGGGAACGCCAAGCACGTTGGCGAGCGTCAGGCCGGTGAACATCAGCGCGACGGCGCGGGCCTTGCGGTCTTCCGGCACCAGGCTGGCCGCAACCACCGAACCGATGCCGAAGAAGGCCCCGTGGCAAAGCGCGGTGACGATACGGGCGACCATCAGGACCCAATAATTCGGGGCGATGGCGCAGAGAAGATTGCCGAGAATAAAGAAGCCCATCAGCATGATCAATGCCGATCGCCGGCGCAAATGGGCTGTCGAGACAGCCATGATCGGCGCGCCGATGGCGACGGCAAGCGCGTAGCCGGTGACCAGCCAACCGGCTTGCGGAATGGTGACCGCAAGATCAGAGGCCACCTCCGGCAGCAGTCCCATGATAACGAATTCGGTCGTGCCGATGGCAAAGGAGCTGAGCGCGAGTACAAGGAGCGCAAGAGGCATGGTCACAGTTCCTTCTGCATGGCTTCGAGGAATTCAGCGATGGTTTCTTCGTTGCGCTTGTAGAAAATCCACTGGCCGAGGCGCCGCGTCGTCACCAGGCCGGCACGGTGGAGCGTGCCGAGATGGGCCGAGACGGTGGATTGAGAGAGACCGCAGCGCTCGAACTGGCTGGCGCAGACACCCAGCTCCAGCGGGTGTTCTTGGGTCGGGAAATGGGTCTCTGGATCTTTGAGGTGGTTGAGGATTTCGAGCCTGGCCGGATTGGCCAAGGCCTTCAATATCTCGTTCTTGTCCATGGTGTTCACCAAGCAATATCGAATAATCCCGATTTATGTATCGACGGATTTCGATATATCAAGGGCAGCGCCGAATATTATTTTTGGCAGGGCTGCTGGCGCGCGTGCTTAGAAAATGGGCAAAAAAAGAGGGCCACCGGAATAAACCAGGGCCCTTATAGGTGTGAAGGTCAAAACCTCCAGAGGGGAACAGCCAATGCGGTGGAACTGGGAGGAAAAGCCACCGTGTGCATCAGCTATGTGCGTTATGATGCTAATTTGTGCAGTGCGCAATGCTTTTTTGTGCATGGCAGTTATGCGTTTGGAGGCCTGGCACCAAAAAGGCAAAAAAAAGGGCCGCCGGAGTGAACCAGGGCCCTATAGGTATGAAGGTCAAAAACCTCCAGAGGGGAACAGCCAATGCGGTGGAACTGGGAGGAAAAGCCACCGTGTGCATCAGCTATGTGCGATATGGTAGTTAAATGGGCAGGCTTCAACTCTATTTTGTGCATATCAGCTATGCATCATACGCGCAGCTGATATATTAGTCGCAAAAAGAGTTCGTTATCAATGGCTTACCTTCACTAGAAATTCCAGTTACGAGCCTTGGACACGATAAAATCACGAAAAACCTTGAGCTTAGCCGCGTTTTTCATCTCGTCTGGGTAGCAGAAATATGTGTCGAAGGACGGAACGTCCGCGTTGATTGCAAGCTGAATAAGGCCCGGATCGCGACCGACGATATAATCAGGCAGAACGGCGATGCCGATGCCGAGCAGGCACGCGCGCTTGATCGACGTCTGACTGTTTATCTGCAGATGCGGCACACGCTTGTTGTCCGACGACCGGCCGGCGATCTCCAGCCAATTGACGTCGAGCAGGTAGTTCGGCGCCGGTTCGCCGAAGCTGATGATGCGATGCTCGTCCAGAGCCTCGACCGACTGCGGCTCGCCGTAGCGGTTGATATAGGACGGGGCCGCATAGACGTGCATATGCACTGTGAAAAGCTTGCGCTGGATGAGATCCGACTGCTGCGGCTGGCGCAGACGGATGGCACAATCCGCATGGCGCATGTTCACATCAAGCTCCTCGTTGTCGAGGATGAGCTGAATCTGCATATCCGGATAGAGCTGCAGGAATTCCTGGATCTTGTCGGTGAGCCAGCCCTGGCCGAGGCCTACGGTCGTCGTCACGCGCAGCTTGCCGCTCGGCTTGTCGGTCGTCTCGGTCAATTGCATCTTGACCGTCTCGAGCTTCAAGAGAACGTCATGAGCCGTGCGATAAAGCAGCTCACCCTGTTCGGTCAGAATGAGGCCGCGCGCGTGGCGATGGAAAAGCTTGATGCCGACGTCCTGCTCGAGCGCGCTGACCTGCCGGCTGATCGCGGACTGGGACAGATGCAACTTGTCGGCCGCATGCGTGAACGAACCCGCTTCGGCAGCCGCGTGAAAGATACGCAGCTTGTCCCAATCCAATGGCATGCCGTTTCCCCTCATCGACTGCATCACTCCGCAGCCACGGCGACGGGCATGTGCCCAGTCAAATAGCGTTCCGCCTCAAGCGCGGCCATGCAGCCCATCCCCGCTGCCGTGATCGCTTGCCGGAACGTATCGTCGGTCACGTCACCGGCGGCATAGATGCCTTCGACGCTGGTGGCGGTCGAATCCGGTGCGGTCCAGAGATAGCCATTATCCTTGAGCTTCAATTTGCCCTTGAAGAGCTCGGTTGCCGGCGCATGGCCGATGGCGACGAAAACGCCGTCGATCGGCGTTTCGGTGATCGCGCCGTTGCGGATATCACGCAGGCGCGCGCCGGTAACCGACGGCGGCATCGGCGGCTTGGCGGGCGTGCCGGTGATCTCGGCAATCTCCGTATTCCAGAGAACCTTGACGTTTGCCTTGGCGAAAAGGCGCTCCTGCAGGATCTTTTCCGCACGGAAGGAATCGCGGCGATGCACGACCGTCACCGACTTGGCGATATTGGAGAGATAGAGCGCTTCCTCGACGGCGCTGTTGCCGCCGCCGACCACGATCACATCCTTGTTGCGATAGAAGAAGCCGTCGCAGGTAGCGCAGGCGGAAACGCCGAAGCCCTGGAAATGCTGCTCGCTCTCGATTCCCAGCCACTTCGCCTTGGCGCCGGTGGCGATGACGAGGGTATCGGCGGTCCAGACCTGGCCGCTGTCAGTGCGGGCGACGAAAGGACGCTGACTGGTATCGACCTCTGTTACGAGATCGTTGACGATCTCGGCGCCGACATGCTGGGCCTGCAATAGCATCTGTTCCATCAGCCATGGACCCTGGATCGGATCGGCAAAGCCTGGATAGTTCTCGACATCCGTCGTGATCATCAATTGACCGCCCTGTTCCAGACCGGCAATCAGAACCGGCTGCAGCATCGCGCGCGCGGCATAAACCGCGGCGGTATAGCCGGCGGGGCCGGAGCCGATGATGAGCACCTTCGTGTGGCGGGCAGGCATAGTCAGTCCTTTCAATTTCAGCGATCGGGAAACCGCGGCTTCAAACGCGCAAAGCAGGCGATTTCACGGTCCGCCGCTTCATTTATGATTGCCTTATGCATTTATTCAAGGGCAGCCTTGCATTACACACAGAGCAAATCGGCTTAGTGTAAGAATCAGTTACTCAGGAGAAACTTTCTTGCGTATTTTCCTGCCTTATATAGAAGCTGGCGAAGGGGAATTAAAGAAAGGCAATAAAAGTGCTTCGCGCTGAACTCGATGCCATCGATATCAAGATTCTGCGGGAACTGCAGCGAGACGGACGGATGACCAATGTCGAGTTGGCAGACCGTGTCGGCATTTCCGCGCCACCATGCCTGCGCCGGGTGCGCAAGCTGGAAGAAGCCGGCGTCATCGAAGGCTATCATGCCATGCTGAACAGCCCGAAACTGGGTTTCGATCTCGTGGCCTTCTGCATGGTCGGTCTCAAGCATCAGTCGGAGGCTAATCTCAAGGCTTTCGCCAATGCGACGGCGGCTTGGCCGCTGGTGCGGCAGGCGTGGATGGTTTCCGGCGACAGCGATTTCCTTCTCCACTGTGTTGCCGAAAATCTCACCCGCTTCCAGGATTTCGTCATCGAAGTTCTAACCGCGAACGAACATGTCGATACCGTGCGCACCATGCTGACGATCCGGCAGGTCAAGAAGCTCGGTCTGGTGGAGCTCTAGGCGAATGGCGGATCGCCCCTGGCACCGGTCGCTGATCAAGTCCGGCGTGCGCCTTTTCCTGGGCGGTTCGCTGGCGCATGTGCAGGACTGGTTTCCAGGGCTCAGCATCGTCCGTACCCAAAATGTCAGCGAGGTGCATTACCGTGGGGCGAAAGTCGCAAGCCTTGCCGGCATGGATCGGCTGCGCGAGCGCTGTGGCGATGCAATCTATATTGTCGGCTCTGGCCCATCCATTCGTGGCTGCGACCTGCATAGTTTGGAAGCCGGAAGCGCCATTCTTCTGAACGGCGCTATCGGGCTGACCGGCGAACCGATCGCCGAGCCTTTGGCGATTGCTGTCGAGGATGAGCGCTTCGTCTGGCGACATATCGACCTATTGCGCCAAAAAGTCGCCCCGGGTTCGCTCTGTCTGTTTTCCGTCGCGGTGCTGCGGGCGCTTTGCGAGATCGACAAGAGCTGGCTGGCGGACAAGATCATCATCCTGATCGACGATATCCGCAAACCCTATGGCGCCCGTCGCCGTTCGCTCGACGATCTCAAGACGCTGCAATATGTACGGCTGGATGCCGAGGGTTCGGCAGGCTTTTCGCTCTCGCCGGACCGTGGGGTTTTTCTGGGCGGGTCAGTTGCGGTGTCGGCCCTGCAATTCGCTCTTTACTGTGCACGGCATCAAGTCGGCTTTCTAGGGATCGATATTTCCAATGCCGGCGAGCCGCGCTTTTACGAAACTGCCGGCGATATGGCTTTTTCGGGCATTGCGCGGGCTGAGAGCCGTATCATCGAGCATCTCGTGCTCGCGCGGCAGATCGCCACGGAGCGCGGCGTCCCTTTCGTCAACTATTCTCCCATTTCCGCATTGCTGAAATATGATTTCGGCTACGACGACCGGTTCGCCATGAAATCGACGGCGTGAGGCTTGCCGACGATGACGAAGCCCACGCGTGGATTGAAAATAAGGTTGCTGGAATGAAGCTCATGCGCTGGCTGAAACCCAAAGCGTCCGATGCCAAGAAGCTGACCATCGATCCGCCCGAGGCGAAGGCGGGGCGCCACGGCATCGCCATTGCGGCCTGCGTCAAGAACGAGGCGCGATATATCGAGGAATGGGTGCGCTTCCACCGGGCGGTCGGTATCCGTCACTTCTATATCTATAACAACGGCTCCACGGACGAGACCTGTGCTCTTCTTCGCAGTCTTCTGAATGAGGACATGCTGACAATCATTTCCTGGGCCGGGCGCATGCGCGATGCGGCGACGTCGGTGATGCTGAACGGCCAGGTCATCACCTTTGCGCATGCCATCCTGAATTTTGGTGGCGATTACCGCTGGATGGCATTTATCGATGTCGATGAATTCCTTCTGCCGAAGGAAGCAGCGACCGTCGAGCAGGCGCTGGAAGCGGTCGGCGATTTCCCGAATGTCTCGCTGCCCTGGCATATGTTTGCCACAAGCGGGCATGAGACGCCGCCGGACGGACCTTTGACGCTGAATTATACGATGCGCGGCGCCGATCCGATGACGACAAAGGAAAATGTCAGCAACTTCAAATGCATCGTCGATCCGTGCGAAGTGACCGAGGTCAGCGTGCATCAGTTCCAGACGCGTGCCTACGGTGATCTGACGGCGAATGACGCCGGCAAGCGATTTACGCGGCGCGCGCGGAAGTCACCCGAATTCTATTCAAACCGCTTCCTACAGCTCAATCACTATTATACGAAATCCCGGCAGGAGTTGATGGAAAAGCTCGCGCGGGGATGGGCCTACGACAGCAGCGCGGCGAAATATCGGGACAAGGTGCTGTCGGTCGTCAAAAGCATCGAGGAAGACACGGTGGAGGATCGTTCGATGATCGATTTCATCCAGCGCCATCATATCTATCTTGGTCGCTGATTGAGCGCGCTCACTTATTGGCGATGAGCAGCCGCTTATAGACGTCGCCGATGGCGGTTGCTTCCTTTTCCAGTGCGAATTCGCTGCGCACATGGCGCACGGCATTTTCGCCCTGGCGAAGCGTTTCCTCCGGATCGGCCAGATAGAAGGCGATCGCTCTGGTCAGGGCTTCGCCATCGCCCGCCGGCACGACGGCGCCGGTCTCGCCCGGGACAATCATCTCGGCATAGGCGCCGGCATCGGATGCGACGACGGTGGTGCGGGAGGCCATGGCTTCCAGCGGCGTCAGGCCGAAACCTTCATTGCGGGACGGGGCGACATAGAGCGTGGCGCGGCGATACCAGGGCTTGATGTCGTCGACCTCGCCCAGAAAGCGGATGCGGTCGGAAAGGCCGGCGTCGGCCACCATCTTCTCCAATTCATCGCCGAAACCGCGATGTTCGGCCGTTACGCGGCCGCAGACGACGGCTGTCCAGTTCGGATAGTGTGGCAGGAGCTCGATCATCGCCTTGACGAAAAGATCCGTGCCCTTCTGATGGCGGACGCGGCCGAAACAGCCGATCAGGTAGGTGCCGGGCAGGCCGGTTGCCGCCATACGATCGTCGGGCTTTTCCGGCGGATGAAAGCGGTTGAGATCGACACCGTGCTGGATGACGGTGTGCGGCACCTCGAGAAAGCTGCCGGAGCGGGTGCTGGTGGCGATCACGGCGTCCATGCGACGGATGAGCCAGCGTGTATAACCGGTATGGCGGCGCTGGGCGGCGGAGGTGAAGACCAGCTTCAGAGGCATGCGCAGCACGGAGCGCAGCAGCAAGCCCACCAGCATTTCGTTGTTGCGGCGGGCATGCCAGACGCGCACGCGGCAGCGGCGTGGCCTGCTCCATAAACCCGGAAGCCGGAGCCAGCCGAGTTTAGGCAGGTCTTCCGGCAAGCCCGGGCCGAGCGTGGCGATATGATAGCCAAGTTCGACCTGTTTGGGGATCAGCTGCACGATCGTCGAGGTCACGCCGGAAAGCCGGCGTTTGAAATTCGTTGCGATGATTTCGATCTCGCTGAGATCGCTGGCATGCGCTGACTCGCGATCGCGCACGGGCAATCAGCCCCAGGTGACGGAGAGGATTTCGTAGCCCTTGGCGCCGCCGGGTGCATTGACCTCGATGGAATCGCCGACTTCCTTGCCGATCAGGGCGCGGGCGATCGGGGAAGAGATGGAAATGCGGCCTGCCTTCACGTCGGCTTCCTGGTCGCCGACGATCTGGTAGATCTTTTCTTCCTCGGTGTCCTCGTCGATGAGCTTCACCTTGGCGCCGAACTTGATCTTCGAGCCGGACATCTTGGTAAGATCGATGACTTCGGCGCGCGCCGTCAGGTCTTCGAGTTCGGCGACGCGGCCCTCGTTATGGCTCTGGGCTTCCTTGGCTGCATGATACTCGGCATTTTCGGAGAGATCGCCATGGGCGCGTGCTTCCGCAATTGCCTCGATGATCCGCGGGCGCTCTTCCTGCTGACGCCAGCGCAGTTCTTCCTGCAGCTTGACGAACCCGTTCTGTGTCATCGGTACCTTTTCAACCATTTTTCTTGTCCTTCACTCCCTGTGTTGCTCTGCTGCAGACACAAAAGAAAACAGGTCCCGAAGCGGTACTTCGGAACCATTCAGAGCCATTATTGTGTCATCTATAGCAGATTGCGACAGACGATTGCCAGAAAATTCGAAGACTTAAGGAAAGGCTCCTGTTGAAGCTCCTTGCCCCTTCGAGCGCCCGACGGGCCGTGACGAGTGTGAGCCGGCTATCCTGCTTCACGCCCGTCGCGGCCGAATTATACCCGTCAGAAATAGCTCTGCAGCGGCTGGACTTCGAGGTTTCCGGCCTTCAGTGCCTTGATCGCCATGGCAGCGGCTTCGGCGCCGGCCATGGTGGTGTAATAGGGCACCTTCTGCATCAGCGTCGCGCGGCGGAGCGACTTCGAGTCCGAGATCGCCTTGTTGCTGTCGGTCGTATTGATGACGAGCTGGACCTGGCGGTTGCGGATGGCATCCTCGATATGCGGACGTCCCTCAAGCACCTTGTTGATCTTCGTCGCTTCGATGCCGTTTTCGGCTAGATAGCGCTGGGTTCCGCCGGTTGCGAGCACCTTGAAGCCCTGTTCCGCCAGCATGCGGATAGCGGGCAGCACGCGCGGCTTGTCGTCGTCGCGAACCGAGACGAACACCGTTCCGTCACGCGGCAGTTCGACGCCGGCGCCGAGCTGGGATTTGGCGAAGGCCAGCGCGAAATCGGTGTCGAGACCGATCACTTCGCCGGTCGAGCGCATTTCCGGCCCAAGCAGGATGTCGACACCAGGGAAACGGGCGAAGGGGAAGACCGCTTCCTTGACGGCAATGTGCTTCAGCTTGCGCGGATCGGGCTTTTCGCCGTAGGCCGCGAAGGTCGCATCGAGCTTCTCTCCCGCCATGACGCGGGCGGCGATCTTGGCGATCGGGGCGCCGATCGTCTTGGCGACGAAAGGCACCGTACGCGAGGCGCGCGGATTGACTTCAAGCACGTAGACCGTGTCGTCCTTGATGGCGAACTGGACGTTCATCAGGCCGCCGACGTTCAAGGCCTTGGCCATGGCCTTTGCCTGGCGCTCCAGCTCATCGATCATGGCAGGCGAGAGCGTGCGCGGCGGCAGCGAGCAGGCCGAATCGCCGGAATGGATGCCGGCTTCCTCGATATGCTCCATGATGCCGGCGACATAGACGTCGGTGCCGTCGGACAGGCAGTCGACGTCGACTTCGATGGCATTGGTGAGATAGCTGTCGAACAGCAGCGGGTTTTTGCCGAGCAGCGTGTTGATCTGGCCGGTCTTGTCGTTCGGATAGCGCTGCTTGATGTCTTCCGGCACCAGTTCCGGGACCGTATCGAGCAGATAGCCCTGGAGCTGACCTTCCGAATGAATGATCTGCATGGCGCGGCCGCCCAAGACATAGGATGGGCGCACGACCAGTGGGAAGCCGATTTCGCCGGCAACGAGGCGAGCCTGCTCGACGGAGTAGGCGATGCCGTTGTTCGGCTGGTTGAGATCGAGCTTCATCAAGAGCTTCTGGAAGCGGTCGCGGTCTTCAGCAAGGTCGATCGCATCAGGCGCCGTGCCGAGGATCGGGATGCCGTTCTTTTCAAGGGCTTCGGCGAGCTTCAGCGGCGTCTGGCCGCCGAACTGGACGATAACGCCGACGACTTCGCCCTTTTCCTGCTCAGCGCGCAGGATTTCGATGACGTCTTCCGCCGTCAGCGGCTCGAAATAGAGCCGGTCGGAGGTGTCGTAGTCGGTCGAAACCGTCTCCGGGTTGCAGTTGATCATGATCGCTTCGTAGCCTGCATCCTTCAGGGCGAAGGCTGCGTGGCAGCAGCAATAGTCGAATTCGATGCCCTGGCCGATGCGGTTCGGACCGCCGCCGAGGATGACGACCTTCTTGCGGTCGGAAACCTCGGCTTCGGAACGGGCGGCGCCGACGAAGGGCATTTCATAGGTCGAATACATATAGGCCGTCGGCGAGGCGAATTCGGCCGCGCAGGTATCGATACGCTTAAAGACCGGGCGAACGTTCAGGCCGTTGCGCAACTCCGCCACTTCCTTCGGGCGCTTGCCGGTCAGCGTCGCAAGGCGTGCATCGGAGAAGCCCATGGCCTTCAGCATGCGCAGGTTGGTCGCATCTTCGGGCAGGCCATGCTCGCGGATGCGGGTCTCCATATCGACGATGTTCTTCAGCTGCTCGAGGAACCACGGATCGATCTTGCAGCCTTCATGCACTTCCTCGATGCTCAGCCCCGAGCGCAGCGCCTGGGCGACCATGCGCAGGCGGTCCGGCGTCGGCGTGCCGATGGCGGCGCGAATGGCGTTGCGGCTGCCTTCGCCTTCCTCGGTGCCGGGGATTTCGATCTCGTCCAGGCCTGTCAGGCCGGTTTCCAAGCCGCGCAGTGCCTTCTGCAGCGATTCGGCGAAGGTGCGGCCGATCGCCATGACTTCGCCGACCGACTTCATCGCGGTGGTCAGAACCGGAGAGGCGCCGGGGAACTTCTCGAAGGCAAAGCGCGGGATCTTGGTGACGACGTAATCGATCGACGGCTCGAAGGAGGCAGGCGTCGCGCCGCCGGTGATGTCGTTTTCGAGCTCGTCCAGCGTATAGCCGATGGCGAGCTTGGCCGCGATCTTGGCGATCGGGAAGCCCGTGGCCTTCGAGGCCAGCGCGGAGGAGCGCGACACGCGCGGGTTCATTTCGATGACGACGAGGCGGCCGTCCTTCGGATTGACCGCGAACTGCACGTTCGACCCACCGGTCTCGACGCCGATCTCGCGCAGAACGGCGATCGAGGCGTTGCGCATGATCTGGTATTCTTTGTCCGTCAGCGTCAGCGCGGGGGCGACGGTGATCGAATCACCAGTGTGGACACCCATCGGGTCGATGTTTTCGATCGAGCAGATGATGATGCAGTTGTCCGCCTTGTCGCGGACGACTTCCATCTCGAATTCCTTCCAGCCGAGGACCGATTCTTCGACCAGCACTTCCGTGGTCGGGGAGGCGTCGAGGCCGCCGCCGACGATCTCGAAAAATTCCGAGCGGTTATAGGCAATGCCGCCGCCGGTGCCGCCGAGCGTAAAGGAAGGGCGGATAATGGCGGGCAGGCCGACATGGTCGAGCGCCTGGGCGGCGATCGCCATAGCATGGCTCATGTAACGCTGCTTGCGGTCGCTCTCGCCGAGGTTCCACTGGTTTTCAAGTTCGTCGAGTGCCTTGTCGAGCTCGGCGCCGGAAAGCTGGGCCTTGAGCTTGCTGCGTTCGGCCTCATGCGTCTTGCGATCGGCATCCTTGATGTCGGTGGCATTTGCCAGCATCGAGCGCGGTGTCTCCAGCCCGATACGGGCCATGGCTTCGCGGAAGAGGGCGCGGTCCTCGGCCATGTCGATCGCTGCGGGCTTGGCGCCGATCATCTCCACATTGTAGCGATCGAGTACGCCCATGCGCTTCAGCGACAGCGCGGTGTTGAGCGCGGTCTGGCCGCCCATGGTCGGCAGCAGCGCGTCCGGGCGCTCCTTGGCGATGATCTTGGCGACGACCTCGGGCGTGATCGGCTCGACATAGGTGGCGTCCGCGAGGCCCGGGTCGGTCATGATCGTTGCCGGGTTGGAGTTGACGAGGATGACGCGGTAGCCTTCCTCCTTCAGCGCCTTACAGGCCTGCGTGCCCGAATAGTCGAATTCGCAAGCCTGTCCGATAACAATCGGTCCTGCACCGATAATGAGGATCGATTTGATATCTTGACGCTTCGGCATGGCTTTCATCCGTTTTTTCGTTGCGCCAAAAACCGGCCAGGGTGGGAGATCACCGGCCGGGGCGCATGAGCAATTATTTCAGGCTAGAAGCGGCTTATAGGCAAATGTATTTGCAAACGGAACCCCATAAATCGCGGAATCGACAGGAATTCTGCCGGGATCGCCATGGAGCGGTCAAATGACGAGTTATGCGGACGATCGGCAACTTATGCTGACGCTATCGATAAGCTAGCCCTCTATATAATGGGGCACGAAGCGTGAGGTGTCTCGCGTGATGGGAGTGTCGTCCTCGCGAATGCCGATACCCGCCGGTTGGCCCGCAACGATCCAGGATCCGATGACGGTCCAATCGTCGCCAAAGCGGGGAAGCAAATGCAGCGCCTGCCTTACATACCCTTCTTCACCGTAAGGTCCTTCAACGTGATATATGCCGGCCCCGGCTTCGTGGTCGACAAGCGTCACATTCGCACCTTCGCGGGATAGCAACGGCTTGCGAATGTAGCGATCGCCGAGATCGCCGAGGCATGGATCACCCTCAAAATAGGCAGGCAGCAGATTTTCATGGCCGGGGAACATTTCCCACAGAACCGGCAGCAGCCCCTTATTGGATAGCGTGAGTTTCCAAAGCGGTTCGATAACGCGCGTAGGCGTCAGCGGCAGATGACGGCCGAAAGGCTCGCGTACCATATCTTCGAGCGGATAGAGCTTGAATATGCAATCGATACGCTCGTCTTGAAGATCGATCAGCCAGTGTTTGTCGTCGACGCCGATATCGGGCATGGCGATCAGCTTCGTTTCGCAGCCAGCCTGGGCGGCGCAATCGACAAGGTAGTTCAGCGTTACGAGGTCTTCCTCCGATTCCAGCATGCCGGCAAAGTGCATGCGCCGCGAAGGCTCGGCAAGGACGCGCATCGCGTCGATCAGGCGTTCGTGTACCGAATTGAACTGGTCCGCCGAAGGCGGAAGTTCCCCGCGCTGCTTCATGTCTTCCAACCAGCGCCATTGGAAAACAGCGCTTTCGAACAGGCTGGTGGGCGTGTCGGCATTGAATTCGAGCAGCTTTGCCGAACCGCTTCCATCATAGGACAGATCGAAACGGCCATAGAGGTCATGTTCCCGATTTCGCCAGGAGCGCAATATCGCATCGTGATACGCCGACGGAATGGCCATGCGACGCATCAATTCATCGTCCGAAGCGATCCTTTCGACTGCGGCATAGCACATTTCCAGCAATTCGGCCGAGGGCTCCTCGAGCTTCGTCTCTATTTCCTCAAGCGTAAAAGCATAGGCGTGTCGCTCATCCCAATAGCGTTGGCCATACATTGAATGGATCGTGAAGCCGCAGGCCTCAGCGTCGGCCTTCCAATCCGGCCGCTCGTTCATGACGACGCGTTTCATCAGCTCACCTGTTAACCCGAAAGATGGAAGCCACGAAAACCCCAGCCGCCGCGCTCTACCGCGCCGCTCGAGCGCGCTGAGTGCTCGGAAGACGTTCCCCAAAAGCTACTGCCGCCGCCACCACCGCTCGAAGACGAGGACTGCGTGTTGTCGTCCTTCTTTCTTGCCGCATAGGTCGTATTTCCGAGCAACATGCCGTTGGCAAGGCTTCGTCCGGTTGCCGTTCGAAAGTCGCTGCTCCCACGCGGCTGGTATAGGGCCTTGGTGTCAAATGTTCTGGCGGCGTTGCCGACAAGATAGCCGGCCAGCAGGGGAACGAAATGGCCCATGCCCGATTGATGGGCGCTGGTCGTTGGCTGGCAGTTGTTGGCGCCGTAATCCTTTTCGCAGTTCGCCGCTGTTTCATAGGCGGGAGCGTTTCGTAGGCGCTCCGTTTCCGCCGCGGCAAATTGAGACCGACATTCGTCAGCGGAAAAAACTCTCCCCGCGATGCAGGCGTTGACGTCCTTGTATATCTGAACCCGATCCTCTTTTTGGCCGCATGCCGTCAATGCCGTTGTTCCCATGAGCAGCAAGGACACACTCATCGATCGCTTCATAAAACCCCCGGCGCATTGCGCGTTCACACGACCACATATTCCGGGACGTTGCCCGCACAAGTCGACCAGCCGCAACACACGCAGATGCGGAATTGCGGTTGTCCACATATGTAAGGATTGCAACGTTAAGAATATGGGCGCGAAAAGAGAGTTAGGTATAAATTGGCCGCTTTTAAAGAACGTAGGCGTGCGTTCGGTCGAATTTTTTTAGACCAATGGTTGCGATCGTAAAAAGTGTCTTTCCAGTTTTCATAAGTCAATCGAAGCGATGCCGGACGGATTCGGCATAGGAGCGGCTGACAGGCACCTCAACGCCGTCCCGCGCGATGACGAAAAGTTTGCCGTTATCGCGTTTCAGGCGGGCTACGTGCTCCGCCGCTATCCAATGGGACCGGTGCAGGCGCATGCCCTCCGTATTGCCGATTTCCGTGAGTGCGTCGCCAAAACGCAGCAGGACGAGCTCTCGACCGCGTGTGGTCACGACCTCGGTATAGTGATCGCGAACTGTGAGCCTTATCAATGCTCCTCGGTTTTCCGGCTTCAGGCGCGATAGAATCGGCGGCTGAGAGGTCTGGGGTTGAATTTCGGCTGCGGCGGCGAGTGTGGTTTTCGTCTCCGTGGCATCCGATTCCTCCGCCGTCATTGCTATCTGCCGGTGCATGGTCAGATAGGACAAAATGCAAAAAAGGACACAAAGCGGTATGGCGCCAAGCGACTGGCGCAGGCTGTCGATCACGGTGGACGTCGTTCCGAAGAAGGCCAGCTCGACGAGCGAGATGCTGAAGCCTATCGGCAATGCGGCAACGATGGACCCGATCATCATCCGGGCGAACATGCTCGATATATGCCTGCGCAGGAGGATTTCGGCGGCCACGGAGAAGACGATGGCGATGGACCAGGCCATGGCTTGAAGGACAAGCCAATAGCCGAGCCGGGCTACCGGCGTCAGCCGGGCAAAGGTGCCGTAGGGGCCAGTGAGAGCGAAGATCAGGACGATCGTGACAAAGGTCGCCCAGAAACGCGGTGAACGCTGAATGATCCGCAATTCGCGAAGCGTGGATTGCAGAAAGGTGTGATCCACGAAGATTTCCCGTTCTTTCGCGCAATTTCGATTGAGAGAATGACAATATCGCGGAAAGGCTCGGCAAACTCAACCGGATACGATGATGACTCTCGAGCCGCTTCTCAATGCCCCGATCGCGATCCAGGTCCATGTCGCGGCTGTCATTCCCGCTGCCTTGCTCGGCGCCTATCTCCTCATCAGACCGAAGGGGACGCCAAGGCACCGTCTGCTCGGCAAGCTATGGCTGGTTCTGTTGGTGATCACGGCGCTATCGAGCTTCTTCATTCACCAGATCAACATGTTTTACGGCTGCAGCCCTATTCACCTGCTTTCGATATACGTTCTGTTCGGTTGCTGGGGTGCTATCGCCAATGCTCGCAAGCACAATATCGAGGCACACAAGCGCATCGTCAGAGGCCTTTACTTTGGCGGTATTGTCGGCGCGGGCGCGTTTACGTTCATTCCAGGCCGCATCATGAATAGGGTGACCTTCGCTGGCGATGAAATCGCGCCGCTTCTGGTCGCGGCGGGTATAGGTGTCGCGCTTTTATGGCTGACTTCGAAAGAAATACGGCGCCGTCGCCGCTTAAGCTGATCTTCTGTCGATAGCCAACTGGCTTTGTTACACTTCCTGGATATATAAATGCCTCAAGGGACTTTGATTTTAGGCATCGCCAGGAGGTGCGCTATGGATTGGAAGGGGCGTCGGCAATCCGACAATATCGAGGACGAGCGCGGCTCATTGCCCATGGGCGGTACGGGTGGCGGAGGCTTCAGATTTCCCGGCGGAGGTCTCGGCGGGGGCGGCTTGAGTTTCCGCACCATTATCGTGCTGATCGTGATCTTCCTGATCCTGAGGGCGATGGGCGTCGACGTCATCGGCCTGCTGCAGCAAAGCGGCATGCTGGAGGGCGGCGGTTCCGGATATCAGCAGAGTACCTCCAACAACAGCGGCGGGGCTCAGCCGGCCAACGACGAGATGAAGCAGTTCGTTGCGACCGTTCTTGCCGATACGGAGGACACGTGGACCGGCATCTTCAAGTCGATGGGCCAGACCTATACGGATCCGAAGCTTGTGCTGTTCTCCGGTAGTTTTCCCTCGGCTTGCGGGCAAGCTTCGGCGGCCACCGGCCCCTTCTATTGCCCGAGCGATCAGAAGGTCTATCTCGACATGGCCTTCTTCAAGCAGATGAAGGACCAGTTCGGCGCATCCGGCGATTTCGCGCAGGCCTATGTGATCGCGCATGAAGTCGGCCACCATGTTCAGGATCTGCTCGGCATCCTGCCGAAGTTCAATCAGGCCCGCCGCAGCATGAGCGAAGCGGATGCCAACAAGATGTCGGTGCGGATCGAACTGCAGGCCGATTGCTTTGCCGGCATCTGGGGCAAATTCACACAGCAGAAGGGCATATTGCAGGCCGGCGATCTCGAAGAAGCCTTGAACGCCGCGCAGCAGATCGGCGACGATACGCTGCAGAAGCGAACCCAGGGCTACGTCGTTCCCGACAGCTTCAACCATGGTACTTCGGCGCAGCGCATGAAGTGGTTCAAGCAGGGTTTCGATTCCGGCAAGCTCAGCGATTGCGATACGCTGAACAATCCCGTCTGATTTCGCTTGCCCGCGCCCGGAATACCGGGGAGCGGGCAAGTCCTACGACTCGTTACTCCTCACTATGATCACACACTCGATCGCAGCCATATCGGGCATTCGACAGTTTCACGTTGCCCTCCGTGCGATAATCCGGGTAAATCGAAACGGGTTGTTTGGAATTTCGCACAATGGATGAATTGCCGCTGGCCGATCTGGTTGCCTTTACCGCTGTCGCGCGCGAGCGCAGCTTTCGCGAGGCGGCGCGCAAACGCAGCGTTTCCGCATCGTCGCTCAGCGAAGCGGTGCGACGGCTGGAGGAAAGGCTGGCGGTACGCCTGCTCAACCGCACCACGCGAAGCGTGACGCCGACGGAGGCGGGGGAGCGCTTAATGGAGCGCCTGACGCCCGCCATGAGCGAGATCGCCGTCGCGCTCGATGATATCAACAGCTTTCGCGACAGCATAGGCGGGACGCTGCGGCTGAATGTGCCGACCGTTGCCGCCATGGTCGTCATGCCTGACATCATCAGCCGTTTCCTGACGGAATATCCGGCAATATCAGTCGAAATCGTCGCCGAAGACAGTTTCATCGATGTCGTGGCCGCCGGCTACGATGCCGGCATCCGCTACGATGAAAGACTGGAAAAAGACATGATCGCCGTGCCGATCGGGCCGCGACAGCAATATTACATTACTGCGGCTGCGCCCGCCTATCTGGCCGCAAACGGCACGCCGCAACATCCGCGCGAAATACTCGAGCATCGCTGTATCCGTCACCGCTTCTTGAGCGGTTCGGTCGCGCCCTGGGAATTCGAAAGGAATGGGGAGACGATTTTCATCACCCCACCGGTGGTCGTCGCGACGAATTCGATCGACATCGAGTGCAGCGCGGCCGCGGCCGGGCTCGGCATCATCAGAACCTTTCGGGAGTTCCTTGCGCCACGGATTGCCAGCGGAGAACTGGTGCCCATCCTTGAGGAATGGGATACGGTCTTTTCCGGTCCGTTTCTTTACTATGCGAGCCGTCGGCATATGCCTGCGCCGCTCCGGGCCTTCGTCGACTTTCTCAATCGTGACCAGCGTTGCGGTCGCGACAGTTAGTCGCTTTTATGCCGAGGATCAAAAAAAGCGGTCAATAAATCAATAAGATTGAAGCGTTCACGGATTGTTTCTGCCAAAATCTTTATGTATTGGGGACGCTCCAGTTTTTCGTTCACGTTCTGTCTCTTTCATGGAGACGGGGCCGCCAGAAGGCATCTCCATGATCGATCAAAAATTCGCTCGTCGAGGTCTGTTCCTCGTCTTCCTTATCCTCTTCCTCGACGTCATCGGCATTGCGATCATCATGCCGGTCATGCCGAAATATCTGGAAGAGTTGACGGGGGCGTCGGTCAGCGCGGCGGCGACGGAAGGCGGTTGGCTGCTGCTCGCCTATGCCGCCATGCAGTTCCTGTTTTCGCCATTGATCGGCAATCTGAGCGATCGCTTCGGCCGCCGGCCGCTGCTGCTGGCCTCCGTGCTGACATTCGCGATCGACAATTTCATCTGTGCGATTGCCGGTTCCTACTGGATGCTGTTTGTCGGCCGCATTCTGGCAGGCATCAGCGGCGCGAGTTTCTCGACCTGTTCGGCCTACATCGCCGACATCAGCAATGACGAGAACCGCGCGAAGAATTTCGGCCTGATCGGCATGGCTTTCGGCGTCGGCTTCGTCCTAGGCCCGGTCATCGGCGGCTTCCTTGGCGAGTTCGGTCCGCGCGTTCCCTTTTATGGCGCGGCGGCGCTGGCGTTCCTGAATTTCGTAGGCGCCTATTTCCTGCTGCCGGAAACGCTGGATGCAAAGCATCGCCGACCTTTCGAGATAACGCGGGCCAATCCGTTCGGGGCGCTCAGGCAGATGCGGCGTTATCACGGCATTGGCTGGGTCTGTGTCGTCATGTTCCTGAATTGGCTGGCACATGGCGTCTATCCGGCCGTCTGGTCCTTCGTCACGTCCTATCGCTATGATTGGAGCGAGGGACAGATCGGCTTCTCGCTGGGCGTCTATGGGATCGGCGCCGCCGTTGTCATGGGCCTGGTTCTGCCGCGGCTGGTGCCTATGCTCGGCGAGTGGAAGACTGCGCTTCTCGGGTTGATGTTTTCCTGCCTCGGCCTCATGGGCTACGCTTTTGCATGGCAGGGCTGGATGGTGTACGCGGTCGTCATCTTGACCGTCATCGAAAACGTCGCGGACGCGCCGCTGCGCTCCATCGCCGCCAGCAAGGTGCCGCCTTCAGCCCAGGGCGAGCTGCAAGGTGCGCTCGGTAGCCTGACGAGCATCACCGCCATCGTCGGGCCTGTGCTGTTCCCCTATCTGTTCCAGTACTATACAGCGCCGACGGCGCCGGTGGTCTTTGCAGGCGCGCCCTTCATCATGGGTGCAATTCTGGTCGCGACGGCGCTGATTGTGCTTTTGACCAAGGTCCGCAAGATGGAGCCGAAAGTGGTTGCCCAGTCGCAGGCGGGCGAGACGGCCTAAAAATTCATCAGATATTTTGATATCACGATGAATTCTTTAGCACTATAGGCTTGTCGACTGGCTTTTTAACTCCAATTGCGATAAGCCGACAGGCTCGCGCACCCTTGGGTAGGGCGGTTCGCGCGACTCTAGCAATCGAGTTTTCGTGATGGATATGCCTGTAACTGTGCGCTCGTCCGCGCATGACAATGATAATTCGTGGTCTGCACATGTTCGCGCTACGCTTGCGCTGGGCATTCCTTTGATCGGTGCGCAGTTGGCGCAGCTCGGCATCAACACCACTGATGTTATGATTGTCGGCCGGCTTGGCGCTGAGCAGCTGGCGGCAATGGTGCTCTCCGCGCAGTTTCTCTTCACGATTCTGATTTTCGGCTCGGGCTTCTCCATCGCCGTCGTGCCGCTGGTGGCGCAGGCTTATGGCAAAGGCGACGTTTCCTCGGTTCGCCGAGCGCTCCGCATGGGCCTTTGGGTCGTCACGGCTTACTGGGTGGTGGCGCAACCCGCCTTCTTTTATTCCGAGCAAATCCTTCTGGCGGCGGGACAGAAGCCCGAGGTCGCGAAACTGGCCAGCGGCTATATCGATATCGGTCACTTCGCCTTGCTGCCGGGGCTGCTCTATAACGTCATCCGTGCGCTGGTGAGCGCTATCGGCCGTGCCGGCATCATCCTCAAGGTCACCATCGCCATGTTGGTGATGAACGCCGTGCTGGCCTACATCTTGGTCCTCGGCCATTTCGGCTTGCCGGCCATGGGGCTGCATGGCGCGGCTATCGTTTCCGTTGTCGTGCAGACGGCTGGTTTCCTCTTCATCGTCGGTTACGTTCAGAGCCACGAGGAAACGCGTCGTTATGAGATTTTCGTCCGGTTCTGGCGGCCCGACTGGCACGCTCTGTGGGATGTCATCCGGCTCGGTTTTCCGATCAGCGTCACGGTTCTGGCCGAGGTCAGCCTGTTCACCGCTGCATCGCTGCTGATGGGCCAGATCGGCACGATCGAGCTTGCCGCCCACGGTATCGCTTTGCAGTGGGCCTCGATCGCCTTCATGATCCCGCTCGGTCTCAGCCAGGCGGCGACCGTGCGGGTGGGCGTTGCGCATGGCCAAGGCGATCATCTTGGCCTAAAGCGCGCTGCCATCGTGGTTCTCATCGTTTCAAGCTGCATCGCGCTCTGCGGCAGCATCCTGTTCGCAACCGTGCCGTCCTGGCTTGGAAGCTGGTTCCTCGACGTCACGTCGGCCGACGCGCCGAAGGTGCTTGCCTATGCGGCGCCGCTGATCGTCGTGGCCGGCCTGTTCCAGCTTGTCGATGGGCTGCAGGCGATTGCCAGCGGTCTGTTGCGCGGACTGAAGGATGCGCGCGTGCCGATGATTCTGGCGTTGATCGCCTATTGGCCGATCGGCTTCTTCCTCGCTTGGCTGCTGGCGTTTCGATTCGGCTTGGGCGGCATCGGCATATGGTTCGGCTTCCTGCTCGGTCTTGCCTCGGCCGCGGCGCTGCTGTGCGCGCGTTTCTATATTCTCGTGCGCTCCGAGAAGGCTGCCAACTGATAGCGGCATCTCGGGTCGAGAGACTACTGACAAAAATTGACAGCATGATCGTCTATAGTCGTCTCATACCAATGACGGGAGATGACCATGACATTCAATGCAAGCGATCGTATCGATGCCGCGCCTTTCCCGCGGGAAGATTTCTTTGATCAGGGCAAGATGGTTCGTCTTTTCCCATCTGCCAACGAGTCCCGCCGGCGATCCGAGCCGGCGCGGAAATCCTATTGGCTGGCTGTGGCCAGTGCCGAGCACGTACGCATCGGGCGCAAGCATGGTTTCATGCAGGTGAACCACGGCAAACGAGCTCCCCTGATGCGCATCAAGCCGGGTGACGGCATCGTCTACTACTCACCTTCAGTCAAAATGGGCGAGAAGGACGGCTTTCAGAGCTTTACCGCCATCGGCTTCGTCCGCGAGGGCGAGCCTTACCTTGCTGAGATGGGCTGCGGAAAGGCCTATCGCAAGGATGTGGACTGGCTGGACGCGCCCGAGCAGCCGCTTCGTCCGCTCCTGGGCTGGCTTGATTTTACCCAGGACAAGAATTGGGGCTACAAACTGAGATTCGGCCTCGTTGAGTTCGAACAATCCGACTTTGAGTTTCTTGAGGAAATCCTGATGAGCGAGCTTGAAGTGGTCAAGCAGCGCCGTCTGCAGGCGTGAGTTTCAGCAAGCCCGAATCGATGTGACGAAAAGACCTCCCAACTTGACGCACAAAGAGAAAGCCCCGGATTGATCATCAATCCGGGGCTTTCTCATGTGATTAGGCGGTCGACCCTATCAGGCGCGCTCTGCCAAAGCGGGTTCACCCTTCTTTGCGCGCACCAGATTGACGAAGCGGCGGAAAAGGTAATGGCTGTCCTGCGGACCGGGAGAGGCTTCCGGGTGATGCTGCACTGAGAAGACCGGCTTGCCTGACACGCGCAAGCCGCAATTGCTGCCATCAAAGAGCGAAATGTGAGTCTCCTCAACGCCTTCCGGCAGCGACTTCGAGTCGACCGCGAAGCCATGATTCATCGAGACGATCTCGACCTTGCCCGTCGTATGGTCTTTGACCGGATGGTTGGCGCCGTGGTGGCCCTGGTGCATCTTCGCGGTCTTCGCGCCGAGCGCGAGGCCAAGCATCTGGTGGCCGAGGCAGATGCCGAAGAGCGGGATCTCCGTCTTCAGCAGATCCTTGATGACAGGAACGGCGTATTCGCCTGTTGCGGCCGGATCGCCGGGGCCGTTGGAGAGGAAGATGCCGTCCGGGTTGAGGCCGAGAACCTCATCCGTTGAGGCCGTCGCCGGCAGGACGGTGACCTTGCAATCGAGGCCGGCAAACAGGCGCAGAATATTGCGCTTGACGCCGTAGTCGAGGCAGACGACATGGTACTTTACGTCAGCTGCGCCGAGTTCGCCGTAGCCTTCGTTCCAGACCCAGGGCGTCTGCGACCATTGCGATGACTGGCCGGAAGAGGCGACCTTGGCGAGATCGAGACCTTCGAGGCCGCTCCAGGCCTTGGCGTCCGCCTGCAGCTGCTGGATATCGAAGACACCGTTCGGATCATGGGCGATGACACCGTTCGGC
>NZ_JBNDIC010000068.1:0-26316 GCF_056755475.1 Rhizobium sp. KNZ2-6A | reverse complement strand
AGATGTGTATAAGAGACAGCCCGTCATCCCGGCGCCGGCCCAGATAACGCCTCCGGTCGATGTCGATTGCACGAAAGGCAAAAATCCTGACGATCCTAAGTGCATCGAGCTCGCCCGGCAGGCAAAACTGCTTGAGCGCGTGCGCTCCACTGCTGTCGTCTTCGATCAGTCGGAACGCGCAGGCGGGGCCGCAAGCGCCTCGCCCGACGCTACGGGAGCCGGATTGTTCGGCGCGAACGGCTCGACAAGCACGCCTGCCGGCGTAGCCTCGGATGCAAGTGGTGCTGTCGATGGCGATCGTGCCTTCCTGAAGGCAATGGGAGGGCAGGGGGTACAGGTGTCGGTTGCCGCCGAGAACCGCCGTATCGATGCCTGGATTCCGCAGGGCACGATGATCCGCGGCACGTTGGAGACGGCGATCAATTCCGATCTCGCCGGTATGGTGAAAGCGATCGTTCGGGAGGATGTCTACTCCTTCGACGGCCGGCGCATCCTCATTCCTGCCGGCTCCTCGCTGATCGGCGATTATAAATCCGGTGTCGAACGCGGGCAGGAGCGCCTGTTCATCGTCTGGACGCGCATGATCCGTGGCGACGGTGTTTCGGTTCAGCTTGGCTCTTACGGCACGGATCGTCTCGGCCGCTCCGGCATGACAGGTGTCGTCGACCGGAAATACTGGGAGCGGTTCGGGCCGCCGGCGCTGATGACGATGATTGGCGGGGTCACCCAATACATTGCTCAACTCGGTCAGAAACAGGATCAAAATATCACGGTGGTCAACACGGACGGAAGCGTGACCAGCATTCCGCAGAGTAACGGAACGACCTCGCAGGATCGGGCGCGCGAGATTGCTGCGGAGACGATCGCGTCCGGCATTCAGCAACTCGCGACCGAAGCTTTCCAGGACAGCCGCAATATCCGCCCCACAATCCACATCGCCCAAGGATCCGACATCACCGTCTTTGTCACCCGGGACCTTGATTTCTCGGATCTTTATCCGGACCCGGTGCGCGAGGCGTTCGAACGCCTGCGCCGAAAGAAGGTGGGCAAATGAACGCGCACCCCTCGATCTCCGCCGAGCAGCACTTTCTTTCCGAGGCGCTCGAACCCATCAGACAATTTCTCGACGATCCCGCGGTGGTCGAGATTTCCTGCCAGCGCAGCAACGAGATCTGGCTCGAGCGAATCGGCCAGCTCAGCATGATCAGGCAAGAGGTCGATGGGCTGGATCAGGAGGCGATCCGCCATATGGCGTCGCGCGCGGCGTCGTTCACCAAGCAAACCATTAATGCTCAGAATCCGCTGCTGTCGGCAACGCTCACCAACGGCGAGCGCGTCCAGTTCGTGCTCAATCCGACTTCCGCCACCGGACACGCGTTTTCGATCCGCAAGCAGTTTATCCGGCGCTTCGATCTCGACGATTATGAGAAAGCGGGCGCTTTCCGCTTCACCAAGGTAACAGGAGACGACTACATCGACGATGTCGATATCGAGTTGTCGCGCCTGCTGCGTATTGGGAAGGCGCGTGCGTTTCTGGAGCTCGCGGCCGCCAATCATCGCAGCATGTTGATCTCCGGCGGCACCTCCACCGGCAAAACGACCTTCCTCAATACGATGCTGACGGCGATCCCAAAACATGAGCGTTTCATCCTCATGCAGGATACGGCGGAGCTGGAACCCCGCCAGGAAAACGTCGTCTCGTTGCTGGTCTCGAAGGGTGCCCAGGGCGAGGCTAGGGTCACGATGACAGACCTTTTGGCTTCCGCACTGCGGCTCAGGCCAGACCGGATCTTCATGGGCGAGCTACGCGGCGACGAGGCTTTCGATTTCCTCAATGCGATCAACACTGGTCATCCCGGCTCGATGTCGACCATCCACGCAAACTCCCCACATCATGCCTTCAATCGACTGTCGACGCTGGTGCTCAACAGCAATGTCCGCATGGAGCGTGACGACATCATCCGCTACATCCGCTCGATCATCCCGATCGTGGTCCAGTTGAAGAAGAGCGATGCCGCCGGCGGCCGCGGTGTCAGCGAGATCTATTTTGCAGACGAGGTGGACGAAGATGGCAAACGTATCCACGGACGCAGAGGCTGAACGTCCGAAGTGGACGAAGTTTCAGGAGGTCTCGGCCTTCACATTCCCGGTCGCCGTTCTCGGCGCCGCGTTGATATGGTTGCTGTTCTTCACGCTGATCTACGACGCCTATGTCACATCCTTCGGATCGACATCCTATTACGATTATGTTGCCCAGGCCCGCATTCTCGACAGTATTGCCTACACATGGTCGGTTATCCGCGCGCGAAACACTGTCGGGCTCTCGATCCTGGCTCTGGTCCTGGCCTCGCCGTTTCTGTTTTTCCTGCTGAGCCTCTGGATGTTAAAAGGCGGCAGGGCCCTGTCGCGCAAAATCCTCTACCTGCTGCATGTGAGGTCGATGTTCACCCTGATTGCCCATACGGCGCTGATCTTTGCTGGCGCCTATGCCGGCGTCATTGTTTACGGAATCGTCTTTTATCTCGTTGCAAGCAAGGCCGGTGGGTTAGCCGGAGTAGCGGACTATTATGACGCTCATCTTGCGGCGATGTATCAGGCGCCCTTTGGTTACACCGACGCGTCTGCTAACTTTCAGCGACCGTCGCGGCAAACAATGTTTGCGGCGCTCGGCGGTCTTGCGGCTGCTGGAGCCCTGGTTGGGTTTCCAATCGGGGCGGCAATCCAGAAACGCCAGCGCATGATCATGGGCAAGGCGCGGTTGGCGACCTTGAAGGATGCCGCCGATTTCCGGCTGAGCGACAAGCACGGTATCGTCCTCGGCCTCAAGCAGGGCCTTCTTCTGCGCAACGACGGCGACCAGCATGTGATGGTCATCGGCTCGCCGGGACAGGGCAAGTCGCGGGGCTTCGTCATCCCGACGATGATGAGTTTCAAAGGATCGCAGATGGTCCTCGACATGAGCGGCGAACTGTTCGAGGAGGCGTCCGGTTATTTGAAGGACCAGGGGTACGAGATTTTCCTGCTGGCGCCGGGATCGAAATTTACGGACGGCTATAATCCTCTCGACCTCATCAGCGCCGACCCGAACCAGCGCATCACCGACCTGCAGAAGCTGACGCAGATGCTGTTGCCAGAGCGTCTGCGCTCCGATTCCTCCGACTTCTGGGAAGAGAGCGCCAGGATATTGCTGACGGCCATGCTTGGCTTCGTGCTCGAATGCCCTGACACCCGAAAATCGCTGAGCGAGCTCTACCGCATCCTCAATTCGATGTCGGACGAGCGCAAGGCGATCATCCAGCTCCTGGAAAACTACGAGGCCGTTCTTTCCGATCAGACCCGCATGCAGCTTACCAAGTTCGCCGGTCGCCATGAAAAGCTGGGCGAGGGGATCGCGGCAGAGATCGTCGCAAAGCTCAATTTTCTGCAGAACCCCTTGGTTGAAGCGCTGACCTCCATCACCACGATCCCGATCGACAAGATCAGAAAACGGAAGCTGGTGATCTTCGTTCAGGCCGACTGGAATGCGATGCAGATCTACGAGCGGCTGATTTCGATGTTCATCCAGCAAATGGCCGACAAGCTCGTACAGATGGGGCCGTTGCGAAACGGCGAGCACGAGGTACTGATGATGCTCGACGAGTTTGGTAATGGCGGGCGCATAGACACCGTCCTGACGCTTGCGCCATTGATCCGCAAGAACGGTGTGCGCTTCGTCTTTATCCTGCAGGACGGTGCGCAACTCGAACGGCTGTATCAGCGCTCCGGGCAGAAGATCCTGATGGGCGCGTCGACGATCAAGCTGTTCATGAACTTCCAGAACCAGGAGGACGCGGCCGCCGTCTCGGCTGCAGCCGGCAGGACGACGGAATGGGTCGAACAGTCCTCTTACTCCCATCGCCATGGTCGCAGGCAGCGATCGATCTCGAAGGTGCCGGTGTCGGTCGACCTGCTCCCCGTCAACACATTGATGATGATGAAGCCGGAGGAGGCGATCCTCCAGGTCACCGGCATGCCGCTCATGCGCATCATGAAACTCGATTCCGGCGGCGAGCGGATGTTCTCGAAGGTGCGGAAGTTCAAGCCGGTGACCAAACCATGTATACAGCCGGTCGAATGGACGATTGCCGACAGCGAAGCCCTCATGCCCGGCGCGCCGCAGCTTGAAACCGTTCCACCACGGAGAAAGGAGAACGACTCGCCGGCCTCCGGGATGGAGATGGATTTGGCCGTCGTCAACCGGCCGCAGCAGCCACAAAGCATTCGTTTCATCGTCAAGGAGGGCGTGCGTCACGTCTATATTTCGTCGCTCGATGAGCTTCGTCAGCGTCTGGACCTCGACGAAACGCGCGAGGCGGGTCGGACGGAAGAAGAACTTCGAGATGACGAGAAGACACCGGCGCAGAAAAAGCAATCTTCTCCGAGAGGCGGTCGCCGAGGAGATGGGGACGCGACGCGCGCTTCCGGCGTCGTCCAGGTTGACGACGTCGATATCGAGATAGATCAGTCGAAGTTGGACCGCAGCGTGTATCCGGGCTCTCCGCGCGGACCACGGAATCGAGCGCCACGCGCTTCGCATTTTCAGGAGGAGACTGAAAATCTCCCGGCCTCGGCCATCCTGCGGCGCCAGGATGTCCGCGGCGCTTTCGGTTCGGACATCAAGGCCTTGAACGACGCAATCTTTGAGCAGGCGGACGCAGGCTCGCTCGATCCGATGGAACTGAATGAGGATGTCGAGCTCCTGATCGGAACTCTCTCTGAGCGCCTGACCGAAGATAGCTCAAAAGCGTTTCTGCGCGAATTTGCCGATCGTGCGCGCGATCCACTTCGCGAAGAGGGGCTGCAAGATGACGACGCTAATGACCGGTTAGCGTAGGCCGAAAGCATATGCGCCAAAGTACGGCTTTCCGCTTCGCGATGGCGGAGCGGTATTTGCCAGTTTCAGGAAAAGCCGACAGAAGGAGGAATTCCGTGGGCGAAATCAGGTACCTCGCAACTCGAGATCCCTTCAAAGACGATGTTGTCGAGCGGATTGTTGCGGCGGCCAGGGCTAACGCTGGTCTCTGGCTGATGATCAAGGAGCGCGCCGTCGAAAAGCGCGTTATCAAGGCCGAACTCGAACGCCGGGGAGAGGATGCAAATGACCTGGACCGTGTCTTCCAGACAGGCCTGACGCCGACGATTGCCAAACTGGCAGACGAGCTCGTCTCCACCATGTTTGGCAACTGCCCGCCGGAGATCGGGTCTCGTGTCCAGAGCGCTTTGCTCGAGGCAGCCGAATCCGAACTTGATGGTGGGTCGGCACAGCCACAGCAATAGGCGTGAGAACATGGCCGCCCACCTATTTCTGCAGGCCGATCATCGACCGTCTGTTGAGGCGCAGTCTCAACGATCGCCTAATTTGTCGACGACCCACGCCTGCAGCCGGCGCCCAGTCCGTTCGGAATTCGCGTCGGTAAGATCCTCCGGAGAAATAGCAAAGATCGGTCCGAGATGTTTCATTCGCGGGATCGTTTTTTCCTTGGCCTGCCGATACTCCTCGGTCTCCATCCCGTAGCCCTCGACGAGCAGTCTTCGCGGTGGCTGATCTCTATAAGTAATCTCCAAAACGAAGTCAGGCCTGCACAGGCCGATGGGTGTTTCCATGGCGAAGAGGGGCTTGATAATGGAGAGCCGCAGTTCTGGAGCAGCATCGAAGAGCGATTGCTGAAGCCAGAAAAGCAGATGGGAAACGTCACGCTCAAATCCGGACTCGACGGGGAAGAGCGTATCGCCGTTATAGACCGGCTGGGCGTAGGCTTGCACAGCCCGAACCGGGCCTCCATCGTCCTCCTGAAAATCAACGTTCAGCAGCGTCAGGAACGGTCCTCGGCTTGCCGGGTCGCCCCGAAGCGGCTGGCGCACCTTGGAGAGGATATCGATTGTCCGCGAGGTGGATGCCGGCATGACGGCTTGTGTGGAAACGCTGTTCGAAAACAATAGCATGAAACCGGTTCGGCGAAGTCCCTCGGGCCAGTCGCGGCGCGAGGTCGCAAGCAGCCGTTGCCAACGGCTCTCTGGATCCCAATAGTCAGGGCCCCAAGTCGATAGAAAAGTGTTCAACGTCCAGGTTCTGAGTACCCTCAGCTCCCGCGCGGCCGAGCGCAGCCGGAAAAGCCGATGGGCGAGCGTGAAATCAGCATTATCCTGCAGCGGCGGAATCACATTGGTGCCCGCCCTCTCGAGCATCCGCCACAGCACGCCGCCCAGTCTGGACGGCCGGTCGTTTCGTTCGCTCAATCGGGAGGGATCATGACCCGAGACATCGGCCAGGCGATTGGGAATGGCGGGAAGGGCATCGATGTACGAGCGATCGGATTTGGGCAGAGGGCGAAGATGATAGCTGCGGTCGATGAGGGCGGGGTTGGCATCCTTGTCGACGTGAAACGGACAGGTGAGGGCGTGGTTTGGCCGCTCCTCATGCCGATCGGGGGCATTGTCCTTCGACGTCAGCCGCCGCAGGGTAAACGTGCGCTCCTGCTGGATCGGAGCAAGCAAAGGCTGGTGTTGTGCTTCCAGGCAGTCGCATTCGATCCAGCCGTTCATCACCTTGACGCGCCGGACTGTCGCAAGCGCGAGCGCTTTATCCTCTTTGGAGGCCGCATTCCCGTACCAGGCGCGCAAAGCGATGGCCTCGCGTTCATCCAGCTCCGCTAGTGGGTGGGTCGGGCTGTTGCGAACCACGATACGCATGATGCGCCATTAATATCCGATCGACCAAAGGCTGAAGCCAAGATATCCAACGCCCACGGCACCAGCGATGGCGACAGCCGTCTCTGCCCAGCCGCGGGTGTCTCGAAAGCTGCCTTTCTCGGTTCGCGCGCCTTCAATCTCAACCGAGAGGAAAACATAGGAGGGGACGACCATGGCATAGCCCAACGTCAGAATGTCTGTGAAGGCCACGCGAGCAGCGACGAACGCGAGCGCCAGAAGTATGGCCGCTACTCCTAACCGGCGCAGGTCGATCCGATAGCCAAATCTTTCGAGCCATCCCATCAGTTTTCTCCATTCGATAGAACAGGCCAAAAATTTAACCGCAGTTAAAGTGCAGGGCAATTGGAGATTGGTATACAAACGCGGGAAACATCAATAACAGCGGGAAGCAGGGCTGTCTGGCGCATCCATTTCGCGGGCCGCCAGCGTTCGCTTGCACGGGCTGTCGGCTGCGGTGTATTGAAAATAACGAGCTTGTGAACAGTCGCAAGCGAAGTACCGTTTTAACGCTTAACGTCTTAGTCTCTGGACAACCTCATGCATCGGACGAGTGGTAGAACTTTGAAACATTCACGTGACTGTCGGCGCGCTCATGCGCCTGGTTATCGGCGCCTGTCGTTCGGCCGCGCGTTGATGGAACAGCCGGGTGAGGATGTCATTCGATGCCGCGGTTGACGGACCATGGGACTGATCAGCTTTCTAACGAAGTTGACCTGAAGTCGCTCTCCTTCCAGGAACGGCTTGCCATCGGTCTGATGCGGTTGAAGGCCCAGCGCCGGTTGACGAACAAGGACCTGGCCGAGCAACTCGGCGTGTCGGAAGCCTATATGTCGCAAGTCACCCGCGGCATGAGGGATGTCAAGCTGTCGACCCTCGACAAGATGCAGCGCGAGTGGAATGTCACGATCGAGGATTTGTTCAGAGTTTCGGACAGTGACCTTGCTCGGATAGCGGCATGGCGGGCGCGTCGGAGGAAAAAGAAAGCCACAGACGAGCTGACGTAGGTTCTTGCGGCGACACGCATTCGATGTGGGCTAGTGATTCAGGTTGAACCAGAACCGTTGCTTCACGCCCTGTTCGTCAGGGATATCGAAGAAATAGGGGTCTGCGCGGCGCGGCCGCGGCGTTGCGATCTGCTGAAGACAGCTATCGCCTCGGTCACCGAAGCTCCGCCGTATCACGACATTCCTCTGGTTGGCTTCGGAAGCGCGCTGACCAGGAGATCGGCATACATCCACCGTCTTAATGCATTGGTCCGGCTCGCCCCTCCAGCTATTGCCCGTCTGCGAACTATACCCAACCGTGGTGCCCGACGGGCAGTCGTCGTAGGTCTCGTGCCCCGGTCTGCCGGCATTGGCCTCATGGCAGATTGGCCACGAAAACCCCGGCTCCTTCATGGCCGCGATGAGCTTTGTCATGGGCGGAACGCAGTAGGGAACCCCGTGCCAGGACGGGTTCTGTGATGCGGCGCAAAGCAGAACCTGGCATCCCCAGGATGCATCCTCGGCATTCGCCGGGATCGCTGATGGCGCAAGGGCCGAACCAACCATGATTGCGGCCAATATCAGTGTCGGTCTCATTGTCCGCCCCTTCGAAGTGTTCATTGGATTTGCCTCCAGACGCCATCAATTTTCGCAAAGGAGAGCACGCCGGGTTGGCTTGCTCCGGCAAATGATCCCGCGGTCGTTGTGATGATGCCTGAGCAGGTCACACCCGGCACGGCCTGACGCGGTTTGCATTCCGAAATGCGCATCGACCGCCTGGATTTCGCTAGCGCAGCGCTAGCCTCCTCGTTGCTTGGGACGTCAGGTTTCGTATTTTGTGACGCTTCGTCTTTCAGCCGAGCGATCTCGTGTTCGAGTTCGGACTCGTGGCCGCTTCTGATCACTTCGTTGATCGCATAGCCGCCGGCCGTGCCAACCAGAAAGGTGGTCACCGCTAAGACCGCGCCACCGGGGGACTTGTTCATTGCCACCTTCAGTATCCCTCAATCCCGAGGCGCTTCAGGATGAGGGCCGGATCGGTCTCGCAGTCTTTTTTCCAATCCGGATGCTTGGCGCAGGCATAGGCGTACTGGCTGAGATCGGCTGACGAGAGATCGGCAAGCTTGTTGCCGACAGCTTTCCATCGTTGAACCTCGGCCGGATCGCAACCAGCGCCTCCGGCCCCGCAAAAGCCTGGGTCGCGCTGCTGTATCTGGTTTTGAGTAACGCCGTCCTCGGCGATCGCTATCGAAGCGGATCCGGACAGCAAGATGAGCGCTGTAGCGGCTCCAACAATGCGGTTCATTCAACCTCCATGCACTTCGTTAGGAGTGGGCGATTTGGCGGGGACAACGGGCAGGGGCAAGTCGCTGTCAGGCTCCAGTGAAGAATCCCTAGCCTTCTCCCCCTTCGCCTGCGAGGCGGTGTAGAGCCAGGGAGGAAGGAGATCTGGCGATGACCAGACCCCGTATCCCAGGCCACGGGCCTTTCTCTCGATATCGAAATAGGCGGGAACCTGAGGTTCGCCGCGGTAATTGAAGGCGTAACCGATGCCCTCTGCGATCGCCGTGGCGGCGAGGTTCGTCTCTCCGACAAAGCAATGGGCGAGGATCACACCGTTGGTGTCGCGAGCAATAGGCGCGCAGTTGACGTCCTGCCCGAGTGTGCGAAGGATCATCCAGGCCCGCGAGACCTGACCAGCCGGCCAGTCAACGCTATCGCTCGTTGCTGTTTGCTCAAGGCGAGGGGCTTCATATCCCGCAAGCCGCACGGTCTGCGCGCTCTTCCTGAATTCAAAGGTGGTCGCGTCGACGACCTGGACTTTTCCATAGATCTGCCGCGGGATGTCAGCCGGCCGGACTTGTGCCGTCGTGGCCGCCGCTGTGATCGTCAGAAACATGATCGACAACGAAACAACTTTCATCGTTGTGCGCTCCCTTGGCCCGTTAGGATCGTGACGGGGTGAGGCATGTCCGAGTAAGCCCACAGCCCGGCGCGTGCCGATCGCGCGCTTTCTTCCGCCACCCTGTAGCCGGGGACGATCAAGCGGCCGGTGGTGTCGACTGCGGCAAATCCCCACCCCTGAGCGATCATGTAAGTTGCCAGATCATAGCGCCGTTTGCCTCTTGTCGTCTGGCAGCCGACCACGGCATTGTTCTGATCGAGATCCTTGATGGTTGTGCAGACGGGATTCGTATCTCTTATCAACGCCTGTACCATGATCAGGTTGAGCTCTCCGCAATCTCTGACGACGCCTGGAGAAATTGAGATGGAGGTCCCGCGGAGACACGCTTGCAGGCCGTAGAGGCGATATCGCCTCCCGCCGGAAATCCAAGTGTCGCCGGTTTCGAATTGCGCCTGTACTGGAAACGGCGCGAAATCGGTTCCATCGTTTTCGTGGCTATCTGCGTTGGCCCCTTCGCTCCCGAGCGCCTGAACCGAGATAATCGGAGCTTGGAGGCGAGGAGATGCTGGAAGGTTCGAGCCGGCGAGCATGGGCATGATCGATATGCCTGCAAAAAGGCCGGAAGCTGCGAACGTGGACATCAACATCAGGAACCTCATCGGATCAGTTCGTGGAGGGATTCGCGCGATAGCGCTCACCGTAAGGATGCGTGAAGTGGGCGTTAGCCCAGATTCCGGCTTTGGCTTTCTGTGCGCGTGTCTCTGCCTGTGCATATTCCGGAAACACTGCCCGGCCGGTGCGATCGCGTGCCGCGAACGCTACTCCCTTGATAATGAGCACTTCGGAAAGCGATCGTGTTTCACCGTCCTTCACGAAAAAGCATTCGGCAAAACGTACGCTCGGCGAACCAGCATTCTGGCCGATGAAATGGCACGGGAAAGCATTGCCAGCCGCCGCCTCCGCTTCGCCGAGCATGGCGGTTAGGCCGGCGAGCGAGACCATCGCGCATGTCGTCTGCAGGCTGGCGAATTCCATCTCCTCGGTCGAGAGGCAGCCTTGGGCGCCGGCCAATTTGACGATGGTTCCGTCGGACGCAAGAAAGGCGCTTCCGCTCAGTGCACCTTCAGGTGTGATGGTTTGCAGGTCGAGCCGCTCGGCGATCGACGAGGTATCGAGGGGCTTTTGGGGGGCAGGGATCAGATCGCGCCCTTCTGCGTAGGCCTTCTGATAATAGCTGACAAATTTCGAGACCGAATCCTCTTCGCCCGCGAGTGCGACGGCATTCGTCCCGCATGCAATGGTGCAGAAGAGGAGTTCAGCGAGCCGTCGTGCGCCAGGATTCATGCTTGCGTCCGTCATCAATTGGCTCTGGAGATGATGCACAAAATTATACTGCAGTGCAAGTCTGGAAAAGTCGGAGAGATTGCGGTATGACTTTTCCAACGCGGAACTGGCACATGGAGAAAGGCAGATGTCGGCACAGCAAAAGGCTATCAGGATCGTGACTTCCCCTTTCCGGGTCGTGTGGTTCCTGATCTTAATCGCCAACTTCCTGGTCGTCTTGGCCGCCTGTGTGCTGTTCACGGCCTTCGCTGCCTACGCTCTTGCGTTGACGATTTCATATCTCTTCTTCCCGGCGGAATGGACGCGGGCTCTATGGCAATGGGCGCTGGACCTTTACGCGCAGTCCCATTTGTTCAAAGGCGCGACGATCACCTTCTTCGTTCTCCTTCTTCTGCCGATCCTGAAACTCTGGCCGGGCAGTGATCTCAAGGCAGATGCAGCCCGCGAGCGCGAAGCGACGAGGATCAACGACGATCTGATCGCGGCTCGTCATCGGGCGCAGAGCCAAATGAAACTTCGAGGCTGAGGGATCCATGACAGGCAAACCACTCTCGCTCGCGATCTCGACCTTCAAGGGCGGCGCCGGGAAATCGACCTTGAACGTCAATCTCGCGGCCGAGTTCGCGCAGCAAGGACACAGGACACTGCTCATCGATTGTGACGAGCAGGAATCGTCGACCCGCTGGTACAATGTGTCCATGAAGCGAGGGCTGCTCCCGAGCGACGGCACGCTGCTGCATCTGCGAGTCGCTCCGGACGACCAGTTCGCAGATCGCCTTGCGGAGGCCCCCGCGGCCGATATCAGGATCTACGACGTTGGCGGATACGTCCACCAACGGGCAATCGAAGTCTACCACGAATGCGATGCAGTCCTCATTCCTGTCATACCCGAGCCAACGGCTGCGACCTCGGCAATCAAGGTCGCGACGATTTTGAAGGAGATTTCCAGGAAGCGGGCGCAAGGTCCAATCCCATACGCGGCGATCTGGAACTATGTGGACATGATCGCCCTCAAGCATAATCGCTCCCTTCCGGAGGTCCATGCTATCCTGACGAGCGGCCGAATTCCGATGGTGGACACGGTCATCCGGAAGAGCAATCACTTCAGCGACGTCGGCGCCGGCTTCGGGTCGCTCTACTCCAAGCTCGCCAGCATTGAGAACAATCCGGCGCTGAGGCCGTCGGCCAAGCGGCGTGCCTCAGAAAGCGTGCTTGACGCAATCGATCTGGTCAAAAAGATCAACAACGAATTCATTGGCCTTCTGCAGGCCGAGGCTGCCTGAGCGCGATGTCGAGGGAAAGAACGCCAGCCGGCAACATTCTCGCTCTTGCCCGATCGAGAGAAGACCAGGCGAGGGACGTGCAGGAGGATGCGACCTCCTACATGCCGACCGGCCTCGATCTCGACAAGCTCATGCCGGAGGATCCTCATCAGGCGCAAGAGAGCGTCGAGCGGGAAACGAGGTCAGAGCACCGTCGCTCTCCAGTGAAGAGCAAACTTCGGGAAGAGCAGGCAGTAAGGGCCCAAGCCGATGTGAACGTGGGATCGGTCAAGCGAAAGCGTATTTCCCTTTACCTCGATGACGACGTGCTGACGAAAATCTTCCGTGTATCCCTGGAACGGCATGAGCAACTCTCATCGGCGACCCACAGACTGATCCTCGAAGCCTTGAAGGCGAGGGGGATGTAGGCAGATGCGTGAACCGGCCGTCATGTTCCGTCTACCTGCCCATGTCCTCAGCAACGTGGATCTGCTTGCCAGCCGTGTCGATATCTCGGTCAATCTTGTTGCAAAGCTCATCGTCACCAGGGAGATCATGCATGTAGCGGCGATGCTGGAGGAGCATGACCGGCAGCTGGGAAACATGCATCAGTTCCTCCGCGAGCTTGCCTTTCGCAACGAGGAGTTTCTGTCGGAAGAGCGCGACCAGGCTGCGCTGGGCGCGGCCATCATGGCGAAGCTGGACGAGGTGATGGGCGCCCTGGATTCAATCAGGGACGCAGCTTTCGTCAGACCATCTACCTTTATCGCCGACCTGATCAGGAGACACGATGAACGACCTCACCAGAAGTCTCTCAAGGTCTAGGCTGGAAGGCCGCAGGCTGCCGAGCTATTTCGATCTCATCGAGGACGAGCTTCGACGGCGTGGCGGCGCGGGCGGTCGAGCGAAAAAGGCGCCGCCGAGGACAAAAACAGGCGTACCCTCGCTAGCGCGCAACGCCGGCGCAGCGACAGCATTCAGCCGGGCGGTTGGCAATAACGCCGTCGTCGTCAAGGTCTTGTCCTATGGAGCCGGAGCAGCGTCAGCCCGCAACGTGCTTGCCTATCAAAGCAAGGAAGAAAAGGCGCGTGATCAGGATGGCCACGAAGTCACCGATGTCAGCGCAGCCGTCCAATCCTGGGAGCGCGAGTTCGGAAATCGGAAAGGAAGCAAGGACGTTCTACGGCTGACCTATGAGCTCGAGCGTACCGACCGAAAACAGGTTGCACGCGCACTGAGCTCACTTGCGTCAGAGGGGTTCCGCGACGTTGGTGATACTGATCGGACCTACGCGTTCAGCGTCAGCGAAGGCGTGAAGGGCCAATCCCGTCTGGACCTCGCGCTGGTGATTGCGCATGAGAAGAGGGACCGATCCGACCGGAGCAGCCAGAATCGTGTTGCGGCTGAAATCGATGACGTGCATGCGATCGATTCACGGGTGGACAAGGAATTGCGTGCGGAGGGGATCACGCCGGTCTCGCGCTATCCGGTGGAGTTTTCGAGTGGTACGAAGGGGCTGGCCGCGACGCTCCATGCGATGCAGCGGCAAGGCGCGGGGGTGACACTTTCGACGAAGACCGGCATCGAGGAGCGTCCGGGCAAAAGCGGCCGCTATTATCAAGCCACGGACCGGCGCGAGTTGACGACAAGCGATCACAGGCAGCTTACAGCCGAGGGCAAGATAGTGGGCTCGCTGATGCAGACCCGGCAGCCACGCGATTTCATGCACCTGTTGTTGTCGGGCCCGGCCAATGTCGACCGCGATCGGTTTATCCTGGCCGGTCGTGACTTTCTAAAGGAGCAGTTCTCCGGTCATCGCTATGCTTATGCGGTCCACAACCGCAATGACCTTGATAAGCATCCGCATCTGCATGTGATGGTCGGGTTGCGTAACAGCAGCGGCAAGATGCTCAATCCCAATATTCGTGATTTCACGGAGTGGCGCACTCGCTTTGCCGAAAAGGCGCGGGAACGCGGCATAGCAATCGATCGTCAAAAGCGTGTCGAACGTGCAGGTCCCCCACCCGTCAAACGGTGGGAGTGGGAGATGTTTCGCCGCATGGGGGCGACAGCACCGCCTAATCTCGTCGAAAAGGTAATCTCCAAGCTTCGCGACAAGCCCACGGCGCCGAAGCTAGAAGAGGCGAGGCGGCGGTTCGATCAGACCAAGCACTCAGTCGGGCGCGTCATCCAAATGCTGGAAAGAATTGCCAAGGACCGAAGTGCACCCAGCACGGCGCGCGAACTGAGCCACGATCTGTCGATCGGGTTGCAGCGCGAGTACCGTCGGTTGGAAACGGCCGTTCGCCGAGGACATGATCCCACTAAAATGAAAGGAGAAGAACACATGCTGCGATCCACACCGATCAGCGCCGCTCAGGCAAAGGCGGCAAAGGAGACGCTGGCGACCACCGCCATCAGCGTCGCCGCGAAGATCCTCAACCCAAGCGATCGGCTGCTCTTCGAGCAGGCGACCAAAGTTATCGGCAAGGTGGTTGGGCTGCAACTCGATGCACGCGTAACTAAGGATCGCGATCGCGCGGGTGTCGATAACGCCAAGCGTTCCTCTGATAGCCTGGAAACGAAGTCGGCGACCGGCCGCGATCATATTGCGGAGCAGGGGATCGTTAACAGAAGCTCGAACAACCGCTCCCTCGACGCGTCGCGCGTCGCTCGGTCCAACGCCGAGCATGGTAGGCCCGAGACGGATCGATCAGATCGCGATCGTGGAAAACTGCGACAGAGCGATCGGGAGATACCTAAGTCGATCAAGCTTCGACCGCCACGGCAAAAGGACACAGATCGCAGCCGCTGACGCAGCGGCAGTCATTCTGATCGGGCGACGATGCAGCGGCGTCCGGCGCGATGACGCAGCCCCAATATCTGTTCGATCCCAGCGCGAAGCTGTCCGATCTCCGTTGTTATAGATAGACTTGGGTGCTGCGGCTCCGTTTCCATCTGGCGTGGCATGCTACAATCGCTCCGTTGGCCAACAACTTGGATGAACGTGACATCCGCGGTGTTTGCGGAGAGGTGTCCGGCTGCAGAGGCGCTGACGAAGATGGCTTCCTTATTGTCGACCCCGTGCAACTCCATCGATCGTCGGATCATGCCGGCACCACGCTTCTGTCGCCAATCATCTCGATGTCGAAGTTTCGTGCCGCCATCTCCTGTGGGGTTACTCCATGTCATCCAGAAATCTGGCATGGCACCGCGAATGCGCAGCAACTCGTCGAGTTGCCTCGTGAGGGCAGCGAATTCCGATCTTCCATATGAGACAGCATCCATCCCTCTTTCGTCCGAGATGAAACCGAAGCGAAGATTGAGCTCTCGCAGCCCTCGCAACATTTCAACGAATTCGTCGCTAATGTCCCCCAGCATGAGATCCCTGGAGGGACTTTTCCGCCTCAGAAGGAGGCCATCTCGCTCGAAAATGACGAGGCTGGCGCAGCCAATTCTTCGAATGACGCAGTGAAAGCCGCGAGCGTTGATATTCATAAAGTGACCATCGGGGCTCAAATTTGCTCCGCCTCTTCAAATGCTGCTAGAGTAAATCAGACACTGGATAACGAGAGGCGCCGTTGCATCGCTCCGATGGTCGGTTCTCGGTATCACCTAAAGGATCCAGATCTGGCTGACACCGGCCTGCCTTCGAATTCGGGATAAAGCCGATATGGCAGGTCCGCGTAGATGTATTCTGCTGGGATTGGGGGCCGGCACAGTTTCGATAGGAACAGCTTGAGATTTTCTGCGTCGTTGCTGGCGATAAGCGTGTAGAAATTCCCACTGTTCCAGATGACGATCGTATGACCGAAAAAGTGACGCAGCGTCTCGCCGATTTCCACCAGACTGACGTCGTTTCGATTCATGCGCGTTAAAACGGCCTCTTCCTTCGCGCGAATGTCGGACGTGTTGAAAAAGCGGGCCTTGAAACCATGGTCCTTTTGCCGTTCACGCCGCCGGTATTCCTCGTCGTCTTCATGTCTGAACTTCTCCACGAAAATGAAAAGCCCATTGCTTTTAAGATGCTGCGAAACAAACCGAATCTGATCGAAGCGATTGGGCGAATACATCTGAAACGTCGTGTCCTCGAGAATGATGTCGAAGCCGGAAGCGAACTTGGCCAGATCCTGTCGCGAACGCAGCAAATCTCTCCTCAGATGATGGAAAGGACCGAGAAAGAAGGTGGCATGCGGAGGATCGCCATAGGCCATGAAGCTTCGATGATTTTCGACGTTCGGACTGCATGACAGGCTCTCGACCCGGCCTTGAGCCAATTCCGAGATCGTCCGCGCCATCGTGCCCTCGGCTGTGCCCAGCGAATAAAGGTTGAGGATATCGGACATATCTTTTGCGTATTTGAGGATCGCGAGTCCGAGACGGCATTCTTCCTCCAGTCGATAGGGAATGCTGGCGTGATAATGTTGATCAAATGGTCCGCGCCGCTGTTCGTGCAGGCGGATGAAGCGGTCGAGAAGCTTGTCGTTGCTCAGCAGTCGCCGGTCCACCTGCGGCTGCTTGATAGGATTTCCCGACCGGCCGGCTGCCGTTTCCGCAAAGAATTCGGCAAGTTCGTTCAAACGCGGCGCGCGTTCGCACTCTTCGAAAAATGAGGAGAAGTCCCGCATCTCGTGCTCCATCGGTTCGGCATGCATCGATGCTGCTGTAAGAGCTGATGGCTGCTGCTCCATCGAAGAGAACGAGCACCGTGCGGGGGCACAATTACAGGTGCGCGCGCCGCTAACCGTCACAATCCTGTTATTCTTTCATAAAATTGTCATGAAATTTTGCGTTGCAGCAGACAAATGGAAATCCCGCCTTAGTTTGTATTGGAGGATTCGCTGATTCGGGCGGTCGTGATGCTTTCGATTGAACGGAGTTGTGCATGTTTGGTCCTGCAGCGTTTGACCCCCGTGCGATCAGACGTGCAGAACAATCCGCATTCGCCCACGACTATGGTTGCTGGCGATCCGTGCGCGCAGACCTCGTCCAAAGGACCGGTGTGCGTCGACAGGAAACAAACATCACCGCGCACCACCACGCGATCCTCCTTAACATCCGCGGTGGCGCAAAGGACGGCGAAGATTATCTGGATGGCCGAAGGGTCGGCTTCACGCAAAGGCCGCCCGGATCGCTGTCGTTCATCCCGGCGGGCCATAGCTGGAACGGCTGGGACGATGGCGAGCCGGCAGCGTCGTACCTCTTCCTCACCATCGGCAAGAAATTTATCGAGGATCATTTTGAAAATGTGCCCGGGACTGATGTCGACCGGTTAGCGCCGACGCTCGGTTTCGAAGATCCCCTGATCCAATATGCTGCCCGCAATATCCGCGCGGAAATCGGACAACGCGATCCCCTGGCAAATATGATGGTCGAGAACCATGTCAGGACGATTTTCGGGCAGTTGTTCCGTCTCTCGGGCCAGCGGCGACACTATCTCAAAGGAGGTCTTTCGCCAGCTGTGCTGAAGCGCTTGATCGACATGATTGAAGCCTCGCTCGACGGTTCCTTGACCCTGGCCGACCTCGCCCACGAGGCTGGTTTGAGCGAGCATTATTTGTCGAAAGCGTTTCGGCAATCTACGGGCCTGCCGCCGCACGCGTTCGTCATTCGAAGGCGATTGGAGCGGGCAAGCGAAATGCTCCGATACTCAAGCCGCCCCATAACCGAGATTGCGTACGCATGCGGCTTTTCCAGCCCCAGCCATCTCGCGGTAGCGTTTCGCCGTGTTATGGGCCTCACCCCAAAGCAATATAGAGCTGACTGGAAGACATAAGCCCGCCAAAGCACTCGTGTGGATTACAGCAGAATTTTGAAAGTGGTGCTTCGCGTCATCCGCTAACTTGACCTCCTCGCAAGCTGCATCTCCATTTTGGTGGTATACGAATGAATGAAGATGCCAACATTGCACCGAAGCTCGCCTTGGACCGCAGCGGATTGCGTGCGGTACGGTACTTCTTTCTATTAAGCGCGTTCTTTGCGGCAACAGGGCGCAACGCTTATTATGTGGGTGCGATTTGGATGCTTGCGGCGTCCGGCAACAATGCCGGCTCCACTGCGCTTTTCCTGGCGCTCGGCAGCATCTCGGAGTTTCTGGCGAGTCCGCCGGCCGGATATCTCGTCGATCGTTTTGATCGCCGCGCCCTCTGTATGGCGAGCGATGGGCTGAGGATCGCCATTTTGCTGGTGACGTCGGCTGCGTTCGTCCTCCACAGGCCCGATTATGCTCTGTATGGTTCGGTGATTTTCTATGGGATGGCCGACCGGCTCTACCTTACGGCCTCCTCGGCAATCGTGCCGTCGATTACGCGATCAGAGAGTCTGGTAGCCTTCAATTCATTTGCATACATCGCTATGCAGGCGGGCAATATGCTGGCGGCGATAGTCACCGGCTGGCTGCTCAACACGGTGCCCTGGACGTCCTGCTTTCTCTTTGCCGTCGGCACATTTGCGATTTCGATGTTCAGCATCTCCCGAACCGGGATGCACTTTCAGACCATGTCGGTTAACACTTGGCACTCAATGGAGTCTCAGTTGGAAACGGGTGAAGGTAAGGGAACAAGCCGCATTCCGCTGTTTCTCGTTGCCAGCTACGTGTTGATCTACGCAATGGGCATGCTGATCAGCGCGCTCGTATCGCAGTTCGTGCTGCAGGAACTTAACGGAACTTCCTTTGAGTTCGGAATGCTGGAATTTTACTGGGCAGTCGGTGCGATCGTCAGCATGCTGATACTGACGCTCAGGCCGTTCAGGAAGGCCGATGGCCGCGTCATCCCGATCATCGTCCTGCTGTCGGGCGTAGCCATGGCTGCCTTTTATCCAACGCGGAATCTCGGCATTACGTTCGCATTGATGGCGTTTCTCGGCGGTGGCTATAACCTGTCGCGCGTTCTCATCGATGTCGAGATACAAAGGGTCGTATCGAACGCGAATCTGGGGCGAGCGAAAGGCTGGATGCATGCCGCCTGCATGGGCTTCAGCCTGCTTCTCTATGCGGGCCTTGCTGTTGCCGGAGACGAACCGGGTCCATCGGCGGCCTTCTTCGCTTTTGGAAGCGGAATGATAACCTGTGTTGCCGCCGGCTATGCCTTAAATGCCGCGAAAACTAGAGCGTCATCAAGGCGGAGAGCGTCGTCATGACCGAGCCAATGGGTGCAGAGGCACCGCCAATTACAAAAGATGCCGCATTGGACTTGATCGGCGCGCTGTTTCCCTGGATCGCCGAATTCCGCCAGCGACACCTGGTGGACTATGCGCGGATGGTGTTCGATATCGAACCTCACATCAGCAGCTGTGATGTCCGGCGTCGCGCGATGTCGCTGCTTCAGCGAAGCATCCGCGGGGCCGCCCGGAACGCGGGGTTTGCGGATGATCGAGCCAATTCCATTGCGGCGGAGATCGCCAATGCTCCCGTCATGCAAACCGGCCCGCACCTGCATTTATTGATCGAGCCGGACGCCTATTACACGCATCTCTTCAGCCTTATGGGCCTGACGGCGCATCGTCGTTCGGCTTACGTCTCTTATGCGGTATCGACAGTCAAATTCGTTGAAAGGGGCCGTAAGGGTCCCGGGTGGCTGAAACTTGGCGGCGAGGCGATCAACGTCTTTGGACTGAGCCGCAGTAAGATGATCCCTTACAGCATCCTCGCGCAGAATGGCCCCTATCGCTTCGCCCTGAAAAACGTTGATCGCGTCGAAGGCGATGGAGATCTTGTCGTGCGGCTGCGCTCCATATTGCCACAAGGCGAGTTCTCGTCGGCTGCGCTCGCGATCAAGCGTGCCAATGCGGGTCTATGGGAGCGATATTTCGACCCGGGCATCGATTTCCTACAGATCGACGATGAGGATGTGGCCGACCTTGTCGCCGAACATCTCCAGGATAAATCATCCTGGCTGACCCGGAACCTGTTTGAGAACGGCAGATTTGCGCAGTGTCTACTGTCCGCGATTGACGCTCTTGGCGACGGACCCTGGCGGGGTTGGCTCAAGAATACCACCGACCTGTTCTGGGGCAGCGATTGCGGCCGCCTCTTCCGGTTGCGGCTGGCGGGTTCCCGGCTTGGGGCAAGGGGAACTGAGGGTTTCTCGATTGAATTCGCAGCGGATGCAGTCATCCAGGCGCTGCGGGCGCGCAAGATCATCCCAAACCTTTTGTTGATGTTCATCGTCACGGCGATCTTGCCGGGCGTACGTGTCCTCGGCGGCAGCCGGCACACGGTTTACTATCCTCTCATGCGCTATGTCTTCTGTCGTGCGCTCGCCATGATCGGAGATCGTGAGCTATGCGCAACGATAGCCGCCGATGAAAAGCCGGGTATCTGGGGACATCGCGTGCTTTTGGGCAATGGCGATCCCTTCTCGGAGCTTGACACGCTGGGATCAGGCAACATTCACGGAGCACTCAGAAACTATGGCAGCCTGGCACTGGCGGACGCCTGCGGTACGCTCGAAAGTTTTGTTGGGGATCCCTTGTGGACCTCTCTCAGCGCTTGTCATGACGAAGGAGCAGTGGGCTTGAAAGATCCTGAGTGGGCGTTGTCGCAGCACCCTTCTCTCACAATCTGACCTGAAATATCCTGCAATAGCATAGCAGGACGGGGATCCCGACAACTCAAGTGGTCTTTCGTTTCCGCCCGGAACGAAGAGATGGCGGCCGGGCGTCTTCCGGATCAATCTCCGCAAATAACTCAGAGACATTTACAGATAGGACCCTTGCGAAGGCTTCCAAAGTCGCAACTGTGACGTTCTCTCTGCCTCTTTCAACCCGCCCTACGTAAGAGCGATCGATCTCGGCTTCTAATGCCAAGCGCTCTTGCGAGAGGCCCCTATCTACTCGAAGCCGCCTAAGATTCCAACCGATGGTCCGACGCACGTCCATCGTGCAACAGATGCATATTGAAGGCTTGACAATCGACGGACTGATAGTCCCTAATTATTTTGAGCCGAGCACGCGGTTTGCCGACAACTTGTCTTAGTCGAGACTGGAGACATGATCTGCGTCGCAGAGCGTGAACGTCTCTAAGGTGGAGATACACAGCAATGCATGATCGAGCAGTAAAGGAGTTTGCTAGCGGCTCGCGAGCCAACGTGTTTCGTGCCGACGAACACGGCCAAGCGACTCATCCGGTCGATATCCATGTGGGACAGCAGCTTCGCATCAGACGGATTCATTCCAACCTGTCGCAAACCGAACTCGGTCAGAAAGTTGGCCTGAGCTACCAGCAGGTCCAGAAATATGAGAGCGGGAAGAACCGCATCAGCGCGTCGATGCTCTACGAGATCGCCAGCGGACTGAATGTGCCGGTGGGATGCTTTTTTGACGGCCTACCGCAACCTAGTTCAGGGGAGGGCGTAGCTATCGCTGCCGAGGCAGACGAGCGTATCGCCTATCTTGCGACGGCGGAGGGACGCCGCTTCGTCGAAGAAATTCTCCGCTTGTCGCCAAAGCTCAGGGCCCGAACGCTGGCGTTGATCAGGACGATCGCCGGGGATGAAGACAAGACTGACGAGGATTAGCCGCTCGGTGATGCTGACATGCTAACTTACTTGAAAAATATAGATTGGCCGGGAGACTTTCTTCCGAGCAAAAATTGAAGGGATCGGAGCCCGTTTTTCGCTCTCGAGGCTCGTTGGCTGACTGTGCGTTCTCCGCCGCAGGGCATTCCTAGAGCCAAGCCAAGTTCCTTGGTTCGCCAGAGAATCCTTTACGCAAAAACTTTCCAGTAACAGGGTCGTTGTTTCTGCCCCCGCAGCAGGAATTGTGCGATCATTTCGAAGTTCACGCTCTCACGCGACTTCGAGGACGCTCTCGGTTGCAGGTGAGGCGCGAAATAGCATCAGCGTCTGCTTTGGCGCCTCCCGCACAATGAATGCCCAAGATGGCGGTTTGGGCACGGGTGACCTCAAGCGACGGGCTTCACATTAAGGCAAAGGATCGGATCGGGGTCGCTGACGAAATCCGCCTGGCAGTTAGCTTGGCGGTACATTACAAAGCGCTGATAGGAGTTGATGCACAAATGGCGCGTCCGACGACACTTTTGCTTGGGGGCATCGCGCCGCCGGACACTGCATTGCTGGCTTGGGGGTGGCATCCAAACCGGCAACGGCAACTGTGCCAGCTACCAGAGGTTTAGTTAAGCTGCCCGAATGGATAGGTGTTGAGGTCTCTCACGAGTAAGGATGGCAGATTGAGATGCGCAACTTCTCCAGAAAAAGGCGGCAGCATGGCGAGCGAGACAGCTTGCCGGTTGGCTTCCCACCTCCATTGAACGCGGAATCGGAGTGGGAACCTGCCTTTAGCCAACGTTAATTCTACCTGCTGGACCGTCGCGCTCTATCAAGGTGCCAAATGCCGCCGAACGTTCGGCGAGATCGCCGATGATCTGCTCACCCAGCTCGCTGCAGGCCGCCACAGGAACGTGCCGCTCATGAAAATCCAGCTCTTTGATCTTCTCCTCTCCACCGAGTACGACAGGCAGCAGATCGATCTGCAGGGATCCGCCTGGGTGGAAGATGCATCTTGCAACCACGCTCTTCCACACGTCGGGCGAACTCCATTCGGTTTCGCCCTTTTCCGTGTGAAAGAAGAAATTGCCAAGACCGAAGAAGATCGGCGCGCGTTTATAGATCTCTATCGGCTGCAGGACGGGTGTCCCATGACTGACGAAGGCGCCGGCACCGGCGTCGATACAGGCATGGGCGAACGCCCTGACCCAATCCGGCACATCGCGCCAGTTCGGCTCCCAGTGATGATGGTGGAGATAGGCGATGACGAACTGTCCACGGGAACTGGCGCTTGCGATCGCCATCAGCTGAGTTGAGGCACTGTCGGGATCAATCGCTATGATACGCCGATTGGCGTCGGAACGCCGAAAGATGGTGCCGTAGAAGTCGATTTCCTTGTCATCGTCGAGGGCGGGGACGTCGTCCGGCTGCGCATAGTTTGCCCGCTCGAGCTTCGAGCTTTGAAACGTCGCCCGGATCGTTTCCAGCATGGCGAAAACAGTCTGATCCGCCTCGAGGATCCGGGTCACGCCCAATTGGTTCACACCCGGCCTGGACGGACGCCGAAAGCGGGCATTCTCAGCATACATGGTTCTAGGTCCCGGTCCCGCATCCATTGCCACCAGGGCTACATGCCGGCTGCCGAAGGCTGCTGTGCCCGGCGAGGCTGCATGATCGCGGTCAAGACCAATACCAGCGTGAAGGAAACCGCGAGAACGAACCTCGTCGATCGTCGACATAATACCCGGTGGGCCAAGATCGAAGGCATGATTGTTGGCAAGCGCGAGCGTGTTGAACCCAATCTGTTTCAGAGCGTCCAGGACAGAAGGGTCGGAATAGCCGAAATAAGATCCTTTCATCGGTGATCCGCCATGGCGCCCCAGAATGGTTCCTTCGAAGTTGGTGAAGGCGACGTCGGAATTTTTCAGGATCTTCACGATTTTCAGAAAGCCCGGATCTCGGCAAATTCTGACGTCATGATGGATGAGCGACTGGCCGGTCACGGCCACGGTAAAAGGGGAGGGCATGGTTTACCTACATGGTCAATTTGCGTTCAACCGGGAGCTCGGATGTCCGGTTCCACCGGTTGCGGCTGACAAAGCTTCTCGTTTCAATCAGCCTCGCCGCTTACGGCGTCGCGGATGGAGAAATATCGATCCTGAACCATTTCAGACTAAACGTCTTTAAGGTTCCGTCTTTGATGCAATCATCGATCGCCTTGTCGAATGCCGCGACGAGTTCGGTGTCTTGCTTGCGGATACCCACTCCGACACCTGGGCCCCACAGTCCGCCTGACAGTTCGGGGCCATAGAAGGCGGCCGTGTCGCCATCCTTTCCATCAAGGAACGTCTTCCATGTAAAATAGTCGGCAAGGCCGCCGTCGATGCGACCCGCTGCAAGGTCCAGATGGAGATTATCCTGGGTATCGTAGCTACGGATTGTCGCAACTTTACCGAAGAGTTCGTTGAGAACGGCTTCCGAATTCGACGACCTGAGCACTCCAAGCGTCTTGCCGGAGAGCGCGGATTGGAGTTGGTCGAGGATTGCCTGTTGCGCGCTATCAATGCTTGTCAGGTTGATCTTCGCCTTGGTGTCGGTTGGAGGAAGCCGGAGATCTTTTCGCATGACCAGCTGATTGAAACCGCCGGCATAAGGTTGCGAGAAGGCGATCGATCTCTTGCGCTTTTCGGTGATCGCCATGCCGGACATGATCGCGTCGAACTTGCCGACGGTCAGTGCCGGGATTATCCCATCCCAGTCCTGCGCGACGAACCTGCATTCGACAGCCATGCGTCGGCACAATTCGTTGCCTATGTCGATGTCGTAGCCGACCAGCTTTCCTTGCGCATCGATCATGTCCCAGGGGGGAGAGGCGCCCTCGGTCGCGATCGTAAGCGCCTTACGTTCCGCGGCTTGAGCGCCGGTCTGACTGATTGCGAGAGCGATGAGACACGCCAAAAGAATGGATTTATACATTTGTCGATTCCCCTTTTATAAAAAACGGATGGAGGGTTGGTTGGCCGGGTCTGCGTAGGATCGCCTGCCGGTCGCCTTTCGCAATTGCCGAAACCTCGAGGTGATCGGGCCGTCGGTTGCGGTCTTGCGATCGCCGGCCTGCGGCAGGGCAAGATGCATTTCCAGCCATCGGAAGAAAGCTGAAACGATGAAGTTCAAGAGCAGATAGAGGAGACCTGCCGCCAGGAAGACCTCGTAGGGAGCGAATGTCTCCGAGACCATCCGACGGGCCAATCCGGTGGTCTCCAGGAGCGTGACGGTGCTTGCGAGCGAACTCGCTTTTACCATGCCGATGATTTCGTTCGCATACGAGGGAAGCACAGTCCTGAATGCCAAGGGAAAAATGATCAGCCGTATCCGCATCAGGCGTGACAGGCCGAGAGCTTGGCCGGCTTCAACGACGCCACGCGGAACCGCCAGAATGCCGGCCCTGAATACTTCCGTCGTGTAGGCGGCGCTGTTCAGGGAAAAGGCGACGAGGGCGCACCAGAACGGTTCGCGCAGCAGCGGCCATAAGATGCTCTGGCGGACGACCGCAAACTGGCTGAGACCGTAATAAACCAGGAAAAGCTGTACCAGCAACGGTGTGCCGCGGAACACATAGGTATAGGCGAGCACCGATCCCGAGAACGCTCTATTCGGCGACGCCCTCAGAAGGCTCAGCGGCACTGACAGAATAAAACTGATTACGAGCGACAGAAGTGTCAGGGACAGGGTGAGGACAATACCGTGCGCAAGCACGAAAATGCTTTCGATTATCAGGTCGATGTCCATGCTCTAGGTTCCCTCAATGACCGGGAATTTGGATGCGTCGCTCCAGCACGCGAAACGATGCGAGCGACAAGCTTGTGAGGGCGAGATAAAGTGCAGAAGCCGTCAGGTAGAAGGTGAGGGGCGCCTGCATCGATCCAGCCCCGATAAAGGCAACTCGCATGACGTCCGTCAGCCCGATGACGGATACGAGGGATGTATCTTTTACGAGGGAAATCCACAGATTGCCGTAAGCTGGCAGGGCGACGCGCATCATCTGCGGCAGGATGACGAATGACCAGACCTGCCATGATGTCAGGCCTAGACTACGCGCAGCTTCCGTCTGTCCTTGCGGAATACTTTTGATCGCACCGCGGAAAATCTCCGCACAGTAGGCGCCAAAGACGATCACCAAGGAAGCAACGCCAGCGGCAAAGGCATTGATTTCGACATAACGACCCGTCAGCGTGGTGATGACCGCCGTTCCCCCAAAATAGACGACAAGTATGACGAGCAGCTCGGGCAGACCCCGTACGATCGTCGTATATACCTGTCCGAGGAAGCCGAAAATGCGCAGGTTTGATAGTTTGACCACGGCGACAAGGAGACCGAGAAGAGATCCGAGAACGCCGCTTACGAGAGCCAATACAACGGTGATCTGGAGACCATTGAAGAATTGAAGTGCAAAGCTGAGCACGCAGATCCTCTCCGCCTTACGTCGGCGTGATGCCCAAATAAGGTCGCCTTATATGTCATTTTCTCATCAAGGACGCGGATACTACCATGGATAGTATTATAAA
>NZ_JBNDIC010000067.1:0-26662 GCF_056755475.1 Rhizobium sp. KNZ2-6A | reverse complement strand
TTCGCTCTCCTCGCAAAGGCAAAAAGTGTAACCCATGTCTCCGGTATGAACTGTCACCCCTCTCTCGGGAAGGACAATCCAATAAAAACAGGTAATTAATATACTTTGGTCAGGGCTAAGTGTTACAGTTATATTGATGTTCCGCACGTAATTCGGGCCAGCTTTTCGACCGACACCGACGACAACATTTAAGCCGGTATCAAAAATGTAGGAGCACAGAAAATGCTGCTTCGACAGCGCGGAAAGTAAAGCCTTCGCTATTCAACGGATTTCGACTTGTTTCCATGACAGAGTAGGCGCGTAAAGAAGAACCGAGAATGCAGAGCGCTGATAGGATGCCGAAGGCTATTCCAAGCCAGTGCGTCCAATTGATCGCCTTTCTTACCTTTTCGTTGAATGGCGGCCAATGCTGATGATCGTAGATCATGCGAGGTGTTGCCTGCTCGTAGTATTGGGCATGCAGGCTCCAATTCGCCCATACCGCAAGTCCAGCCAGGAAGGCCAAAAGGATTCCGGCGACATGCCACCAGAAAAGAAGAGGTAGGACGGATTTCGCCAGCCTCTCATTCTGAGCGAGAAAAGCGATAGTCGCGCCATGGACAAGCAAAAGCGAGGCGATCAACCACTTTCCGTAGTCTGCATTTAGCTGAAGCGAGTGATATTTGAATTTTAGGAAATCCTCATACCTGAGCTTCCGATTTTCTATTTCTTCTTCGCGCGTGATTGGCATGGTGATTCCTCCCATCTTATGATCGGTGTACATGGCGCAAAAGAAAAGCCAACCGGGGAAATCTCTGGGCTTCTCTTAAAGGATGTATAGGAATGGATATTCAGAACTGAGTTGTTGTGTATCGCGCACAAACGCTTCTCGCATAACGCCCTTCGTTCAGGGTATCGTCAATCGGTATGACGAAATCTTCTATGGCGCTAAAGCAGTAAAGAAAAAGATGGCCGCGAAACGCACGAAAAACCAGCACTATGTCCCGCGTTTTTATCTTGAGCACTTCGCGGCTAAAGATGGGATGATTTGGACCTACGATAAGAAGTCATCCAATCCGGGGACAGACGCAAGGAAGGCAACTCCAGAGAATACTGCCGTCAGCACCAACTTCTATTCAGTGCAAAACGAAGATGGCTCCTACAATGACCAGCTCGAAGACATGCTTGGTAAGATCGAGAGTGATGCCGCGCCTCTGTATGGTTCCTTGCTCGACGGTAAAGTGCCAAGCGGCGGCGATAAGGATGTAATGGCGGTTTTCTTTGCCGCGCTCTATGCCCGAAGCCCTTCACTCATCAACAACGTAGCATGGCTAACTGGTGCTATGGCGCAGCTAACCACAGGTACGACATTCTCGAATCGAAAGCTCTTCGATGAGACCATGGACCAGATGGAAAAGGAGAAAGGCAGGAAGGCTACTACAAAGGAAGAAAGGGATAAACTATTTGCTTTTATGGGGGATCAGGACCGCTTCAATATGGCAGTGCTACAGAAAGCCGGTTTGATGGCGATGTCAGCGATAGAACCTGTCATGGACGTGTTTCGAAAGATGCACTGGATTTTGGTGAAGAGCGAAGACCAACATCTGATAACCAGCGACAACCCGGTGGTGAAGATAAATCCTGATCCGTCGCCCTTTTACGGCGATGGTGGCTTTCTAATGCCAAGCGTTTTCGTAACGGTTCCTATTTCTCCAAAAATCCTGCTGGAAATGTCGTGGAAGAAAGCCCCCGATTCTCGATTGTTCACGGCGAACCGAGAGCGCGGACGGCTTTATAACAAACAGCGTGCAGCGTTCGCCGAGCAATATGTGTTTTCCTCGGAAGCGGACACCGGCATTGGTGCTCTGGTGAAGAAGAACAAGGATAATGGCGTAAAAATCCGCATGAGTGGGCCGAAATTTTCGAACATTGTTGTCAAACGGAAGCTCGACTAGGCCTGCCGATTTTCACCGGCGAGTTTTGTGCTTCAAGCTATCCGCTTCCTCTAAGACGCAATAATCGCATTTATCTTCAGCTGGATCCTACGGCGAGCCTCCTTTCGCCGGGCGCCGAGCATTACCAGCAATTGTAGTCAGTGGACTCATGGCGTGGCTAATTCTGCATCGTGAGATGGACCGCTTCTGCAGCCGTAGGGTCTGCCCAAGTTTTCGAGACCGTACAGATTTTGTATGGGTAGAAAAATTGCTGCCTCCGACAACCGGAAAAAGGCTCGCGTATGAGGTCAACGGCATCGTGCCCATATGCCCGGATTTTAGAGCCTTTAAACCTTGCTTGACCTTTTTCCTCCATCCTGATCGCCATCACTTCGATACAGGCGATCATGAACCACGCTTCCCAAGAATTGCTGCTTTCCATCGTTGCCCCCTGCCACAATGAGGAGGAGGGGCTTGGTGAGTTTTGCCGGCGGGCGGTGGCGACGGCGCGGGAGATTGCTGGCGAGGCCTTCGAGATCATTCTGGTGGATGACGGGTCGACCGATGGCACCTGGGAGGTGATCGCCTCGCTTGCTGCCGAGACGCCGCAGGTGCTTGGCGTGCGGCTGATGCGCAATCACGGTCATCAGCTTGCCGCGACTGCCGGTCTTGCCGCCTCGCGCGGCGCGCGGGTGTTGCTGATCGATGCCGATCTGCAGGATCCGCCGGAGCTGTTGCTGATGATGATGCCGGTCATGGATCGCGGCGCGGATGTCGTCTATGGCCAGCGCGTGCGCCGTCAGGGTGAAAGCTGGTTCAAGCTCGCTTCGGCCTCGCTCTTCTATCGGCTGCTGTCGCGGCTCGCCTCGGTGGCGATCCCGCGCGATGTCGGCGATTTCAGGCTGATGCGGCGCCGTGTTGTCGATATCCTGCTGGCGATGCCGGAGCGGGATCGCTTCATCCGCGGCATGGTGAGCTGGATCGGCGGCAAGCAGGTGGCGCTGCCCTACGAGCGCGATGCGCGCTTTGCCGGCACCACCAAATATCCGCTGCGCAAGATGATCAATTTCGCGCTCGATGCCATCACCAGCTTTTCGACGGTGCCCCTGCGCATCAGCACCTGGCTCGGCCTCGTCAGCGCCGGCTGCGCGGCCCTGCTGCTGCTCTATACCCTTATCCGCTGGTTTGCGGGCGAGACGATCGTCGGCTGGTCGAGCATCATGGCGGCGATCACCGCCTTCAGCGCCATCCAGCTCATCTGCATCGGCATCATCGGCGAATATGTCGGCCGGCTGGTGCAGGAGAACAAGCGGCGGCCGATGTTCATGATCGAAAGCCTGCTGCAGGGCGGCCGATCGCTCGATATCCCCAGCGACTTCTCCGACCTGGACGCGACCGGCAAGCGGCAGGCGCTTGAGCGTGTCTTGAGCGACCCCAGTGAAGGGGCTGATAACGCGGAGCAGGTGAGGGCGATCCGCTGATGCCGCAACTATCAGCAAGCGCGCCATTGGCCGAAGGCGCGGCCGCTTCCCCGAGCGTGCACGAAACAACCGATGCGGATGCCGCCATTGTCAGCCAGAAGCCGGGTCTTGCGATTGCCGCCTTTGTGATCCTGGTCGCGATTTTCGTCACCGTCTTCAAATTCCCGCCGATCCTCGATTATCCCAACCACTATGCGCGCATGTGGCTGCTCGCCGGCGGCATCGACACGTCGCCCTTCCGCGAGATCTATGCGCTCGATTGGAATAGGACGTTTACGAATGTCGGCATCGATCTCGCCGCCTATTGGCTGGGGCCGCTGATCGGCGTTTCGCTGCTGGCGCGCAGCCTCCTCTTCCTGGCGATCGTGCTGCCGCCGCTCGGCGCGATCGCCCTGCACCGGCGCCTGCATGGCGGCGGCTATTACTGGCAGATCGGCATATTGTATTTCGCCTGGTGCGCGACGCTGATCGGCGGCTTCATCAATTTCCAGATCGGGCTCGGCATGGCGCTGCTTTTCGCCAGCGCCGACCACGCCCTGCAATTGCGCCATCCGGCTGTATTGTTCGGCTGGCGGCTGCTTGCCGGGCTGCTGCTCACCGTCATGCACATCTTTTCGCTGGGCTTCTACATGGCGCTCGTCTGCGGCCTCGAATTCTCGCCGACGACGGCGGCCTTGAGATCGCCCCGCGCGTTCCTGCGCCTGTGCGGCAGGCTTCTGATCGCGATGCTGGCCTGCACCCTGTCGGCGATCTGCCTGTTCTTCTACCAGCCTGTTTTGCCGGATGGCGGCGGCGGTCTGGACGCCTCCTGGAACGATTCCGTCGTTCTGATACTGGCAAACCTCATGTCGGCGCTGTGGAGCTATGCGCTTCTGGCCGACATGCTGCTCCTGATCCCGCTGGTCCTTATCTGCACCTATGCGATGCGCACGCGCCGTCTGACCATCCATGCCGGCATGGCGGTCGCGGCTGCCGGCCTGCTGCTCTTGTCCTGCGTTGCGCCGCGCCACATGCTCGGCACCGGCTGGATCAGCTGGCGCTTCCCGATCATGATGGCGCTTGCGGCCATTGTGATGGTCTGCCCCTTGCCACGCCTGCCGCGTCGCCAGGCTTTCCTCGTCATGCTCGTGCTCTCGACCGTCGTCCTCGGCCGAACGGCCTGGATCGGCTTCAACTGGTGGCAGGGGGATGCCGATGCCGCCGCCGTTCGCACCGTGCTGGCGGCCGTTCCCGAGGGCGCGGCCGTCCTGCCGGTCATGCGGCAGCCGAACGAGCACGGCGTTGCGGATCATCGCTATTTTGCCTGGAACCAGGATACATTCCGGCATCTGCCGACGCTCGCCGTCCCCTACGCCCATGCCTTCGTGCCCACGCTCTTCACCGCCAAGGGCAAGCAGCCGCTGACGGTGTTGCCGCCCTGGAGCGGCATCGCCGTGTCGGAAGGCAATCTTTTCTCCATAAGCCTGCTGGATTGCCCCGACGAGATCAGCGCCGTCAGCGGCATTGCGCCCTATCTCAATGATTGGCGGCGGCACTTCGATTTCATTCTGCTGGTCGATGCGGATGTCGAGGATCGTTCCGGCGGTGGCGTGCCGCAAGGCGTGAGGCTCGCCGCCGAAACGCCCTTTGCCAAGGTCTATGCCATCGACAAGACCTTCATGTCGGCTGTCGACGCGCCACGGCCGAAAAGCTGCGCAGAAATCGCGGCTGCTAACGGCTAAGACCTGCAAACCCGACCGGGCGACCCTTGCAGGCCGCCCGCTGGCATTATCCCGTGATGAAGCTTTACAGCGCCGTGCATCTTTTAAGACGCGCCAGGGGCGCTGTGACTGCTGCACAATTCTCCCTTAAATCGATTCCGATTCAAGGAACTATGCAGTAGCCTCAGCTTTCCGCTGCTTCCGCCTTTTCCGGCGGGGCCAGAAGTTCGGCGCAATAGGATGAGCCGCTGACGCCAGGCTGGTCGCCGAGAATTTTGACCGAGCGGATCTCGTAGCTCTGGTTGGTGACGATATCGGCCTTGCAGCTGAGGGAGCGCTTGCCGGCCTTCTTGCCATCCTTGTTGACGATGGTGACGTTCTTATAGCCGCCGCGCCAGGTGTAGACGCGGCTGCCGCCTTCGTCTCGGTCGGAGAGTGGCGGGCCGTAAGCCGCGAAGAAGCGGCCTGCGGATTGGCCCTGCCAGCGATCCTGAACGGGGTTCTTCGCGAGCAGCGGCAGGGCTGCTGTCGTTGTCGTCGTCGTGGTGCTGCAGCCGGCCAGTGCCAGCAACAGTCCAGCCGCGGTAATCATGCGGATATTCATCGTGTCGTCCTTGAGCTTCTGTCACGCATTCGGTCGCGGAAAGGCCGCTGTCCCACGGCATTTTCCACCTGTCCCGCCTAGGCCTTTAGCGCCAAAGCCGGCAAAAGAAAATTCCCATCCGCGTGTACAAGCGGGATTTTACTTGATCTGTTGCGTCTTTTGCACGCCCGCATTCTTGTCCTTGGTTTCCTGCCGATTTTCTAGGCAGACACGGCTGTAATTTTTTCGTCAAAAATCAAAAGGTTTTTTGAGATTGGTGCTTGTGCATCAAAAATGGCTGGTCTATAGAAGCGCCGCTGGTCACGGAGTGTAGCGCAGTCTGGTAGCGCACCACGTTCGGGACGTGGGGGTCGAGTGTTCGAATCACTCCACTCCGACCAGCTTAAAATACTGATCTTCCTCCCGAAAATCTCCCCGGAAATATGACCTGAATCCCGTTTCGAAGATCGGGCGGCTATCGGCTGATGCGCTTGCCCCTTCTGTTCCACTACGTGACGGCCTGAAATCGGCTTGCCTGAGATCATCTTCAGCCGTCGCGCCGCTGGCTTGGAGCTCGGGCGCATGTCTCCGTCAGTATTCCCGGCTAATATCAAACCACGCATCAAGCCTGCTTTTGTAAAACCAGCTCTTTTTGTCGCCCAAAGCACTATATACAAGGAAAAGGGACGTGCATCCGACTCGGACAAGAGTTCGGCTGGCGGTGCTGAAGCGGAGTGACGGAATGGATCTTGTTGATGGGGCGACCCGGGCGGCCGGGGAGAAAATTGCGAGCGCGCAAAGGCGGCGTGCGATGTGGTCGGACGCCGTGGGGCGTGGAATGGGGCTAGCCACAGGCCTCGGCGTATTGGCGCTGAGCGCGGTGTTCCTCCTGGGCTCCGGCACCAATGCGCTGCGTGCCGCCGATTGCGGCAACGTTGCCGCACCCGGCCTCGACTGGAGCGGTTGCAGCAAGACCAACATCATGCTGCCGAACAGTGATCTGCATGGCGCCAATCTCGCCGGCGCCCATCTCGACAGCACCGATCTGAGCGATGCCAACTTGACCTCCGCCAATCTCGAGAAGGCGACGCTGGTGCGCACCTGGTTGAAAAATGCTAAGGCTGATGGTGCGAACTTCGCAAAGATCGAAGCCTATCGCTCCGATTTCAGCAAGGCCTCCGCCAACGGTGCTTCCTTTGCCAATGCCGAATTGCAGCGGGCGGAATTTGCCGATGCTCAGCTCAACAATGCCGATTTTCAGAAGGCGGAACTCGGGCGCGCCGATTTTGACAAGGCCGTGCTGACAGGCGCGAATTTCTCCTTTGCCAATCTATCCCGAGCAACGCTGACGGGCGCGATGATGGACGGGGCGACCTCCTTCAGCGGAGCCTTCATGTATCTCGCCCGTATCGAAGGCCTCGACCTGTCGAAGACAAGCGGCCTGCAGCAGGCGCAGATCAATCTGGCTTGCGGGGACAATAAGACCATCTTGCCGTCCTGGCTGAAGGCGCCGTCCAGTTGGCCTTGCCCTCCGGACGAAAAGGACTGACGATCTCTCAGGCGGCATCTTCGAAAGGCCAAGCCCATGTTCGTGGAAAAAGCGATCCAAAACGACAGCAAGCCTGAATTCTATCGCGAGCTTGCCGATCAGCTGAAGGCCTTGCTTGATGGCGAGCAGGATTCGATCGCCAACGCCGCCAATACCTCTGCGCTGATCTTCCAGATGCTGCCTGATCTCAACTGGGCCGGATTCTATTTCCTGCAACGGCCAGATGAACTTGTGCTCGGGCCATTCCAGGGCAAGCCGGCCTGCGTGCGCATTGCTGTCGGCCGCGGCGTCTGTGGGACGGCGGTCGAGAAGGCCCGGTCGGTCCTCGTCGAGGATGTACATGCTTTTCCCGGACATATTGCCTGCGATGCGGCCTCGCGATCGGAGCTGGTCGTGCCGCTCTTCCGCGATGGAAGGGTCTTCGGCGTCATCGATCTCGACAGCCCGCTTCCCGGCCGCTTCGATCGCGACGATCAGGCCGGCGTCGAGACGCTCGCGGCAATTTATACCGCCTCATGCAAGGGGAATGGTTGAGGAAGAGAGGGCAGGGCGTCACGCAGTCGTGATCGATATGGCAAACCGATCGCGTGATGCCTATATTGGCTCTGCAAACACTCCCTTAGCGCTGATCGAGCTTCATCCGGCCCTTTCGCGTCCCCTGATGGACCCGGCCCAGCTCGGAAGGTATGCCGAGGGGCATGGAGAACAACAATGGGCAAATACAGCAAGACGGCAGAGGCCATAGCCAAGCTTACCCCTGAACAATATCGCGTGACGCAGCAAAGCGGCACGGAACGTCCCGGCTCGGGCGAGTATCTCTACAACAAGCAGTCGGGCATCTATGTCGATATCGTCTCGGGCGAGCCGCTTTTTGCCTCTGCGGATAAATTCGATTCCGGCTGCGGCTGGCCGAGCTTTACCAAGCCGATCGAACCCGCCAATGTCAGTGAACTGACGGATGCGTCGCACGGTATGGTGCGCGTCGAAGTGCGCTCGGCAAATGGCGACAGCCATCTCGGCCATGTTTTCCCGGACGGACCGATCGATCGCGGCGGCTTGCGCTATTGCATCAATTCCGCCTCTCTTCGCTTCGTGCCGCGTGACCGGATGGAAGCCGAGGGCTATGGTGCCTATATCGATCAAGTGGAGGATGTAAGATGACAACGGAACGTGCAGTTCTCGCCGGCGGTTGCTTCTGGGGCATGCAGGATCTCATCCGTCGCTATGACGGCGTCATCTCGACGCGCGTCGGCTATAGCGGCGGCGATGTCCGCAACGCCACCTACCGCAACCACGGCAGCCATGCCGAGGCGATCGAAATCGTTTTCGATCCGCAGAAGATCAGCTATCGCGATCTGCTGGAGTTCTTCTTCCAGATCCATGATCCCTCCACCCGCAACCGTCAGGGCAACGATGTCGGCTTGAGCTACCGCTCGGCGATCTTCTACACCAGCGAAGAGCAGAAGCAGGTCGCGCTCGATACGATCGCCGATGTCGACGCTTCCGGCCTGTGGCCCGGCAAGGTCGTCACCGAGGTCGCGCCGGTCGGTGATTTCTGGGAAGCCGAGCCGGAGCATCAGGATTATCTGGAGCGCTATCCGAACGGTTATACGTGCCATTTCGTCCGGCCCGGCTGGAAGCTGCCGCGCCGGCAGGCGGATGCGGCGCAGCGCGCCGCCTCCTGATGAGGGGATCGGCCGGCATTGGCCGGCTGAAACCTTTCCTCGGCACATGGGAGGTGAAGCGGCGGATCATCGACCGCTTCAATCGCTCCCTCATCACATTCGAGGGACAGGCGTTCGTCACGCCTGTCCAGTTCGAGGAACACGGCGATACCCGAAGCGAGCACGCGACGCTGAGAAGCAGCCGAACCTATCGGCTCGATGACGCGGACGACGATCTCGTCGTGCGTTCCCCCAATCTTTCGGAATTCATCCACATCGGTGAGGGTGCGTCGCAACGCGTCACCCATCATTGCGGCCCCGATCTTTACCGGGGCCGTCTCTTCTTTCGCACGTCCGATGCCTGGGCGGAGATGTGGCATGTGCGCGGACCCAGAAAAAACTATCTGAGCCTCGCGCACTACCGACGTATTTGACCCGAACCGGGTCCCCGAATGGCGGGCAGCGTTAACGCGCCCGGCGCCGTGCCTGAACGGCCTTTGCCAGGTCTTCCAGCGTACGGACCGAGGTCGGCCAGTCGATGCAGCCGTCGGTGATGCTCTGGCCGTAGACCAGAGGCTTGCCGGGCACGAGGTCCTGGCGGCCGGCGACGAGATTGCTCTCCATCATCATGCCCTTGATCCGCCGATCGCCCGCCGCGACCTGCTCAGCGACTGATGTCACGACGAGCGCCTGGTTTTCCGGATTCTTGCTGCTGTTGGCGTGGCTGGCATCGATGATGATGCGCGGATCGAGCCCGGCCTTGAGGGACTGTTCCGCCGTCGATTGCACGCTTTCGGCATCGTAGTTGGGCTGCTTGCCGCCGCGCAGGATGATGTGGCAATCCTCATTGCCGCGCGTCGAGGCGATCGCTGCCAGGCCTTCCTTGGTCACGGCCGGGAAGTGATGCGGCTGCGATGCCGCGACGATCGCGTCGAGCGCGATGCGCACGTCGCCATTCGTGCCGTTCTTGAAACCGACGGGGCAGGAGAGGCCGGATGCCAGCTGTCTATGCACCTGGCTTTCGGTCGTCCTCGCGCCGATCGCGCCCCAGCTCACCAGGTCGGAAATATATTGCGGCGTGATCGTATCGAGATATTCGCAGCCTGCCGGCAGACCGATCTCATTGACGTCGAACAGCAGCTTGCGGGCGATGCGCAGGCCTTCCTCGATGCGGTAGCTGCCGTCGAGATGCGGGTCGTTGATCAGGCCCTTCCAGCCTACAGTGGTCCGCGGCTTCTCGAAATAGACGCGCATGATGATTTCGAGATCATCAGCGAAGCGGTCCCGCTGTTCCTTGAGGAGTGCCGCATATTCATGGGCCGCTGCCGGATCATGGATCGAGCAGGGGCCGATGACGACGATCAGCCGGTCGTCTCCATCATGCAGGATATTGTGGACGGCATTGCGCGCCCCGGTCACGGTCGCCGTCACCGGCTCGTCGCGGGGGATCTCGTCTATGATCCGAGAGGGCGGCGTCAGCGCCGTGATCTCGACAATGCGCAAGTCATCAGTGGAATTCAACACGGTATCGGTTCCTTTAAGGGTCATACCGTGGCGACAAAAAAGCCGCCAGGTAGACTAGCGGCTGTTCGGGTCTTTGCTGTCGTGTCTTTTCTAACTACGCACAGGCCCGCCTCCGCTGAGAGCAGCGGTACGAATAAAATCGCGAGGCATATGTGAGAGCGAATGACATGCGCTGTCTGTACGACAAAAAGTGCGGGATGTCGATGCGTTGATCGCAGGGAAATTCAGGCAATTGGAGGCGGCGCTATGATTTGCTCGACAATCAAAGTGCCCACGCGCCGGCAGACTTTCCGGCCAGCATGGCCGCGGCATTTTCGGTGGCCGAAGCACGTCATGATAGCGGTAAAATGAATCAACCCCTTCTCGGGAAGACCGGCCCGACTTCGCTGGAAGTCAGGCCGGTCCCCATCCGATCAGGGGTCAAGTCAGATCAGATCTCTGTAAAGAGGTCTTAGAAGGTACGCTGGAAGCGCAGGATACCAGCCCACTGGTCCTGATTGATGGAGTCCCAGTTGGTGTAGGATACTTCCGGCGTGATCTGCAGGTTCTTGACCGGGTTGAACTTGACGTTCGCGGTCGCTGCGAAGATCTTCGAGTCGGTGTAAGCAACCTGAGCGTTAGCCTGCAGCTTTTCGTTGATCGGAACGGTGACGCCGCCCCAAACAGCCCAGTCGCCCCAGCCGATACCCTTGGCAGGGCCGGCGCCGTTGGCGTTTGCGTATTTGTTCAGCTTGTCGCCATCGGTGTTCCAGCCGCCCATCAAGAAGGCCTTGAAGACGCCGAAGTCGGCATCGACGCGAGCCTTGATGGCGCCTTCTTCGACGATGGAGTCATAACCACCGACGATCTTGAAGCCGAAGTTGCCAGCCTTGTAGCCAGCACCGGCAACGACGTCGGGCAGGTAGTGGTTGGTGCTGTCTTCGCCGTTAGCGCCCTTGGCGCCCGAACCGGAGTTGCTGTCTTCAACCGAGACTACAGCCGTGAAGCCGTTGCCGGCGTCGTAGTTGTAGGTCAACTGGTTGAGTTCGTACGGGCCGTCATTGACCACGTCGTCGTTGATGACGCCGCCGGCATAACCGATGTACGAGTTATACTGGGAGTCAGCCTTACCGACGAGGAAACCGCCGAGGCTGATGTTTGCGAACAGAAGCTTCGTGGTGGTCGCGCCGCCATCCTGCCAGTCGAAGCGGATGACCGTGTTGGTCTTCAGCGGACCGTATTCAGTGTCGGTCGCAGTGTCGAGGCTCAGATGAGCACGCGTGTGCCAGAGAGTGCCATTGTGGCTGTCCGGGTTGTAGGCATCATACCACTTGCCTTCGGTACGGACATAACCGCCGATCTTGAGGCAGGTTTCCGTACCCGGAATGAAGAAGTAGCCAGCGCCGTATGCGTCGCAGATACGGACGTATTCGAGCGGTTCCGGCTCAGCGGCAACAATGGCGTCGGCTGCATGAGCGCCGGATACTGCTGCAAGGGCAGCAGCGGAGCCGAGAAGAAGGCTCTTGATGTTCATAAAAACTCCAATCCAATATAGATTGGGCATAGGCTATCGCGCCGAAAAATCGACGTGCCTCACCCTATCCCTGTTAAAAACCCCGACTCGGGAGAAACGGGCCCCACCCGCTTCTGGCTCTTATTAGAGACGAACACCGAGAAAGTTATATGATATATTTTTCGCAGAATGCCTTTTTTGTGGTTTTAAAATTTCAGTTGCAGGAAAGCCACATCTGCAAATACAGATAGTAAGTAACGCATAATATTGGCTGCGTAATAGTCATTCCGAGGTACGAAATGACCGTCATCTCGACTTCCGTCATCTTACGGATACTGTAAGATGAGCTCAGGCGGCTCCGGCTAGAGCCGGATGATTTTAGGTCGGGTCGACCTAAAATCTGAATCCGCTCTAGAATCAAAGAAGTAGAGCGTGATGTCGCCCGAAAACCGCATACACTTTTCGGCATCACGCTCTAGCGGCCATCTTGCGTTTCAGCCGCACCGGTATACTCGACCAGCGGCGGAAAGCGCTCCGTCGAAAGAACTGCTGGTTGTTTCAGTAGGATGCGGGCCGCTTCGAGGCGGAAACGATCAGCTTGCTGAGGGCCGAGCCGATCATGATGCCCCAAAGCCCACTGGTCATCCCTATGATGATATCGAACGTCGAGCCATAATTGCCGTTCGCCACGAAATGCGACACGGAAAGCGCAAGCACGCTGCCGATCATCAGAAGACAGGTGAAGGAGGGGGATTGCGGGTAGGCGAGGCGAGCAAGCATGCCCGCTATGCAGAGAGCGCCGGCACGAAAGATATCGAACGGATTGCCAAATGTGGCCTGCCAATTGAAATGCGCAAGCGTTACACCGATGAGCGCCGCTAGGTAGGTCCAGGCAATAGTTTTCAAAAACCGGTCTGATATCATGGGGATATCTTATAGCAGCAGCGCATATGAACGCCAGTCTCGTGCCGTTCCGCTGATTGTCCGAGTGCCTATTCGGCGCGCACATTTTATGTGGCGGCGAAACATTCTGTTGCGACACGCCAAGGTTTTTGGCCCTCATCGGCCTTCGATTTGCCGTCTTGCTATGCCGCGATCGCTGACCGGACCGCCGGGACCGAGGCCCCGGCTGGCCGCTGCCGCTGCCTTAAGCTTTCGATGCGCGAAACGTCTCTTCGTCCTCTTGCAATTGATCCGCGTCTTCAGCCGTGACGGTCGATGAGGCCCGGCCGAGGAAGGAAAAGACGACGATTGCGGTGATGACGGTGATGGCCGTCAGCAGCCAGAGCAGCGCGCTGAAGGCGTGGCCATAGTCCCGAATGAGGACGTCATGACCGATCGCCGGCATATTCGAAGCCGCTGCGGCCAGATTGCCGGTAACGAGCTGTTGCGCCGCGGCCGAAGCATGCTCTCCCGCCGCCGATATCCCGAGCTTCGACTGGATGAGGGCGGAAAGAACGGCGCTGACGACCGCAAGCGCCACGCCTTCGCCGGCAACGCGGGTGGTGCTGAAGATGCCGGTCGCCATGCCGGCGCGCTCCTTGGGAACGACGCTGACGGCAAGCCCATCCATCAGGCCCCACGGCAGGCTGATGCCGACGCCGATCGTCAGCAGCGGGCCGATGAGCACGGAGGGAGCCGAACCCGCCGTGAAATGGCTGAGCCAGAACAGACCCGCAGCCGAGATGACAAGGCCGGTGCCGCAGATCGTTGCGGGGCTGAACCAACGGGTCAGAAGGCCGGCGACGATCGGCAGGATGAGCAGCGGTGCCGATAGCGCAACCATCATTCGCCCGGCGGCGATCTCGCTCATGCCCTCAATGCCGACGAAGCGCACCGGCAAAAGGATCAGCAGTACGACAAAGGCATAGGCGGGTGCCGCCGCCAGCAGCTGCACGCCGACGAAGCGCGGATAGCGAAACAGGCTGAGGTCCAGCATGGGCCGCTTCACGGTGCGCTCGATGACGCCGAAGGCGAGGAAGAGCAATGCGGCTCCGACCAGCAGGACGATGACGAGCTTATCGCTCCAGCCTGTTTCGGGCGCGCGCAATACGCCATAGGTGAACAGCGTCAAGGCAAGGGTGAAGCTCAGCGTGCCCGGCCAATCCAGCCCCGCCGCATCGGGATCACGGGACTCGCGCAGATAATAGGCCCCGAGGCCGAGAGCGAGCAGCGCCAAGGCGACAACGAGAAGAAATATCGACGGCCAGCCGAAGGCATCGATCATCAGGCCGGAGGCGATCGGCCCGAAGGCGAGCCCGACGCCGAAGCTGGAGCCGACGATGCTGAAGGCCCGCATACGCGCCGCGCCGTCGAATTCCTGGGCAAGCGAGGCCATGCCGCCGGAAAAGGCGGCGGCTGCACCAAGGCCCTGCAAGGCCCGCAATATATCGAACCAGACGATATCGCCGGCCAATGCCAGCCCGGCCGAGAACAGGGCGAAGCAACCGACGCCGAAAAGAAAGATGCGGCGCCGGCCAAAGCTGTCCGCCAGCGCGCCCGATGCCATCAGGCAGCTGCCGAAGGTCAGCATGAAGGCGTTGGTGACCCAGTTGAGAGCGATCGGGCTGCCGCCGAGCGTTCGGCTGATAGCCCGCAAGGCGACGGCGGGGCCGGTGAATGTGAGCGGCATTGCCGCCGCGGCGCAGCAGACGGCGACGAGCACGAAGAATTTCTCGGTCGGACTTGCGACCTTTGTCTGAGGTGAGGTCATCGGATTACCGTTGGTTTTGAGCAAGGGAAGGCCGTGGGAAATCTCGGGGTGATGCTGGCCAAAAAGGCCGCCCACGAGTTTGAAATGACCCGAGCAGGATAGTTTTGCTGCAATTGGATGATAATGGCGCTATAGCTCCACATATACCGGAATAAAACGCTCGAATGGAGTGTGCACCATGGATCGCTTGAGTGGATTGACGGCCTTCGTTCGCACGGCGGATCTCGGCAGTTTTGCGGCCGCCGGACGCGTGCTCGGTCTTTCTGCCTCAGCTGTGGGCAAGGCAGTCAGCAATCTGGAACGCCAACTTGGCGTTCGCCTGCTGCAGCGCTCCACGCGCAGCATCCGGCTGACCGAGGAAGGGCGTCTCTTTCATGAGCGCTGCAGGCGCGTGCTTGACGATCTCGACGATGCGCAGGCCTCGCTTGCCCAAGCGGTTGCCGTGCCGCGCGGACGGCTGCGCGTCAGCGTGCCGATCGTCAGCTATCATTTTCTGCTGCCTGCCGTGCCGGAATTCGTCTCCCGTTACCCCGAAGTCGAACTCGACATCGATTTCAACGACCGCATCGTCGACATGATCGAGGAGGGGGTCGATGTCGCCATCCGCAGTGGCGACCTGCCGGATTCGCGGCTGATATCGCGCACCTTGCGGCCGTTTCAGATGCTGCTCTGCGCCGCGCCCTCCTATCTCGAACGCTTCGGTGTTCCCGATTGTCCGCGTGATCTCAACGAGCATCTGGCTGTCAGGTTTCGCTTTCCCAATAGTGGCAAGCTACAGGATTGGCCGCTGACCATGCCGGAAGGCGAGCCGGAACTGAGGATGCGGACGGCCTTTGCCTGCAACAATATGGAGGCGGTGCGCGGCGCGACGGTCGCCGGCCTCGGTATCGGCTGCATGCCCGATTTCCTCGTGCGCAGCACGCTTGCGGAGGGGAAGCTCAGAACCGTTCTCGACGATTTCATTGACGAGCCCGGCCATTTCCATCTGCTTTGGCCGTCCAATCGTCACATGTCGCCCAAGGTTCGCGTCTTCGTCGATTTCCTGAGCGAGCGGCTTTTCGCAAAAAGCTGCGATGTTTTTCCGGCGACGGCTACTGTTTGAGAAAGAAACCTGGCAGCCGGTTTGAAGCCTGCATGCGGCCAGGCGGGATATTTTCCAGAATCGTCTTCGAAACGGTTGTCGCAGGAATTCGATTTTGCGACGGTGGAAATCTTACATTTATTTTACCGAGCCGATCCGGGATCGGCAGCCAAGATTTGGAAATCACGATGAGCCGTTTCTGGAGTCCCATTGTTCATTCTTTGACCCCCTATGTCGCCGGCGAGCAGCCGACGACAGGCGGCATGATCAAGCTGAACACCAATGAAAGCCCCTACGGCCCTTCGCCGCTCGCGCTGGAGGCGATTTCGAAGGCGGGGCGTCCGATGCACTTCGGCTCTATCCCGATCCGACGGCGCGGGAGTTGCGCGCCGTGATCGCCGAGAGCTTCGAGATCGACAGGGACGAGGTCTTCGTCGGCAACGGATCGGACGAGATTCTGGCGCACACGTTCCAGGCGCTGCTGAACCACGAAGAGCCCCTGCTTTTCCCCGACATCAGCTACAGCTTTTATCCGACCTATTGCCGCCTCTACGGGATCACGTTCCGCCAGGTTCCCGTCGATGCGGAGATGCGGATACGCCTTGGCGATTATCGCCAGCCCTGCGGTGCGATCATCCTGCCCAATCCCAATGCTCCCACCGGGATCGGCCTGCCGCTGTCAGACATCGAAGCGCTTGTCCGAGAGCATCCCGACCAGGTCGTGGTCATCGACGAAGCCTATGTCGATTTCGGTGGCGAGAGCGCCGTTCCGCTTGTCCGGACATATCCGAACCTGCTGGTAGTCCAGACATTGTCAAAATCCCGCGGGCTTGCCGGTCTGCGCGTCGGTTTCGCCGTCGGGCAGCGGCCCTTGATCGAGGCACTGGAAAGGGTGAAGGACAGCTTCAATTCCTATCCTCTCGATCGGCTTGCGCTGGCGGGCGCCGTGGCGGCCTGGAAGGATCGCGACTGGTTCGAGCGTCATCGCGCTATGATCATCGCCAGCCGCGAGCGCCTGGCCGTCGGGCTCAAGGAACTCGGCTTCCACGTCCTCCCGTCATCCACCAATTTTCTGTTCGCCCGGCATCCAAACAGGCCGGGCGCCGATCTGGCGGCGGAACTGCGGAGCCGGGGAATTTTGATACGGCGATTTTCGCCGGAGCGCATCAGCGACTTCCTGCGCATCAGCATCGGCACGGATGAGGAATGCGATCGCCTGCTGGCGGCGCTTGGCGAGATATTGCAGTGACCTTACGCCTCGGAGTGGATCCTCCGAGGCAAGCCGCCAACCGATAGAACGGCTTCAGTCGAACCGAACAGCCGTCGTGTTGGCGCCGCAGAGCAGCACGGCCACACGCTCGTCCAGCGCCGGGACATATTTGCGAGCGAGCAACGCAGCAAAGGCCGTCGCTCCGCCGGGTTCGGCGACGATCCGCAGTCGATCCCACAAGGTCTGCTGCGCCTGACGGATTTCGTCGTCGGACACCAGCACAGGGCGCTGCGCATAGGCGCGGGCGATCGGGAACATGAGCTCGCCGACGCGTTTTGGCGCCAGTGAATCGGCGGCAATGCTGCCGGCAGGAGCATCGACGGGGTGCCCTGCCTCGAAGGCCTGCCAGAGTGTCGGTGCGCCTTCCGGCTCGACGGCGACGACACGCACACGCCCCTGGAACCAGGCCGCGATCCCGCCGATCAATCCACCACCGCCGACGGCGACAAGCAGCGTATCAATATTAGGAATATCCGCTTCGATCTCGACCCCGATCGTCCCTTGCCCAAGCAAGGTCTCTGCCTGGTCATAGGCATGGATCGCCATGGCGCCGCTCTCTTCCACCCATTGCAGGCTGGCGGCAAGGGCATCAGCATAACGTTCCCCGCCGATGACGAGGTTCGCACCATAGCCACGGATGCGCTCGGCCTTGGCTGGCGAGGTCACGCTCGGCACGAAGATCGTCGCGGGAATGCCAAGCTGCATTGCGGCATAGGCGACCGCCGCACCGTGATTGCCGCCCGATGCCGCAACGACACCAGATGCCGGCACCTCTCTGCCAAGCAGGCTGGAAAAGGCGCCGCGCGCCTTGAACGAGCCGGAATGCTGCAGAAACTCGAGCTTGAAGCCGAGATAACCCGGAGCAAAGCCGAAGTCCGCCATATCTGCATGCAGAACCGGCGTGTGGCGGATATGCGGGCGGATCCGCTTTTCGGTTTCCGCAATGCGCTGGGGGGTGATGGTGTCGGAAAGCATGGGCATCTCGCGGTCAAAGTTGACAATGACTTTGTTACTTAGCAAAGTGACGAAATGCAAGAGCTCGATCTCATCAAGGCTTTGGCCAACGAACGCCGTCTCATCATTCTGCGATGGCTGAAGGATCCCCGCGCCAATTTTGCGCCGCAGCTCGATGGCGATCTTGTGGAGGATGGAGTCTGTGCGCTCCTCATTGCCGAGAAACTGAAAATATCCCAGGCAACGCTGAGCGAGCACATGCGCATTCTGGTGCAAGCCGGCCTGGTGCGGCCAAAGCGCATCAAGCAGTGGATTTTCTACAAGCGCGATGAAGCTCGTATGGCAACGCTGGCTGCCGTTGTCGCGAGCCTCTAGAGCAATTCCTCGTAGCGGTTTTCCGTTCGCAATTGCGCGAAAACAAAGAGATAGAGCGGTTGAAAGATTCCGTGAGACGCTGAACTGCTTCGAGGATATCGCAGCGCCGTCGGGGCGGGCAGCTTCTCCAAATGAAAAAGGCGGCAGAGCCGAGCCCGCCGCCTTCCTCATCAGATGCGATAGCGATCAGATGTCGCTTGCCGCATTCGTCCAGATTTCCGCGGCCTGTGCTGCGGTCACGCGGCGAACGTCCGTTTCATCGCGGCGGCTGGCGAAGAGTTCGCTTGCCATGATCTGCTCAGCGAGATCTGCGGGCAGGGACAGGAGAACGCGCTGGCCTTCCTTATGGATGCCGCCGAGATCGGAACGCCTGCCGGTGATCATGCCGCCGGCAACCGTGTTGTTGCTTTCGGGATCGATCAGGATGAAGGAACCGGTCGAGCGGTTCTGCTCATAGGGGTCGAAGATGGCGCTCTCGTCGAAGGTCAGGCGGACCTTACCGATCGCGTTCATCCAGAGTGCCTGCGCCGGTGCCCATGCGCCGGTCTTGAGTTCGAGCTGGGCGATCGGCTGAACCTGCACGCGCTGGCGACGGCTGCCGCTCTTCAGCCAGTAGCGCTTGCCCGGTTCGATGCCTTCCGGCTGTAGTGCGACGATCTGGGCGTCGAAGGAAAGGCCCGTCTGCGGCTGGCTGTCGATGGCGACGATCATGTCACCGCGCGATACATCGACTTGACGATCGAGAACGAGGGTGATGGCATCACCGGCAACCGCCGCGTTGCGCACCAGATCGAAGGTGACGATCTTCGAGACATTGGCGACCATGCCCGACGGCAGGATCATGACGCTGTCGCCGGGCTTCACCGAGCCGCCGGCAACCGTGCCCTGATAGCCGCGGAAGCTTTCACCGGGGCGGGAGACGCGCTGCACCGAAAGACGGAAGCCGACCGCCTGTGCCGAGCGGACGGTCGCCAGCTCCAGCGCCTCGACCAGCGTCGGGCCGTTGTACCAGGGCATGACAGCCTGACCGGAATAGACGACGTTCTCACCCTTCAGCGCCGACATCGGAATAGCCGTGATCTGCTTGACGCCGAGCGAAAGGGCGAATTCGCGGAATTCGTTGGAGATTTTCTCGAAGCCAGCGCGGTCGTAATTCGTCAGGTCAATCTTGTTGATGGCGAGTACGAACTGCTTGATGCCGAGCAGCGAGGCGATCGTCGCATGGCGGCGGGTCTGCTCGAGGATACCCATGCGCGCATCGACCAGCAGCACGGCAAGATCGGCGGTCGAAGCACCAGTTGCCATGTTGCGGGTATATTGCTCGTGGCCGGGCGTGTCGGCGACGATGAAGGAGCGCTTGTCGGTCGAGAAATAGCGATAGGCGACATCGATGGTGATGCCCTGTTCGCGCTCGGCCTGCAGGCCGTCAAGTAGCAGTGCGAAGTCGGGCAGGCCGAGATCGTTCTGCTTGCCGGTTGAATCGCGCTGGAGCGTGGCGGCCTGGTCTTCCTTGACCGCCTTGGTATCCCAGAGAAGTCGGCCGATCAGCGTGGACTTGCCGTCGTCGACGCTGCCGCAGGTGATCAGGCGAAGGGGGCGCGTATCGCGAAGGGCCTTGACCGGTTCTGCGGCAAGCCCAACAGCGGGAATTGTGACGACGTTGGCGTTTACGGTCATCTCAGAAATATCCTTCGCGCTTCTTCTTTTCCATGGAGCCGGACTGGTCGCGGTCGATGGCGCGGCCCTGTCGTTCGGAAACCGTGGCGATTTCCAGCTCTGCAATAATGTCTTCCAGCGTCGTTGCGGTGGAGCGGATGGCCCCCGTCAGCGGGAAGCAGCCAAGCGTGCGGAAGCGGATCAGCTCCTCGCGCTTGACTTCGTCAGGCAGCAGCTCCAGCCGCGGATCGTCCGCCATGATCATCATGCCGTCGCGCTCGACGACCGGGCGCTTCGCTGCGAAATAGAGCGGCACGATCGGAATATCCTCGGCCTGGATGTAGCGCCAGATATCGACCTCGGTCCAGTTGGAGAGCGGGAAGACGCGAACGCTTTCGCCCTTGCGGATCTGGCCGTTATAGACGTTCCAGAGTTCCGGACGCTGGTTGCGCGGATCCCAGCGATGGTCCGGCGTGCGGAAGGAGTAGATGCGCTCCTTGGCGCGCGAGGCTTCCTCGTCCCGGCGGGCACCGCCGAAAGCGGCGTCATACTGGCCGGCATCGAGCGCCTGGCGCAGCGCTTCCGTCTTCATGATGTCCGTATAGCGCGCCGAGCCATGGGTGAAGGGCGTAACATTCTCCGCCTTGCCGCGCGGATTGATGTGCTCGATCAGATCGAGATCGTACTTCTTCACGATCTCGTCGCGGAAGGTGATCATCTCGGCGAATTTCCAGCCGGTGTTGACATGCAAGAGCGGGAAGGGGACGCGGCCTGGATAGAAGGCCTTGCGGGCCAGATGCAGAAGCACCGACGAATCCTTGCCGATCGAATAGAGCATCACCGGACGCTCGAATTCGGCCGCAACCTCGCGGAAGATATGGATGGACTCGTTTTCAAGCGCCTTCAGATGCGGATCGAGCGGCGGCTTGACGCTTTGCGGATTGGAAATTTCCGTATCCGTACGGCTATCGGGCATTGATGACTCCAGAACTTTCAAGTGTCCCGACCAGAATATGGGCCGGAAAGAATGGATGCTTTGGCTCCCGGTGGATCGGCGGCGTAGGAAACGCGCTTCGGATCGATGCCGGAGCCGGCGGGTGTATTATTGTGCTGTTGCAGCAGCGCCCTCTTCGTGGACATGCAGACCGCATTCGCGTTTTTCATCGTTTTCCCACCACCAGCGGCCGGCGCGCTCGGGCTCGCCCGGCTTGATTGCCCGCGTGCAGGGCTCGCAGCCGATCGAAGGATAGCCGCGGGCATGCAGCGGGTTAACCGGAACGCTGTTGTCGGCAACATAGGCGCGGATGACATCGATGTCCCAGTCGGCGAGCGGGTTGATCTTGATCAGGTTGCGCTCGGGATCGAATTCGGCAAAGGGCGTATCGGCGCGATTGGCGGACTGGCCGCGGCGCAGGCCGGTGATCCAGATGGTGGCGCCCGAGAGGGCACGCGCAAGCGGCTTCAGCTTGCGCACACCACAACAGGCATGCCTGGCTTCAACGCTTTCATAGAAACCGTTCAGCCCGTATTTTTCAGCATAGGCATCGATATCGGCCTGTTCCGGCTCGTAACGGATGATGCGGACATCGTATTGGCTTTCCGTCTCGTCGATGAGGGCGAGCGTTTCCGGAAAAAGACGGCCGGTCTGCAGGGTCGCCACTTCGATCGGCAGACGGTGATTGCCGATCTCTGCCGTGATCACCTGATCTTCTATCCCGAGCGACGTCGTGAACACGGTGCGGCCACCGAGGCCGGCGACGAGGGACAGACGGCCAGCAAGATCGAGCGATGCGAGACGGCTGTTGAGCGTCGCGGCGTCTTCAATTGATGTAATGGCAGTCATGGGGGATCCTGTCCTGATGTTGGCAGGAGTATCGCAGCTCGTGACGTTCGCGGACAGAAAAATAGATTTCGAAACGAAGCGGATGGAGAGTAAATATCTCCATGAAGCAGCACCGATAAGGAAAAGCGACCGCCTCGGCTGTTAACCAAGGCGTTTCGCCGCCGGAAGCGACCCTTCGGAAGCACTTGATATGGCTCGCCATGTTTAAGTGCTTGCTTTAATGTCTATAGAAATAGTAGAGTTACACATAGCTTGTCAAACGGAAATCGGAAGTGATGCCCAAAATGATGCGCTGCGGCTGATTTTGCGCTAAACTATGGGCATAGCGACAAAGAATGACAACAAGTCTGGGTTGCTAATGTCTCCTGGCATTGCGCCATGGATGTGAGTGCTTCGAAATTGCCCGGGGGACGAGGGCTGAGGAGTTCTGGAGCGGACCGGCTGAATCGATCGGCCGAACGTATCGCATGTGTGTGTGAAGCGGTTCGAAATGATTACTCAGAAAGCAAAATATGCGCTGCGCGCGCTTTCGGCTTTGGCGCAATCCGAGGCCGGCGAGCCGATGATGATTTCCGACATCGCGGCCCAGCAGAAGATCCCGAAGAAATTCCTGGAACAGATCCTTCTCGACCTGAAACATCAGGGCATCGTGATCAGCCGTCGCGGCAAGCAGGGCGGTTATCTCCTGCGCAAGCCGGCGGATGAGATCACCTTCGGCGAGATCCTGCGGGTCATCGATGGCCCTCTGGCGCCGCTGCCCTGTCTGTCACTGACAGCCTATCGCCGCTGCGACGATTGCGATGGTGAGCAGACCTGCGAAATCCGGCATGTCTTTGCCCGGGTGGCGGATGCGACCCGCAAGGTCCTCTTCTCGACGACCATAGCCGACGCCATTGCTCAGCCCGATGGAGCTGAGGTCACGCGGTTGATGGCCTAATCAAGATTCGGAACGGCAGGCCCTGGGCCTCAACCGGCAACGTGTTCTTCGCCGGCTTCCTTCTCCATGGCTCGCCGGGCACGGATCGCCGCTGCGATGAAGACGCGCGACAGGCCGTGATAGAGCGGCTCGCGCGAGAGCAGCCGCGACGTCACATAGCCGATCATCGATACCGCCATGATCGGGATGACGGCCTGATGATCGCCCGTCATTTCGAGGATGATGACGAAGGCGGTCATGGGCGCCTGGACGACACCGGCGAAATAGCCCGCCATGCCGAGGATAGCCGCAAGCGCGATGCTGCCGCCGACCAGCGTGCCGACCGTGCTGCCGAAACCGGCGCCGACGGCAAGCGATGGCGCAAAGATACCGCCGGGAATGCCCGAGATCATCGACAGAAAGCTCGCCAGCAGTTTTTCGACAAAGAAGAGCAGCGGCAGGGCATGCCCTTCCACCGCGCCGCGAGCCTGCTCGTAACCGGTGCCGAAGGTCTGGCCGCCGGAAAGAACGCCGACGGCGGCAACGACGAGACCGCACAGGCCGGCAAGGATCAGCATGCGCCCGAGTGGCTGTGGCTGCGCCCAGCGACGGATGCGGATGCCGGCATAGAGTGCCAGCCCGCTGAAGGTGGCGCCAAGCGCCCCGCCGCCAACGCCGCAGATCAGCATGACGATCCAATCCCGAAGCATCGTCGGGGCGGCATCGGCCGTGCCGAAATAATTGTAGCTGCCGGAGAGCCCGAGTGCCGCGAGGCCGGAAAGAATGACGGCGGTCAGAACGAGGCCGTTGGCACGGGATTCGTAGGTGCGGCTCATCTCCTCGATGGCAAAGACGATACCGGCAAGCGGCGTGTTGAAGGCGGCGGCGATGCCCGCGGCAGAGCCGGCGAGGATCAGCCCCTTCGCCTGCGCCATGCCGCCGAAGCGTGCGACGGCCAGCATGAAGGACGCGCCGACCTGCACCGTCGGTCCCTCGCGGCCGATCGAGGCGCCGCTCAAGAGGCCCAATATGGTCAGCACGATCTTGCCGAAAGCCAGTCTGAGCGAGAGCAGTTTTGTTCGATCTTCTTCATGATGCAGATGCCGTGCGGCAATCGCCTGCGGAATGCCGCTTCCCTGCGAATTCGGAAAAAGTGTCGCGGCAAGATAGGCCGACAGCACGAAGCCGAGCAGCGGCAGCAGCCACATCCACTCGCCCGATTGGGTCACGCCCGCAAAGGCGCGCTGCGCCAGATCGGCCAGTTTGGCAAAGCCGACGCTGATTACACCAATCGCCAAAGCCCCCGTCCAGAAGACCAAGCGCGGCCGCCAGAGATTGAAGGATCCCCAGATGACGCGGGAGCGGCGGAGCAGCTTGGACTTGCGGTAGATAGGGGGCATGGGATGTGTGACCGTTATGCTGGCCCGCATGCCCTTTGGAGGCATTTTTCCGGGCCGCTCACCTCGTGGGGAGAATTGCGATATCGATCTTTCTTACAGAATTTCCTTTTGCGGCCAAGGATTAATCCACGTGTTGACCGTTTCGAGCGATCGAATAGAATGTATCGCAATTGCAATGCAAAGGGGCCGATGAATGAAATCCGCTTCCATACCTCCCTTGAGGGTTGATCCCGCCTTGCGCGCCGCTGCTGAAAGCGTGCTGAGAGAGGGTGAGACTTTGTCAGCATTTGTGGAAAGCTCGCTGCGTGCGCAGATTGAACACCGCCGAACGAGGGCTGAATTCATTGCTCGCGGCCTTGCTGCGCGGGAGGATGCGAAAAAGACCGGCGTGTATCATAGCGCTGAGGACGTGCTGGGAATGCTGAAGGGCAAACTTGAAGCCGCCAAAGCTTCCAAGCACAAATGACATTTGCGGTACGCTATTCCCAAGGCGCGCTCGAAGATCTCGAACGGCTGTATGATTATCTGCTTTTGAGAGATGTCGAGCTTGCGGAAAAAGCCTATCACGCAATCGTCAAAGCAACGGAATTTCTGGAGAATTTTCCGTTCAGTTGCCGCAAGGTGTCGGCTGACAACGCATTTCTCCGTGAACTCGTCATCCCTTTCGGCTCTTCCGGTTATGTCGCTTTATTCGAGATCGAAGACAGCGAGACGGTAACGATATTGGCGATCAGGCATCAGCGAGAGGAAGACTATCACTGATGCCCGCCCATCTTACCGATCACTCGTCTCCCACCGCGGGTTGATCCACGGCTCCTGGTTCGAGCGTGCCAGCCTCGCCTTGCCGAGAATATGGTCGGCCGCCTTTTCGCCGGTCATGATCGAGGGGCCATTCAGGTTGCCGTAGGTGATATGAGGGAAGATCGAACTGTCGGCGACGCGCAGGCCATCGACGCCGATGACGCGGGTATCGGGATCGACCACCGCCATCGGATCGTCCTTCGAACCCATCCTGCAGGTGCCGCAGGGATGATAGGCGCTTTCGAGATGCTCGCGCAGGAAGGCGTCGATCTCATCGTCCGTCTGGACGTTTGCTCCCGGCTGGATCTCCGCTCCGCGATAGTCGTCGAAGGCCTTCTGCGCGAAGATCTCGCGGGTGAGGCGCACGCAATGGCGGAACTTCTCCCAGTCTTCCGGATGGCTCATATAGTTGAAGCGGATTACAGGATCGGCCTTCGGGTCGGAGGAGCGCAGCGTCACGTTGCCTCGCGATTTCGACAGGTTGTAGCCGACATGCACCTGGAAGCCATGGCTCTTGGCCGCCGCCTTGCCATCATAGCTGATGGCGACGGGCAGGAAGTGATACTGGATATCGGGCCGCTTGACTCCGGGCGCCGAGCGCAGGAAAGCGCAGGCTTCGAACTGGTTCGAAGTGCCGAGACCCGATTTGAAGAACATCCATTGCGCTCCGACGATCCCCTGCATGTACCAGGGCAGCCAGGAATAGAGCGATACCGGCTTCAGGCTGGTTTGCTGGAAATAGAATTCCATATGGTCCTGCAGGTTGGCGCCGACGCCCGGCCGGTCGACCTTTACCTCGATGCCCATATCGCGCAGATGCTGTCCCGGGCCGATGCCCGAGAGCATCAGCAGCTTCGGCGAGTTGAACGAGGAGGCGGAGATGATCACCTCGCGGTTCGCCCTGATGATCTCGATCTTGCCGCCGCGCTCCACCTCGACGCCGGTCGCGCGACCGTTTTCGATGACGACCTTGCGGGCGAAGCAGCGGATCAGCCTTACGTTCGGCCGCTTCAGCGCAGGCTTGAGATAGGCCGTCGCCGCAGACCAGCGCCGGCCCATCCAAGTCGTCTGCTCCATCAGGCCGAAGCCTTCCTGCTTGCTGCCGTTATAATCCTCGGTCGCCTCGAAGCCCGCCTGCTTGCCGGCTTCGATGAAGGCGTGGAAAAGCGGGTTGCGAGCATCGCCCCGGCGCACATGCAGCGGGCCGTCTGTGCCGCGCCAGCCCTCTTCGCCGCCATGTGAATGCTCCATCCGCTTGAAGTAAGGCAGCACGTCGGCATAGGCCCAGCCTTGAGCGCCGAGCTCCTCCCATCGGTTGAAGTCCTCCGCATGGCCGCGCACATAGACCATGCCATTGATCGAGGACGAGCCGCCGATCACCTTGCCGCGCGGGGCGGTGATGCGGCGGTTGTTGAGCTGCGGTTCGGGCTCGGAGAGATAACCCCAATTGTAGCGGTCCATGCTCATCGGCCAGGCAAGTGCTGCCGGCATCTGGATGAACGGGCCGAAGTCGCTGCCGCCGAACTCCAGAACGATGACCGAATGCTTGCCGTCTTCCGACAGACGCGCAGCCATGGCGGAGCCGGCCGAGCCCGAGCCGACGATGATGAAATCTGCTTGCATAACGATGTGCTCCAAGTGGCAACAGGCGTAAATCGAGGCGGTTCTATACCCTCCCCTTGAGGGGGAGGGTCGGCCGCAGGCCGGGGTGGGGTGATTGCAGGTACGCGCGCTGCGGCTGGTCACC
>NZ_JBNDIC010000066.1:0-27360 GCF_056755475.1 Rhizobium sp. KNZ2-6A | reverse complement strand
GACGCGCGGCGCTGTGGGGAGGCTGATCAGCCGATGGCGCGATAGCCGTAGATCCAGTCCATGTCCGCCGCGAGGCTTTGCGGCGGACGAAGCGAGAGAACGAGGTCACGCGCCATCTGGATCGGCCCGCGTGCGTGATAGGCAAATTGGTTGAAGGCGGCGCGCTGGCGCAAGCGGGCGACGCGCGGCGCCCGATGTTTCTCGTAAAGATCGAACGCTTCCGACAGCGGACGTGTCGCCAGCATGCTGGCGAGTTCGAAGGCATCCTCGATCGCCATGGCCGCGCCCTGAGCCGCGAACGGCATCATCGCATGCGCGGCGTCGCCGATGAGAATCACATCGCGCTCATTATGCCATTTGCCGGCTTTCATCTCGTAGAGCGGCCAGACGCTAGCCTGTTCCTGTCTTTCCAGCATGTTCAGGATCGCATCATTCCAGCCGGAGAAGCCGCGCAGCATACTCTCTCTTTGAGCCTTGCTGCCGGTGGCGTTCCAATCATGGCTGGCGCTGCTGCCGGAAACGATCGCGACCATATTGAAGGCAGTATTTTCCCGGATCGGGTAGCAAACGAGATGGCTGGAGCGGCCGAGAAAGGCGGTGACGCTAGTGCGGTTCAGGATCGCCGGCGCGGATGCTTCCGGGATCGTGAAGCGCCATGCGATATTTCCGGAAAAGAGCGGCGAGGGCGCACCGGGCACGAGTGAGCGTGTCTTCGACCAGACACCGTCGGCGCCGATTACGAGATCAAAGTCGCGGCCAGCGATTCCATCCGGCATCGTTCGGTTTTCGAGATCGATGCGTCGGCCGAGATGCAGCGTGCACAGCGCGTTGGCGGCAACGGCATCGAGAAGCGCCTTCTGCAGCGTGGCGCGATGTGCCGTCCCGTAGGGGGCTCCCCAGCGTTGCCTTGCAAAATTCCCGCATGGGACGGATGCGATTTGCCGCAGCGATGAGCCGGATACCAGCTGAACCTCTTCAGGTTCCAGCCAGACGGGCCGAAGCGCATCGAGCACGCCAAGCGTATCGAGGATGCGGGAGGCATTCGGAGATATCTGCAAGCCGGCGCCGACTTCAGTCAGCGCTTCGGCCTGTTCGAAAATGTCCGATTCTATGCCATGTCTCGCCAGCGCCAGCGCTGCCGTCAATCCGGCTATTCCGGCGCCGATGATGGCGGCTCTTTTGATCGGCATCGCTTATGTCCGATCGGAATCGACGGGATTACGCTGCCTTGAAGTGGAAGACGCAGCCGGGAGGATTGGTCTGATCCGCCTTCAGCGACGGATTGTAGCGATACAGCGTCGAGCAGTAGGAGCAAACCTTCTCCGTCTCGTCGCCGAGATCGATGAAGATATGCGGATGATCGTAGGGAATCGAGGCGCCGGTGCACATGAATTCCTTCACGCCGATTTCGATGACGCGATGTCCGCCGTCGTTCTGGAAATGGGGAATATTGTGACCGGCCATGATGATCTCCGAATGCGTCCTGCCGCGAGCGGCATGAATGTTGCGCCAGACTTGGTAGCCCCTCTTTATAATCCTTCTTCCTGATTGTGTAGTGCGAAAGTCCGGCTTGATGCAGAGATTTTCGCAGGCGCAGGGTTCATTTGATACTGCCGATAAAATATGGTCCGGCGCCAACAGACCCTAGCTTGCGAAGACGAAGCCATGAATTTGAATGCTCCCCAGATGTCCAATTTTGTCCGAGACGGATTGAAGCTCGCCTTTTTCGATGAAGGCGATCCCAGCGGCCCGCCGGTGCTGCTGATTCACGGCTTTGCCTCGACGGCGATTGCAAATTGGGTCAATCCCGGCTGGCTGAAGACACTGGGCGAAGCGGGTTACCGGGTGATTGCCATCGACAATCGCGGCCACGGCTTGAGCGACAAGCTCTATGACGCCGATGTTTACCACCCTTGGATCATGGCCGAGGATGCCGTGGCACTCCTGGACCATCTGGGTATCCCGGAGGCGCATGTGATGGGTTATTCCATGGGTGCGCGCGTTGCCACTTTCATGGCTATCGCGCATCCCGATCGTGTCCGCTCGCTGGTGCTGGGTGGTCTCGGCATCGGCATGGTCGAGGGGGTCGGCGACTGGGATCCAATCGCGGACGCGCTGGTTGCGCCGTCGCTCGATGACGTCACGCATCCGCGCGGACGTATGTTCCGCGCCTTTGCCGAGCAGACGAAAAGCGACCGGCAGGCGCTGGCCGCCTGTATCCAGGGCTCGCGCGATCTGGCGGCGAGGGAAGATGTGGCAAGGATCGAAGCGCCGGCTTTGATCGCCGTCGGCACCAAGGACGATATTGCCGGCTCCGGCCACGAACTGGCGGCACTGATGCCGAATGCCGAGGCCATCGACATCCCGAACCGCGATCATATGCTTGCCGTCGGAGACAAGATCTTCAAGTCGGCGGTTCTCGAGTTTTATCAGCGCCTCGACGGACGCTAGAGCATTTCCAGGAAAAGTGCGCAGCGGTTTTCCGTTCGGAATGCGTTGGGAAATAAGAAGATAGAGCGGTTTCGCGATTCGAAGATAAGCGAAAGTGCTCTAGGTCACTTGCCGGTGAAATGCGGTTTCCGCCGCTCGGCAAAGGCGGCGCGGCCCTCGGCATAATCGGCGCTGTCGAAGGTCTCGGCGCCGATCACCTCCGCTTCGCGCAGCAGGTCGGGATTCTGCTCGATGGCGGCGCGGATTGCGAGTTTCGAGGCATGCAGCGCGATCGGCGCATTGGCGGCGATCGCGTGGGCGAGGGCGGAGACTTCGCTGTCGAAGGCGCCGGCCTCGATTTCCTCCAGAAGAAAGCCGGCGGCAACCATCTTCTCGCTCGACATCGGTGCGCCCGTGAACAGCGTGACCTTGGCCATCTGCGCCCCAAGCGCATTGACGATGTCCTGCACGGCATCGGCGGGATAGGCGATGCCGAGGCGAACGGCGGGCACGGAAAACCGGGCGCCTCGTTCGGCGATCCGCAAATCGCAGGCCGCCGCCAGCCCGAAGCCGCCGCCATAGCAGATGCCGCGGATTGCCGCGATCGTCGGCACGCGGCAATGCCGGATTGCCTCGAAAGCCCGGCTGTTCAACGCCTCGTAAGCGACCGCGGTCTCGGAGTTCTTGCGCAGGCTGTCGAATTCGCTGATATCGGCGCCGGCGGAAAAATCCGCGCCGCTGCCGCAAAGGACGACCACATGCGCGTGCGCTTCGTCGGTCAGGATGCGCACGGCTTGCGGGATGGCACGCCACATGGCGGCGGTCACCGCATTCTTCCGATCGGGATTGCCGATGGTGATGGTGCCGATGGCATCGCCGCACGTCGCGCGGATGAGCCCGCCGGCAAAATCATGCTCGAAATTCATGCGTCACCAACCCATTTGTCTTGCGTGGCATTTATTCTATATAATGTATCCCTGACAGAAAATCGGGAGACCGCCAATGGTCGCAGCAACGGACATTCGCCCGGTAGAGGGCTTGGGCGCGGTTAAGGTCATGGACCCCATCTGGGACAGCATGCGCGAGGAAGCTCGCGCCGCTGCCGAGCGGGATCCGCTGCTTGCCGCCTTCCTCTATTCGACGATCATCAACCACCGTTCGCTGGAGGAATGCGTCATCTATCGCATTTGCGAGCGCCTCGACCATCCGGACATGCAAGCCATCCTCCTGCGGCAGACCTTCGAGGAAATGTTGACCGACTGGCCGGAGTGGGGATCGATCCTCCGCGTCGATATTCAGGCCGTCTACGACCGTGATCCCGCCTGCCTGCGTTTTCTGGAGCCCGTGCTCTATTTCAAGGGGTTCCACGCTCTGCAGACGCACCGCCTCGCGCACTGGCTTTATAATCATGGCCGCCGCGATTTCGCGCTCTATCTGCAGAGCCGTTCCTCCAGCGTCTTCCAGACCGACATCAATCCGGCGGCGCGCATCGGCAAGGGCATCTTCCTCGACCACGCGACCGGCCTCGTGGTGGGTGAAACGGCCGTAATCGGCGACAACGTCTCGATCCTGCACGGGGTCACGCTTGGCGGAACCGGCAAGGAAGGCAGCGACCGTCATCCGAAAATCGCCCATGGCGTATTGATCGGCGCCGGTGCCAAGATTCTCGGCAATATCCAGATCGGCCATTGCTCGCGCATAGCCGCCGGCTCGGTGGTGTTGAAGGAAGTGCCGCCGAAGACGACGGTTGCCGGCGTTCCGGCCAAGGTGGTCGGCGAGGCCGGCTGTTCCGAGCCCTCTCGCTCCATGGATCAGTTGCTTGCCGAACGCATGGTCGTCGACCAGATCATGGGCGCGGGAATCTAGGAAAAATTCAGCCTGACTTTCGGAGGCTTGGGCTGTCGGTGGACAGGTTATGCGCGCCTCCGGTCTTTACACCGCCGCTTTTCCTATGCAAGAAGCAGCCAACCGAGATCCTCACGGAGAAGCATTGTGAAGCCTGAAGAAATCAAGAAGCTCGACGCCTATTTCAAGCGCACGTTCAACCCGCAGATAGTGGTGAAGGCCCGTCCGCGCAAGAACGATTCTGCGGAAGTCTATCTCGGCGAAGAGTTTCTGGGCGTCGTCTATATCGATGATGAAGATGGCGATCGCTCCTATAATTTCTCGATGGCGATCCTCGACGTCGACCTCTAGTTTCATTGATCTCGTATAGTGATTGAATATTCGGGCCGTATTTCATTGAAATGCGGCCCTTTTCTTTGGCAATTGTCGATTTGATCATTCCGTAGCCGTTTTGAATCGCTGCAGCTTTTCCAGCCCAACCGCCAATATTTTGGCCAAAGCCTGCGGTTGCAAGGGCTATGATATATATTAGCGAAAACAGAATGATGCGGTGCACTCATCATCGCTGACACTCAATTGTTATCGGAAATACAACCAAAGGGAGATATTGCGCCGCACAAGACTACTTGACTAATTGTGCGTCGCATTTAACCTTTACCCTGTAAACCGGCCGCCGGCCGGCCAACAAGGGACGGAGAAGCATGTTCAATTTCGATGAAGCGAACAAGAAGGGCAAGGAAGCCATGGACACGGCGCTGAAGAGCTATTCCGATGTCACCAAAGGCTTTCAGGCGATTGCTGCCGAAGCTGCCGAATACTCCAAGAAGTCTTTCCAGGATGGCGTCACGCACTTCGAAACGCTCGCCGGCATCAAGAGCTTCGAAGCTGCCTTCGAACTGCAGAGCAGCTATGTGAAATCTTCCTACGAAAACTTCGTCGCCGAAGCCACCAAGCTCGGCGAAATGTATGCCGACATCGCCAAGACCGCCTATAAGCCCTATGAAGCACCCGTCGCTGCCGCGACGAAAGCCGCCAGCAAGGCAGCCGCTACGGCAACCGCCGCTTAAGTTCCGCCGAAAGGCAAAATTTCCGGAAGGACCGGCTACGCGATGCGTGGCCGGTCTTTTGCGTTTTGGCGCGCCGAACCGGAGCCGAGGATATGCAGCGACTTTTTTGGCCGCAGCCCGCTTTGTCAGCGAATTGTGATTGCAGTGTCCAGCAAGGGGCTTAAAATCACGCCAATATGAACTAAGTTAGAGGTTCGGATATCCGGCCCGACCAAGTGAAGAAACCAACCCTAGTTGCCAAGTCGGAATGCGATAGCTTCTGCCGGATGATTTGAGGAATGAATGAAATGATCGCTGAGCCGATCCGGATGCAAAACAATGGCGAAAGGAACGGGGACAACGGAAACCGTGGGACCTCGGTCATCACACGTACCAAGCCCAAAACCAAAAAACCGAACCTGTATCGCGTGCTGCTTCTGAATGACGACTATACGCCCATGGACTTCGTGATCCACATCCTGGAGCGTTTCTTCCAAAAGGATCTAGAAGGTGCCACCCGCATCATGCTTCATGTCCACAACCACGGCGTGGGCGAGTGCGGGATATATACATATGAAGTAGCCGAAACGAAGGTGAGCCAGGTGATGGATTTTGCCCGGCAGCACCAGCATCCGCTGCAATGTGTTATGGAAAAGAAGTGAGGATCTGAACGTGCCAACATTTTCGCCTAGTCTTGAGAAGGCGCTGCATCAGGCACTGACCTACGCGAACGAGCGGCATCACGAGTATGCCACGCTGGAACATCTGCTTTTGGCGCTGGTAGACGACGCCGATGCCGCAGCTGTCATGGGCGCGTGCAATGTTGATCTCGATGCGCTCCGTAAGACTCTGACTGAATACGTCGATAATGAACTTTCCAATCTGGTCACGGGCTATGACGAAGACTCGAAGCCGACCTCCGGCTTCCAGCGCGTCATCCAGCGCGCCGTGATCCATGTGCAATCTTCCGGCCGCGAGGAAGTGACGGGCGCCAATGTTCTCGTCGCGATTTTCGCGGAGCGGGAAAGTCATGCCGCATTCTTCCTGCAGGAACAGGAAATGACCCGCTACGACGCGGTCAACTACATCTCCCACGGCATCGGCAAGCGCCCGGGTTCCTCCCAGACCCGCACGCCGCGCGGCGCCGAGGAAAGCGAATCCGAAAGCAAGCCGACCTCCCGCGGCGAGCAGGAGGAAGGCAATGGCAAGAAGCAGCAGGATGCGTTGAAGGCCTATTGCGTCAACCTCAATGAGAAGGCCAAGAACGGCAAGATCGATCCGCTGATCGGCCGTCACTCAGAGGTCAACCGCACGATCCAGGTGCTTTGCCGCCGTTCGAAGAACAATCCGCTCTATGTCGGCGATCCCGGCGTCGGCAAGACGGCGATTGCCGAAGGTCTTGCCAAGCGGATCGTCGAGGGCAAGGTTCCGGAAGCATTGGCCGACGCCACGATCTTTTCGCTCGATATGGGCACGCTGCTGGCCGGCACCCGTTATCGCGGCGATTTCGAGGAACGCTTGAAGCAGGTCGTCAAGGAGCTCGAAGAGTATCCGGGCGCCGTGTTGTTCATCGATGAGATCCACACTGTCATCGGTGCGGGCGCCACCTCCGGCGGCGCTATGGATGCGTCGAACCTGCTGAAGCCGGCTCTTTCCTCGGGGGCGATCCGTTGCATCGGTTCGACCACCTACAAGGAGTATCGTCAGTTCTTCGAGAAGGACCGGGCGCTCGTCCGCCGCTTCCAGAAGATCGACGTCAACGAGCCGAGCATCGAGGATGCCATCGAAATCATGAAGGGCCTGAAGCCCTATTTCGAAGAGTATCATCACCTGCGCTATTCGAACGACGCCATCAAGTCGGCGGTCGAGCTCTCGGCGCGCTATATTTCCGACCGCAAGCTGCCGGACAAGGCGATCGATGTCATCGACGAAACCGGTGCCGCGCAAATGCTGTTGCCGCCGTCGAAGCGCCGCAAGCTGATCACGGAGCGGGAGATCGAGGTGACGATCGCCACCATGGCCCGCATTCCGCCGAAGACGGTTTCCAAGGATGACGAGATGGTTCTCGCCAATCTCGAACAGGAACTGCGTTCGGTCGTCTACGGCCAGGATACGGCCATCGAAGCGCTCTCGACCTCGATCAAGCTGGCCCGTGCGGGCTTGCGCGAACCAAACAAGCCGATCGGCTGCTACGTCTTCTCCGGCCCCACCGGCGTCGGCAAGACGGAAGTCGCCAAGCAGCTTGCTTCGTCGCTCGGCGTCGAACTGCTGCGGTTCGACATGTCGGAATATATGGAGCGTCATACGGTTTCCCGTCTGCTCGGTGCACCTCCCGGCTATGTCGGCTTCGACCAGGGCGGCCTCCTGACCGATGGTGTCGATCAGCATCCGCACAGCGTCGTCCTGCTCGACGAAATCGAGAAGGCGCATCCGGATATCTTCAATATCCTGCTGCAGGTCATGGACCATGGCGCGCTGACCGATCACAACGGCAAGAAGATCGACTTCCGCAACGTCATTCTCATCATGACGACCAATGCGGGCGCTTCGGAAATGGCCAAGGCCGCCATCGGCTTTGGTTCGTCCAGGCGTACGGGCGAGGATGAGGAGGCTCTCAACCGCCTGTTCACGCCGGAGTTCCGCAACCGTCTGGATGCGGTCATTCCCTTCGCGCCGCTGCCGACGACGGTTATCCACAAGGTCGTGCAGAAGTTCATCATGCAGTTGGAAGCGCAGCTTTCCGAAAGGAACGTCACTTTCGATCTGCACGAGGACGCCATCGCCTGGCTGTCCGAGAAGGGCTATGACGACAAGATGGGCGCCCGTCCGCTGGCGCGCGTCATCCAGGAAAACATCAAGAAGCCGCTGGCGAACGAAATCCTCTTCGGCAAGCTGAAGAAGGGCGGCGTCGTCAACGTCACGGTCGGCAAGAAGGAAGACGGCTCGACCGGCATCCTGCTCGACGCGATCGCGGACACTGCTCCGATCCGGCCGAAGCCGGAAGCCGAGGTCGGCGATCAGCCGGTCGAGGTGGAGGAGGATGACGGCGATACCGTCAAGACCCGCAGCCGCGTCGGCAAGGCCGGAACGGCAGCCGACGCTCGTCGTTCGGCGAAGGCTTCGACATCGAGCGAAAGCGACGGGCCGGAAGGCAAGTCGCCCCGCAAGGGTGGCGGTGCGGTTCCGAAGGTGCCGCGCAAGTAACCGGCGATCGACTGCTTGAGAAAAATGAAACGGCTGCATTAGGGATAATGCAGCCGTTTTCATATTGTTATGAAGAAAATCTTAGAAGTGACTTGAGAGGTCAGTGCGTCAGGCCAGCGCCTCGATGATCTTCCTGGCGTTTTCAGCCAGCACCGCGCCATCCTCCATCTTGCCCGAGTGCGGCTTCAGCGCGACGCCTTCGAGGCGCGGGATGATGTGGAAATGCAGATGGAACACGGTCTGGCCGGCGGCCGGTTCGTTGAACTGGGCGATATAGACGCCGTCGGCATCGAAGGCTTCCTGAACCGCAATGGCGATCTTTTGTACCACCGTGATCGCGTGCTGCAACGCGGCTGGATCGGCATCGAAAATGTTGCGGGACGGTGACTTCGGCATAACCAGCGTATGGCCAGGCGACTGCGGCATCACATCCATGAAGGCGACCGTGTGCTCATCCTCATAGACGCGATAGGACGGGATATCGCCCTTCAGGATCTTCGCGAAGATATTGTTGTCGTCATAGGCGGGACTGGTCATCCAGGATCTCCTCGTCTTCCGTTTATGGTTATCCCCAACCGCTAAATATCCTGCCGTTCGCCTTTGCGGAAGGGGCTGTGTTCGGTGAGGATTTCGCTCATCTCCTCCACCTGTTCCCGCTCGTGCTCCAGATAGTCGGCAACGGCGCGCCGCAGGCCATGATGGCCGATATAGTGCGCCGAATGCGTGATGACCGGAAGATAGCCGCGCGCCAGCTTGTGCTCACCCTGCGCGCCGGCTTCCACCCGTTTCAGCCCCTTCTCAAGCGCGAAATCGATAGCCTGATGATAGCAGACTTCGAAATGCAGGAAGGGATGATCCTCGATGCAGCCCCAGTGGCGGCCGTACAGCGTCTCGCCGCCGATGAAGTTGATGGCGCCGGCGATATAGCGTCCCTCGCGCTTGGCCATGACGAGCAGGACATCGTCGGGCATGCGCTCGCCGATCAGCGAATAGAATTTCCGGGTGAGATAGGGCCGGCCCCATTTGCGGCTGCCGGTATCCATGTAGAAGGCGAAAAACTGGTCCCAGATGTTTTCGGTGAGATCGCTGCCGGTCAGCCAGTCGATGGTGATGCCGTGCTCGACCGCCGCGCGCCGCTCCTTCTTCAGCGCCTTGCGCTTGCGGGATGCCAGCGTATCGAGAAAGGCGTCATGATCGGCGTAGCCTTCATTGATAAAATGGAATTGCTGGTCGGTGCGATGCAGATAGCCATCGCCTTCGAAGACCGAAGCCTCGTCTTCGGGCAGGAAGGTGATGTGCGCCGAGGAAACGCCGAGCTGCCGAGTGACTTCCTTGAGGCTTTCGGCAAGCGCCAGCTGCAGCGCGCTCCGATCCTGTCCCTCGGCGACGAGCAGCCGCGGTCCCGTGGCGGGCGTGAAGGGAATGGAGCATTGCAGCTTCGGATAATAGCGGCCGCCAGCCCGTTCGAAAGCATCAGCCCAGCCATGATCGAAAACATATTCGCCCTGGCTGTGGCTCTTCAGGTAGCCCGCGACGGCACCGAGCAATTCGCCGCCGTCGGTCTCGAGCAGCAGGTGATTGCCGAGCCAGCCCGTCTTGTCGGTCGCGGAGCCGGACTCCTCGAGCGACGACAGGAAGGCGTGCGAGACGAAGGGGTTGTAAGGCAGGATGCTGCCGGTTCTGGACGCCCCGGCCAGCTTGGACCAGCTCTCCGGGGCGATGTTCTTGAAGGATCGTTCGACTCGAATGGATAATTCGTCTGTCATCAACTTCTTGCGCTAGGAAGGACGGGAGGGGCTCTCACCGCTGCGCCTTCATCCGGGAGGATACGTCGTAGGCGCAGCGATAATTTGGGTTTGCGCAAAGCCTCTCCTTCAATCGATCCCGATTTACGAGGCCAGGCGCGGATCAAAACCTTCGAAGGTCATCTGGTCTGCATTGGCAAATGTATGTTTGCGGGCCGCTTCGTCGCGCACGGTCCAGGTGATGACCGGAATGCCGCGCTGGCGCTGCGCCGTGACAAAGGGGTTCGGCAGGTGGCCGTAGAAGTACGAAATGAAGTCTAGCCCAAGATGCATGGCTTCGTCATGCTGAAAAAACGTCTCGGGCTTGTTTCCCTCAGCCGTAAGCCCGACCGGGTAAGGTGCTTCCAGGCTTTTAAGGTCCTTGAGCAGCCAATGGTCGAAGCTCATGAGGGCGACATGGCCCTTGTAGCCTTCAAGCACTTCGAGCACGGATTCGGCAAAGCCTTCGTCATCGCCTTCGCGTCCCTTGAGTTCCAGCACGAGAGGCACCTTGCCGCCGCAGAGCTGGAGAAGCTGCTTTAGCGTCGGGATCTTGTCCTTGGTGCCGCCGATCGAGAGCAGCCCGAGTTCGGCAGAAGTGCGCTCACGCACTTCGCCGGGCAGGTTGCAGACACGCTGCAGGTCATCGTCATGGAAGACGACCGGAACGCCGTCGGAGGCATAGTGCAGGTCGCATTCGATGGCAAAGCCGGCATCGATGGCGCGGCTGAAGGCCGAGAGCGTGTTCTCCCAGACCGCTTTATTCATGTCGTGATAGCCGCGATGGGCGACGGGACGCTCGATCAGCCAGGCAAGCTTGCTCATTATGCAATTTCCAGAATGGCATCGATTTCAACGGCGGCATTGAGCGGCAGGACCGCCATGCCGACGGCGGCGCGGGCATGCTTGCCGGCTTCGCCCAATATATTTGCCAGAAGATTGGAGGCGCCGTTGATCACAAGATGTTGTTCGACGAAATCCGGGGTCGAGGCGACGAAGCCGTTCAGCTTGATCAGCCGCTTGATCCGGCCGAGATCGCCGCCGAGAGCAGCCTTTGCCTGGGCGAGAATATTGATGGCGCAGAGTTCGGCCGCGCGCTGGCCGCCGGCGACATCGACGTCCTTGCCGAGATGGCCCGTCACGCCGATCTTGCCGTTTTCCATCGGTAGCTGGCCCGATAGATAGAGAAGATTGCCGCTGATGACATAGGGAACATAGTTGGCGGCCGGTGCCGCGGCTTGCGGCAGAACGATGCCGAGTTCCTTCAGGCGACCCTCGATGGCGTCGGACATTTTCATCTCCCGTTTTGTTGTAAAAACTTCAAAAATCCGGCATCAAGACTAAATTCCGTCACTTAGGATGGGCAGCCTCGTTTCAGCCGAAAGCGTTCTTATAACATCGCATGCGAGTCCAACAGGAGATAATGAATGTTCCGCTCGAGTCTTGCTGCCACCGTCGTTTCGGGGCTGGGCATTCTGTCACTGGGGACTTCCGCAGCCTACGCCGCAGGGCCAAGCGGGCTGATCGCCCATCGCGCCGTCTATGATCTGGAGCTGAAGGATGCTTCCGACCGCTCCGGCATTTCCGGCATGGTCGGCCGCATGGTCTATGAATTCGAAGGCTCCGATTGCGCTGGATTCACCACCAATTTCCGCTTCGTGACGAAGATCGACACGGGCGATTCCACTCGCGTCAGCGACCAGCAGACGACGACATTCGAGGATCTCGGCAAACGTCTGTTCCGCTTCGAGACCAAGTCCTTCACCGACAACCAGCTCGACAAGGACGTGCGGGGAGCCGCAAGCGACGATCAGAGGGGCATCAAGGTCGACCTGACGCAGCCGCATAGCAAGCAGATCGAACTCATCCAGAGCCGCTTCCCGACGGAGCATATGCTCGACATCATCCACAACGCCAAGCTGGGCAGGAATTTCTTCGAGGCGCAGGTCTTCGACGGCTCCGATGACGGCGACAAGCCGCTGATCGCCACCACGGTCGTGGGCAAGGCGCAGCCTCCGGCCACGGACGATCCCGATGCCGAAAAGGCCGGCGCCTTCGCCAAGACGTCTTTCTGGCCGGTGACCGTGGCCTATTTCAACGAGAAGTCGACGGGCGACGCCACGCCCGTCTATCGCATGTCCTTCAAACTCTACGAGAACGGCATAACGCGCGACCTCACCATGGACTATGGCGACTTCGTATTGACCGGCAAGCTCACGAAGCTCGAGGTTCTCGATGCCAAGGCATGCCAGTAGCCAGCTGCGGGACGGATTGAGATAAGAATCGGCTATTTTGAGCCTCAAGCCTTGCATTCCACGCGAATCGAATGTATGGGCACCGGCATTCCACACGTAAGGCATGGGATTGTCCGGGAGAAATCCGGATCGTTCCGCCCGGTGGCATTCTCGAAGAGGATGCTGTTCGCCTTGCGGAGGTTCAACCGGAAAAGGATACAAAGGCATGGCATTGCCCGATTTTTCTATGCGCCAGCTTCTCGAAGCAGGTGTTCACTTCGGCCACCAGACGCACCGCTGGAACCCGAAGATGAAGCCGTACATTTTCGGTGATCGTAACAACATCCACATCATCGACCTCGCCCAGACGGTTCCGTTGCTGAGCCGCGCCCTGCAGGTCGTCAGCGACACCGTTGCCCGTGGTGGCCGCGTTCTGTTCGTCGGCACCAAGCGTCAGGCGTCCGAACTGATCGCCGACAGCGCAAAGCGCTCGGCTCAGTACTACGTCAATGCCCGCTGGCTCGGCGGCATGATGACCAACTGGAAGACGATCTCCAACTCGATCCAGCGTCTGCGCAAGCTCGACGAAATCCTCTCCGGCGAAGCCCAGGGCTTCACCAAGAAGGAGCGTCTGAACCTCGAGCGCGAACGCGAAAAGCTCGACAAGGCCCTCGGCGGTATCAAGGACATGGGCGGCACGCCCGACCTGATGTTCATCATCGACACCAACAAGGAAAAGATCGCGATCGACGAAGCCAAGCGCCTCGGCATCCCGGTTGTCGCCATCATCGACTCGAACTGCGATCCGGACCTGATCGACTATCCGATCCCGGGCAACGACGACGCCTCGCGCGCCATCGCTCTTTACTGCGACCTGATCTCGCGCGCTGCCATCGACGGCATCGCCCGTCAGCAGGGTGCATCCGGCCGTGATCTCGGCGCTTCCGAGGAAGCTCTGATCGAGCCGACCCTGGCGGACGGCACCGAAGCCTGATCGCGCCCAGAGGCGGGCAGAAGATTGCCCGCCCACGCGCATTGACATCCGGGATAAGGCCGTTTGCGACTTCAACAAGTTCGAGCGGCCTTATCGCGTTTTGCATAACGCCTTGCCTACTGCATAATTCCTTAAATCGGGATCGATTTAAGGGTAAGATTATGCAGCGGATTTAAGTGCTACAGCGATATTTGCGCGTCACTTGTGACGCACCGCGCTGTAGGCGGTAAATCCAGGCATGTTCCAATCAAGAATTCCATAGTATGACGCGGCTTCATAACGCTGTCATACTTACGGGTACATTTCGTCCCTCAAATCGGTGCCGCTTCGGCTCAAAACCGTATGCCGCACCGTATGAACCGACAAGAGGAAGCTTATGACCGAGATTACGGCTGCACTGGTAAAGGAACTGCGCGAAAAGTCTGGCGCAGGCATGATGGACTGCAAGAAGGCGCTGACCGAAACCAACGGCGATATCGAAGCCGCGATTGACTGGCTGCGCGCCAAGGGCATCTCCAAGGCAGACAAGAAGTCCGGCCGCACCGCCGCTGAAGGCTTGGTCGCCATTGCCGGCGCCGGTCACAAGGCCGTTGTCGTCGAGCTCAATTCCGAAACCGACTTCGTTGCGCGTAACGATGCCTTCCAGGACCTCGCTCGCGGCGTCGCCGAAGTTGCGCTGTCCACCGACGGCACGGTCGAAGCCATTTCGGCTGCGACCTATCCCGCATCCGGCAAGCCGGTCGCCGACACCATCAAGGACGCGATCGCAACCATCGGCGAGAACATGACGCTTCGTCGTGCGGCCAAGCTGGAAGTCGAACACGGCGTCGTGGCGACCTACATCCACAACGCTGCCGGCGACGGTATCGGCAAGCTCGGCGTTCTGGTCGCCCTGAAGTCGGTCGGTGACAAGGCCGTTCTGACGTCGATCGGCCGCCAGGTTGCCATGCACATCGCTGCGACCAACCCGCTGGCTATCCGCGCCGAGGAAGTCGATGCCGCAGTCGCCGAGCGCGAACGCAACGTCTTCATCGAGCAGTCCCGCGAATCCGGCAAGCCGGAAGCCATCATCGAAAAGATGGTGGAAGGCCGCATGCGCAAGTTCTTCGAGGAGGTCGCGCTTCTCTCGCAGGCTTTCGTCATCAACCCGGACCTGACGGTCGCTGCTGCCATCAAGGAAGCTGAAAAGACCGCCGGAGCCCCGATCGAAGTCGTTGGCATGGCCCGCCTGCTGCTCGGCGAAGGCGTCGAGAAGGAAGAAACCGACTTCGCTGCCGAAGTCGCCGCTGTCGCCAAGGGCTGATCGCCGAAAAGAGACATATCCCGGATTGGTGAAACCATATCAGGGAAAACGTATGGGCATCGCGTGACAACGCGGTGCCCTTCGTGTATCCGGCTTTCACAATCATTCCCCGGTGATCACTTCAAGGAGCTACGATGTCCCAGCCGATCTACAAGCGCGTGTTGCTCAAGGCCTCCGGTGAAGCTCTGATGGGCAGCCAGGGTTTTGGCATCGACGTGACCGTCGCCGACCGGATTGCCGGCGATATCGCGCAGGCGCGCAAAATGGGCGTTGAAGTCGGCGTCGTCGTTGGTGGCGGCAATATCTTCCGCGGCGTTGCCGTGGCCTCCAAGGGTGGCGACCGGGTGACCGGCGACCACATGGGCATGCTCGGCACCATCATCAATGCGCTGGCTCTTGCGACCTCGCTGCGCAAGCTCGATATCGACACCGTCGTGCTCTCGGCCATCTCCATGCCGGAAATCTGCGAAAGCTTCTCGCAGCGCGCCACGCTTTATCATCTCTCGCTCGGTCGCGTGGTAATCTTTGCCGGCGGCACCGGCAATCCGTTCTTCACGACAGATTCCGCCGCCGCGCTACGCGCCGCCGAAATGGGAGCGCAAGCGATCTTCAAGGGCACGCAGGTCGACGGCATCTACTCCGCCGATCCGAAAAAATTCCCCGATGCCGAGCGCTTCGACCATCTGACGCACAGCCAGGTGCTCGAAAAGGGACTGGCCGTCATGGACGTAGCCGCCGTGGCGCTTGCGCGCGAAAACTCCATTCCGATCGTCGTCTTCTCGATTCACGAGAAGGGCGGTTTCGCTGAAATCTTGACCGGCGGCGGCCGCAAGACCATCGTATCAGACAATTGACGTTCCTGTGGCGCCGGGCATGCCCGGTGTCGCCATATCAGACGGGAGTATGAACATGAGTGAAGGCAACGACCTCAAGGAATTGAAGCGCCGCATGGACGGCGCCATCGCGGCATTCAAGAGCGATATCGCCTCTCTGCGCACCGGGCGTGCATCAGCCAACATCTTGGATCCGGTCGTGATCGAAGCCTATGGTTCGCGCATGCCGCTGAACCAGGTCGCCAACATCACCGTGCCGGAACCGCGAATGCTGACGGTTTCGGTGTGGGATAAGTCGATGGTCGGTGCCGTTGAGCGCGCCATCCGTGAATCCAATCTCGGCCTCAACCCCATCGTCGACGGCCAGAACCTGCGCATCCCGTTGCCGGAGCTCAACGAAGAGCGCCGCCGTTCGCTGGTGAAAGTCGCCCATGAATACGCGGAAAAGGCGAAGGTGGCGATTCGCCATGTTCGCCGCGACGGCATGGACGGTCTCAAAAAGGCCGAAAAAGACGGTGTAATCGGCCAGGACGAGAGCCGCTCTCTCTCTGAACGTGTGCAGAAGATGACGGATGAGACGATTTCGGAAATCGACCGCTTGCTAGCCGACAAAGAAAAGGAAATCATGCAGGTCTGATCGCACGCTGGGGAGATGTCACGCTTTTGATTTCGCAATATTGAAAGCGGTGGCCGCGCCCTAGATTACGAGACCAGAGCGTATTTCCGCCGAACGAAACCGGACCCATATGTCAGCTCCCACGTTCTCCGTCGTACCCGAACACGTTGCCATTATCATGGATGGCAACGGTCGCTGGGCCAATGCGCGCGGTCTGCCGCGCACCATGGGCCACCGCAAGGGCGTGGAGGCGGTCAGGGAAACGGTTCGGGCCGCCGGCGATATCGGCATCAAATACCTGACGCTGTTTGCCTTTTCCTCGGAGAACTGGCGTCGCCCCGAGACTGAGGTCAGCGACTTGCTGGGCCTGCTCAAGGCCTTCATCCGCAGGGACCTCGCCGAGCTTCATCGGCAGAACGTCCGGATTCGCGTCATCGGCGATCGCAGCAACCTGCGCGGCGACATTCTGCCCCTGTTGATCGAGGCAGAGGAAACTACCAGGAACAATACGGCCCTGACGCTGGTGATCGCCTTCAATTACGGCTCGCGCGATGAGATCACGCGCGCCTTCGCGAGCCTCGCAAAAGACGTCGAGGCCGGGCGGCTGCGCCCGCAGGACATCAGCGCGGAGCTGGTCGATGCCCGTCTCGACACTGCGGGAATTCCCGATCCCGACCTCATTATCCGCACGAGCGGCGAGGAGCGGCTTTCGAATTTCCTGTTGTGGCAGGCCGCCTATTCCGAATTCATGTTCGTGCCGGACTATTGGCCCGATTTCAGCCGCGATCTCTTCTTCTCCGCGCTGGAAAAATATGCAGCGCGCGACCGGCGCTTTGGCGGCCTTTCCGCCAAGCAGGCGGCGGCCGTGGGGTCCTAATGAGCCGCGAACTCAGGCTGCGCATTATTTCCGGCATCATTCTCGCCGTCATCGTCCTTGTCGCCACTTGGTATGGCGGCTTGAGCTTTCGTCTTCTGGCGGCTGCGATCGGCCTGCTCGTCTATTATGAATGGTCGACGATAACCGATCTGCATGGCCGCGATCCCCAGGGAAATGCGCTCGGCTGGCTTGGTCTCGTGCTGATTGCCGGTGCGACGGTCCTGGGCGAATCCGTCTATTCCATCGAGGTTCTGGCGGCCTTCGTCATTGTCACGGCGATCATGGTCGGGATTCGCGCCAGAAGCTGGTGGCTGCCCTCAGGCATACTCTATTCCGGACTGACGACGATTGCGCTTTCGGAAATCCGCGATGACGATCTGCGCGGCTTCGTCCTGATGCTGTTCGTTTTCGCCACCGTGTGGGCAACGGATATCCTCGCTTATTTCGTCGGGCGCGCCATCGGCGGGCCGAAGTTGGCTCCGAGGATATCGCCCGGCAAGACATGGTCGGGCGCGATCGGCGGTGCCATCGCGGCCGTTGTCGCGGGAACCGCCGTCGTCTGGAGCTTCTTCTCCGCCGATGAGCTGCGCATTCCCATCCTCGCCCTGGTGCTTTCCGTGTGCAGCCAGATCGGCGATTTGTTCGAGTCGTTCATCAAGCGCAAGTTTGGCGTGAAAGACTCCAGTCATCTGATTCCCGGCCATGGTGGCGTCATGGATCGGGTCGATGGACTAATTTTTGCTTGTTTTGCAGCGTTTTTGTTGGCTATCGTAATGTCGCTGACAATGAGCGGCGAGACCTTTTCGTTGGGCGGCGTTCTGCTCGGGGTCTGATACTAGAGCAATTCCAGGAAAAGTGCGTAGCGGTTTTCCGTCCGGAATTGTGAGAAAACAGAAAGATGGAGCGGTTCAGAGCTTCCGTGAAAGCTGAGCCGCTCTAACACGAACAGGATCGTTGCATGAGTAGCGCGGCTAGCTTCATCGGGTTTTTGACGAACAACGTCATCACGTTTGTCTTCGTCCTGTCGCTGCTCGTTTTCGTGCATGAGATGGGTCACTATCTGATCGGCCGCTGGTCCGGTATCCGCATCATGGCCTTCTCGATCGGTTTCGGCCCGGAAATCGCCGGATTTACCGATCGGCACGGCACGCGCTGGAAGCTTTCGCTCATCCCGCTCGGCGGCTATGTGCGCTTCTTCGGTGACGAGGATGCCTCCAGCAAGACCGATGTGGATCAGCTTTCAGCCATGACGGAGGAAGAGCGGGCCCAGTCCTTTGCCGGTGCCAAGCTCTGGAAGCGGGCCGCCACGGTTGCGGCCGGTCCGATTGCCAATTTCCTTCTTGCCATCGTGATCTTTGCTGCTCTTTTCAGCATTTATGGCCGTACGGTCGCCGATCCGGTCGTTGCGATGGTGACGCGTGACGGCGCTGCCGCCGAGGCCGGTATCGAGCCGGGCGACCGGCTTGTTGCCATCGACGGCAGCAAGGTGGCGACGTTCGATGAAGTGCAACGCTACGTCGGTCTTCGCCCGGGCCGTGCCATCGTTCTGACGGTCGAGCGTGACGGCCAGAATCGCGATTTCCAGATCGTACCGAAACTCGTCGAAGATACCGATCAGTTCGGTAACAAGATGGAAATGGGCCGCATCGGCATTGCGCTCGTCGATCCGGTCGTGACGGCGGTTGAGCCGGCAGGTCCGGCTGCCAAGGCTGGCTTGCAGGCCGGCGACCGGCTGATTGCGGTCGACGGCAATAGCGTCGCGACCTATTATGATATCGGTCGCTACGTGGCCGACCGTCCCGGCAAGAGCATCGTGCTGACCATACAGCGCAACGGCACAATCCGTGATGTCCCGATCATGCCCGAGACGCTTGTCGATATCGACGCGTCCGGCAACAAGAAGGATATCGGCAGCATCGGAATCGCGCCGATCGATCCGATCATTGCCTCGATCGGCTCCGACAGTCCGGCCCAGACGGCCGGCCTGGAGCTTGGCGATCGTATTCTTTTTGTGGATGGACGGAACATCGGCTCCGTCGGCGAAGTGCAGCGCTATGCGGCGGCTCACGCCGACAAGCCCATGGCGCTGACGGTCAAGCGCGACGGCCAGACGCGCGATCTGACGGTGACGCCCAGGAAGTCGGCGGAGACCGATGCCTTCGGCGCCCAGACGGAGATCGCCACCATCGGCATCACCGACGGCCAGAGGCCGATCAAGCTGCGCTATGAGGCTTACGGGCCGCTCCGGGCGCTTGCCGAGGGTGTAAAACAGACGGGCAGCATCGTTTCCGGCACCTTCGAATATATCGGCAATGTCATCGGCGGCTATATGAAGGCCGATCAGCTGGGAGGCCCGATCAGGGTTGCGCAACTTTCGGGGCAAATGGCAACCCTGGGTTTTGCCGCGGTGCTCCAATTCGCCGCCATACTTTCTGTTTCAATAGGGTTATTAAATTTGATGCCGGTGCCGGTACTTGATGGCGGCCATCTGATGTTCTATGCGATTGAAGCCGTAAGGGGAAAGCCCCTGGGTGCACGGGCGCAGGATATCGCTTTCCGGATCGGATTTGCGATGGTGCTCTCACTCATGGTGTTTGCGACCTGGAACGACATCAGTTCCAGAATAGGCTAGTGGGGCTACGACGAGAGGAAATTACGATTTATTTACGATGTTTCAAAGCTGTAGTGGCGAATGAGCCACGCTTTGAAATGAAGTAAACAGAAATTAACGTGCTCCCTTGCTTGTATGTCAAAAGCGGGTAAAACGACACACGTGGCCGGAATCGGGTTCGCTCGGGGCTGGGGACGATTGAAAAAAGGTAAGAAGTGAAAATGAAGGCTGGTTCAAAATTTTTGAACGCAGTGTCGGCGGTAGCGCTGTCTGCTGGTGTTGTTGCGTCTGGTGCTGGTGTTCTCACCCTTGCCTCTGCCTCGGTTGCGGAAGCTGCTGTCATTCAGCGCGTTGACGTTCGTGGTGCGGAACGTGTCGGCGCGACGGCAGTTCGCGACAATATCACGATCAAGCCCGGAAAGAACTTCTCCCCCGGCGACATCGATACTTCGGTAAAGCAGCTCTACGCCACCGGATATTTCTCGGATGTGCACGTTACGGTTTCGGGCAGCACGCTGGTCGTAACCGTCAAGGAAAACAAGCTCATCAATGCCGTGGTCTTCAACGGCAACCGCAAGATCAAGGACGACAAGCTCCAGGGCGTCATTCAGACCCATTCGGCTGGCCCGTACAATGAGGCTAGCGTTCAGGCTGACATCAAGACCATCAAGGATGCCTACGCTGCGATCGGTCGTAACGATGTCGAAGTGACGACGCAGACCGCGGAAGTTTCGCCGGGCCGCCTCAATGTCGCATTCGTCATCAACGAAGGTGATCGCACTAAGATCGACAAGATCAATTTCTCGGGCAATCAGGCTTATGGCAGTGGCCGCTTGGCTTCGGTGATCAGCACCAAGAAGAGCAACTTCCTGTCGTTCCTGACCCGTAAGGACGTCTATAGCCCTGAGCGCCAGCAGGCCGACCAGGATACGCTGCGTCAGTTCTATTACAACCACGGCTACGCCGATTTCCGCATCGTCAGCGCCGACGCGACGCTGAACGAGCAGAACAACGAATACACGCTGAATTTCAACGTAGACGAAGGTCCGCGTTACACCTATGGCGACATCAACGTGGTCTCGACGGTCGAAGGCGTCAATGCCGACGAGCTGAAGGGTCTCATCATCACCCACAAGGGCGATGTCTATAGCGCCAAGGATATCCAGACCTCGATCGAGAACATTTCCAAGCGCGTAGCTTCCGCAGGCTATCCGTTCGCCCGCATCACGCCGCGTGGCAATCGCGATCTGTCCGGTCACACCATCGGTATCGAATATCTGGTCGATCAGGGCGAGCGCGCCTATGTCGAGCGGATCGAAATCCGCGGTAACACCCGCACGCGCGATTACGTCATTCGCCGCGAGTTCGACCTGAATGAAGGCGATGCCTTCAATCAGGAAATGATCACGCGTGCCAAGCGTCGCCTCGATGCGCTGGGCTATTTCACCAAGGTCGATATCTCGACGGCGCAGGGCAGTGCCGCGGACCGCGTCATCGTGATCGTCAATGTCGAAGACCAGCCGACCGGCTCCTTCGGTATCGGCGCCGGTTACGCCGTCGGCAACAACGGTGGTCTGCTGCTCGAAGCCTCGGTCGAAGAAAAGAACTTTCTCGGTCGCGGTCAGTACATCCGCCTCGCCGCAGGTGCTGGTACGGAAGGTAACCGTACCTACAACATCTCGTTCACCGAGCCCTATTTCCTCGGTTATCGTCTGGCTGCCGGTTTCGATATCTTCAAGAACCAGACGTCGAGCGACGATTATTACGACTATTCGGAAGCGGGCTTCTCGCTGCGCGTTACCGCGCCGATCACCGAGAACCTGGCAACGACCCTGCGCTATAACTACAAGCGCCTGACCTACGATGGTAGGAACGATTGGCAGAACAATCTTTCGGCCCCGTATCTCAACCTCGTCGAGAACGGCCCGTGGGTACAGTCGACGGTTTCGCAGACCTTCACCTACAACACGCTTGATGACCAGAACCTGCCGCGTGAAGGCATCATCGCCAAGTTCACGCATGAATTTGCTGGTCTTGGCGGCGACTCTGACTTCTACAAGCTGAGCGGCAAGGCCCGTTACTACAAGATGATCAGCGATGAAGCCGATATCATCGGCTCGCTGACGGTCGGTGCCGGTTATGTGATGCCGACGGACGGCAAGCTGAACGTCTTCGATCAGTTCACGCTCGGCGGCCGTGAAATCCGCGGCTTCGAGAATGCCGGTATCGGCCCGCGTTCGTCGCATGGCGATCCGCTCGGTGGTACGACCTACTTCACGGCTTCGGCTGAAGCCAGCATGCCGATGCCGGGCGTGCCGCAGGACATCGGTCTGCGTATCGCAGCCTTTGCCGACGCGGGTTCGCTCTACGGCAACAAGGCGAATCTCTTCGGCGATACGCTCCATAACGACAGCTCGATCCGAGCTTCGCTCGGTGCTGGCCTGATCTGGTCGTCGCCGTTCGGCGTCATCCGTGTTGACTATGCCGTACCGGTTCTCAAGGAAGATTACGACAAGGTTGAGAATTTCCGGTTTGGCATCGCCAACCAGTTCTGATATCGGCAGTCCAGAACTTCGGGCTTGAACACCGTTCTGGAGCTGGTGCTTATGGAACATACTGGTTTTTTCCCGCCCCATGGCGGCATCAGCTTAAGGCAACTGGCTGAGCATCTTGGGGCGGAACTTGCTGATGCGGCCTCTTCGGAGGTCGCCATCAGATCTATCGCCCCCGTCTATCGGGCAGGCGAGGGCGACATTTGCTATATCCTTTCCCGAAAGAATCGCGCTGAGCTGGAGACCTGCAAGGCTTCCGCCATCATTTGCTTGCCGGCGCTGAAATCTTTCGTTCCCGATCATATTCCGGTGCTTCTGTCGAAGAAGCCGCATACGGATTTTGCTGTTGTCGGCGGCCTGCTGCATCCGCAAGCCATGCGGCCGGTTACATTCGCGGCGAACCCGGGAACGATTTCACCGGCCGCCATTATCGATGCGACGGCGAAGCTGGAGGCCAATATCGGCGTCGAGCCGGGTGCTGTCATTGGCGCCGGCGCCGAGATCGGCGAGGGTACCTATATCGGCGCCAACGCCCTTATCGGACCAGGCGTGAAAATCGGACGCAATTGTAGCATTGGCGGCGGCGCGAGCGTACTCTGCGCCTACCTCGGCAATGGCGTTATCGTCCATAATGGTACGCGCATCGGCCAAGACGGTTTCGGTTATGCGCCGGGGCCTCGCGGCATGGTCAAGATCGTTCAGATCGGCCGCGTCATCATCCAGGACAATGTCGAGATCGGCGCCAACACGACGATCGATCGCGGTACCATGGATGACACGGTGATCGGCGAAGGTACCAAGATCGACAACCAGGTCCAGATCGGACATAACGTCCGCATCGGTCGGCATTGTGCTATCGTCAGTCAGGTGGGTATCGCCGGCAGCACGGTGATTGGAGATGGCGTCCAAATCGGCGGCCAGGCGGGCCTCAACGGTCACATCCACATCGGAGACGGCGCGCAGATCGGTGCCAAGAGCGGCGTGATGAACAGCATTCCGGCGGGAGAGCGCTATGCGGGCCTTCCAGCGCGGCCTCTATGGGATTTTCTAAGGGAATCGGCGGAGATCGCGAAGCGGTCAGGAGCCAGGGAAAAGAAAGACGGGAGTGCGGAGCATGACTGAGGAAGCCAAGGCGTCGTTGTCGTCGGCCGACGTTCTGGAAATTATGAAGCTGTTGCCGCATCGCTATCCCTTCCTGATGGTCGATAAGATCATCGAGATCGATAGCGACAATTCCGCGATCGGCATCAAGAACGTGACGGCCAATGAGCCGCAATTCACCGGGCATTTTCCGGGTTCTCCGATCATGCCTGGCGTGCTGCTCATCGAAGGTATGGCCCAGACCGCCGGCGCGATCTGCGCTCGCAAGGATGGCATCGGCGGCAATCTCGTCTACTTCATGACGATCGACAACGCCCGCTTCCGCAAGCCGGTCGTTCCGGGCGACCGCGTCGAGTTCCACGTCGTGAAGCAGAAGCAGCGCGGCACCATCTGGAAGTTCCATTGCGATGCTAAGGTCGACGGTTCTTTGGTCGCCGAGGCCGATATCGGTGCGATGATCGTACGGAAGGATCAGGAACAGGCATGAGCAGCATCGCTAAAAGCGCTCGCATTCACAAGCAGGCGGTCGTCGAAGATGGCGCAGTCATCGGCGAGAATGTAGTGGTCGGTCCGCTCTGCTATGTCGGTCCGAAAGTCGTACTCCACGATAATATTCACTTGCTCAACAATGCAGTCGTGACCGGCCGCACGACGATCGGCAAGGGAACAAAAATATTTCCGATGGCCGTTGTTGGCGGGGATCCGCAAAGCGTCCATCACGGCGGCGAGGAGACGACGCTCGATGTCGGCGAGAACTGCACGATCCGTGAAGGCGTGACCATTAATACCGGCACGGCCGATTACGGCGGCAAGACGATTGTCGGCAACAACAACCTGTTCCTCGCCAATTCGCATGTGGCGCATGATTGCCGTATCGGCAACAATGTCATCATGTCGAACAACGTCATGCTGGCAGGGCATGTGACCGTCGACGATCGCGCCATTCTTGGTGGTGGTTGTGCCGTGCACCAGTTCACGCGCATCGGCCGGCAGGCGTTCATTGGTGGTCTTTCGGCAGCAAGTTATGACCTTATTCCCTATGGCATGCTGAACGGCAATCCTGGCGTGCTCTCGGGCCTCAATATTGTCGGCATGTCGCGCGCAGGCATCGACCGTGCTGTCATTCACAGGGTTCGACGCGCTTATAAGAGCATCTTCGAAGGCGAGGGCTCGATTCGTGACAACGCCGCGTCGATCCGCGACGAATATGCCGATTGCAAGGAAGTGATCGAGATCCTCGATTTCATAGCAGCCGATAGCGACCGTGCACTGTCGTCGCCCAATCGCGGCAAGAGCTGACGTGGTTTCGGCCGGCCAAGACGGCAAAGGCAGGCTGGCGATCATCGCAGGCAGCGGGCTTCTGCCGGTTTACGTCGCCGACGCCGCGCGCCAGGCCGGCGAAAACCCAGTCATTATCGCATTGACGGACGAGGCGGATCGGGATTGGTCCGCTTTCGATCATGCCAATCTCGGTGTCGGCAATTTCGCGGGCCTGGAGGCCATGTTCCGCCGTCACGGTGTGGACCGCGTCGTCATGTCCGGCGGCGTTGCGCGCCGTCCATCCTGGCGGCAGGTGCATCCGACCTGGCGCGTGATCAAGGAGTTGCCCTCCACTATACGCACCCTTCTTTCGGGCGGCGATAACGCCGTGCTACAGATGGTTATTCGGCTGATCGAGGCGGGCGGCGTTCGCGTCGTCGGTGCGCATGAGATCGCACCCGATCTATTGGCAACGACCGGCCCCCTCGGAAAATTCTCTCCATCGGACGAGGATCTGCGTGACATCGCTCAGGGCGCCAAGGCAGCCGATGCGTTGGGATTGCTCGATGTCGGGCAGGGCTCGGTCAGCGTCGGTGGGCGTGTCGTCGCGCTCGAGGGTGCTGAAGGCACGGACAAGATGATCGAGCGGGTTGCCGAGCTGCGAGCGGCCGGGCGCATTTCGACACGTCGGCGCGGCGTGCTCGTCAAGCTCTGTAAGCCACAGCAGGATGTCCGGGCCGATTTGCCGTCCATCGGTGTATCTACGGTGTTGAACGCCAAGAAGGCCGGTCTTGCTGGCGTTGCCATCGAAGCCGGCAGAGCACTGATCCTCGACCGGCAGGCTGTCATCGCCGCTGCGGACGAAGCCGGCATTTTCGTCTGCGGCATCGATCGGGGCTTGAGCGCGGAGGGCTTCATGTGAGTGGTGCGCCTTTGAAGCTTGCCGTCGTTGCCGGCGAGGTTTCCGGCGATCTGCTGGGGGGCGATCTCGTTGCAGCGCTGAAGCGGCGTTATGACGGACAGGTCGAGCTGATGGGCGTCGGCGGCGAGGCGTTGGAAGCGCAGGGCCTGCGCTCGCTCTTCGACTATTCCGAATTGTCGATCATGGGGTTCATTCAGGTCATCAAGCGCCTGCCGAAGCTGCTTGCCCGCATCCGGCAGACGGCCGAAGCCATCATTGCCGCAAAGCCTGACGTGCTTCTGATCATCGACAGCCCCGATTTCACCCATCGCGTCGCGAAGAGGGTGCGCAAGTCTCTGCCCGATCTTCCGGTCGTCAACTATGTCTGCCCCAGCGTCTGGGCGTGGAAGGAATATCGCGCGCAGAAGATGCTCGCCTATGTCAACCATGTACTGGCCGTATTGCCGTTCGAGCCGGAAGCGATGCAACGGCTGGGCGGCCCGGCAACGACCTATGTCGGCCATCGGTTGGTAGTGGATGCCGATCTTTTGGAGACGCGCCGCCAGCGTGCATTGCGCGGTCTGGACGGCGCCAATGCGCAGAAAACGATCCTGTTGCTTCCAGGATCGCGTGCATCGGAGATCCGGCAGCTTCTTCCGGTTTTTGAGCAGGCTACCGAAGAGCTTAGTCGGCGAAACGATAATATTCGTTTTCTGCTGCCGACCGTGCCGCGGCAGGAGGCTTTGGTGCGTTCTCTTGTCGGAAATTGGCGGGTGAAGCCGGACATCGTCGTCGGCCAGGGCGCCAAATGGAGCGCTTTTGCCGAGGCTGATGCTGCCATGGCAGCCTCCGGCACCGTGATCCTGGAGCTGGGGCTTGCCGGCGTTCCAGTGGTCTCGACCTACAAGACGGAGTGGCTCGCGAAGTTCGTGCTGTCGCGCATCAAGATATGGACGGCCGCCCTGCCGAACCTGATTGCCGATTACGCTGTGCTGCCCGAGCTTATCAACGATGTTCTCCGGCCAGGAATGCTCGCGCGCTATATGGAGCGCCTGTCGAACGATACTCCCGAGCGTGCTGCGATGCTTGTGGGCTACGATCTCGTCTGGCACCGAATGCAAACGCAGGAGCCGCCAGGCGACAAGGCGGCGGCGATTCTCCTGGACGTTCTAAAGCACGTCGCCGTAAATCGGATTCGGGATTTCCGTTTGTGATGATCTGTGATTCACTGTGCCCCTGGAAGGAGAAGCGCCATGGGCAAGCCGCATCCAATCGAGTTGCGTGAGCGCGTCGTTGCGTTTGTTGGTGATGGCAATAGTAACCGGGCGGCGGCACGGCATTTCCGCGTTTCGCCTCGGTTCGTCAACAACATGATTATACTGCAGCGGACATCCGGCACTCTTGCCGCAGCCAGGCAGGGCCACCCGCCTGGTGGGGCTAAGCTTTCGGCCCATGGTGAATGGATCCGCGAGCGTATGTCTTCCCATGGCGAAACGACTTTGGACGAACTGTGTGTCGAACTCGCCGCGCGTGGTGTCGAAGTGCATCGAGCCACGGTCGGCCGGTTTCTACATCGGCTTGGGCTGAGCAATAAAAAAAAGCCTCAAGGCAAGCGAGCAGCGCAGGCCAGAGATCGCCAAGGCACGTGATCTTTGGATGAGCCGACGCAAGCGGTTCTTCAACAAGGCATTATCGCGTCTCATCTTTATCGACGAGACGTCAACGAATACACGCCTGACAAAGCGCACCGGCTGGTCTCCCAAGGGCAA
>NZ_JBNDIC010000065.1:0-27516 GCF_056755475.1 Rhizobium sp. KNZ2-6A | reverse complement strand
CACCAAGATAGCGGATGCGGCCTTGTGCTTTCCATTCCTGTAGGGTCGGGAGATGCGTCTCGAGGTCAAGGAGGTTATGAACCTGCATCAGGTCGATAACCCTGGTCTGGAGCAGCCTGAACGAACGCTCCATCTGATCGACGCCCTGCTGTCTACCGCGCGTCCATACCTTTGTCGCCAGGAAAACCTGGTCGCGCAGCATTCCCCGCGACAGGATTTCTCCGGTGACCTGTTCAGCCGTTCCGTACATCGGGGAGCTGTCGATGAGGCGGCCCCCACCTCGGATCATCGAGGAGACTACCGCGGTCGGCCCGTCGATCTCCTCTCCCGAAGGGTCGACGTCAAACGTTTGCCACGTTCCGCAGCCGACCACCGGAATCATTTCTCCGGAGGACGGAATGGCGCGTTCAAGCGTAGCGGACGTCTCTCTCCTTAACTGATTTATCTGGCGTCTCTCGGCCAGAGTGGCGACTCTAAAGATGATCATTGCAACTGTGGTGAATGAAGCGTCGACAATGCAAAACCCCGTCCAGCCGGCGAGGGTCAACACAAACAGCCGCCGACGAGGTCGCCGACTGCCCGGACATGGAATATGGAGACCATACACAATGGCCAAAGCGGTGATCCGGATAAAAAGCGATGCTTTCGCCCTTTCGTAAACGAGGCGTTCTCTCGCTAATTTGATCTTCGGGTAAATTGCCTACGGCCGCCCAAGGCCCTACGCATTCACCAATACCATGCGGAGGGAGGAGCCTGTGATTAGATCCACTTTATTCTGGTGTCTGGCCCTCGCGGCGATGTCGAGCGCCTCGCACGCTGCGGTTCCTTGCGGCGGCTCCGTGGCTTGTCGCGTGAAGGACGGCAACTATCGGATCGAGATTCCGAAAGATGGCGATATTCGGGGCGCCTACGTTTTCTTTCATGGCTATAAAAGTTCCGCCGAACTGCAAATGCAGCAACGTCCTCTTGTTGATACAACCGAGTCACATCATCTCGCTTTCGTGGCGGTCGATGGTACCAATGGAAGCTGGTCTTTTCCGAACAGCGCCCGTCCGGGGAGAGACGAAAAGCGATTTATAACCGATATCCTGGACGACCTGAGACAGCGCTACGGTTTCACCCCGGATAAAACGATTATCGGAGGATTTTCCATTGGCGCCTCCATGGCCTGGTACACCGCCTGTCAGCAGGGGGAGAAGGCGGCTGCGATGCTCACTTTCTCCGGGGTATTTTGGGATCCGCTTCCAAAAGCCGAGGATTGCGTTGCAGAAATCCCCCCTATGATTCACTTTCATGGAACCGCCGATCAGACTTTTCCCTTGGCGGGACGCTCTCTCGGGGGCCAGTTTCATCAAGGGAATGCTTATGACAGCGTGGCGATCCTACGCTCACGAGCGAAATGCGATGCCGAGGATCCGAAGACGATCACGCTCGACGACATCAAATGTAACGATGTTCCCGGCTGCATGCGGGGCGACAGCATCATGTGCATCCACAATGGCGGCCACGAAGCTCGTGCCGACATGCTTGACGCGGGCCTGACGGCTATCGGCTTTCCTCGATGATCTTTGTCCCGAAATTTAGCTGAAGCTCCCTGTAACAACCGGCCGGCATCCTGCGAATTAGTCAACAGCGAGGCGTTCAGCCTTCGCGAGGTTGGCCGAGACGTTCGGTCCTCGGGGTACAAAGGAACTCATCATGCTGCATTCAGTCGTATGTCCCAGCATGGGCCACGCTATCGTCCACCACTTTGGAGAAGGCGCGGCCGTTTGGGAGCAGGTGATCACACCGAGCATTGCGCACCTTTTACAGTCCGAGCGGGAGCTCCCGATCGATTTCTCCCGGGTTCGTCCAGGCATTGTCTTCGAAGTTGAAACCGCTGGCGCGTTGCTGCCACACGTGATCGATGCTTCCACGCTGCGGGTTCATGTCGGAACGACTGCATATCGCCATGCCGCAGGCCGGGCGGACGCTAGTGTTGAAGCTGTCGTTCGCATCGATGTCGGCGGCGACTGCACGCTCAAGGTTTGGGGGAGGGCAACGGCGGAAAACCCGTCGCCGCAGGAGCCTGCCAGCTTCCCCGAACCGGCCTCCACTACCCCTATAATCTTCAAGGTAACATTCTGGGAAATCTCTCGGGCAAACGATGCTCGTTTCGATCAGTTGCTGCGTGAATCGGCCGAAAAGGATCGGGAGATCCAGCAGCTTCGGGCTCAGGTCGCTCTTGCGATGTGCTCACAATAGGCCCAGCCGGCAAGCACGACTTCGTGAACGCTGCAAGCTGTAACACTTCGCCTATCGCTTTCGAACAGGGTGCGTTCGTCTCAACTCCAAAGGAAAGATCATGACCCTGTTCATCCCGCGTATCATGCCGTTTGCGGCTGCAGCTCTTGTTGCGTTTTCTTCGGCCTCGATTGCGTTCGCCGATGAGATCTACGCAGCGAACGGTGTTGCCATCAACGGCTACGATGCTGTTGCCTATTTCACCGACCATAAGCCGGTAAAAGGAAGTCAGGAATTTTCGACCTCCTACAAGGGCGCCACCTTCTACTTCGCATCCGCGGCACACCGCGATACCTTCGCGAAGGACCCGGGACACTATGCCCCGCAATATGGCGGGTATTGCGCCTTCGGAACCGCCGAGGGGCACAAGGCGCCTACCCAGCCGCAGGCCTTCACCGTCGTCAATGACAAGCTTTACCTCAACTATAACGACGACGTCGCGAAAACCTGGCGGTCGGATATCGGCGGCTACATCAAAAAAGCAAATGCCAATTGGGACACTGTGAGGGCACAGCCTGCTCCCTGACTGGCGCCCTCATCAAGACCGCCCGTCCGTCTGGCGGGCGGGCGAAACCTCGACGCCCTTCTTAAGGTCCCAAGCCATGATTTCTGCACCTCGTATCTCCCACAGCCACTCAAATCGACTTCGTGATTGTCAAAGAGCGGTTGTCACCGATCTCAACTGCCTGATTGATCGAGCGGCAGCGATGGGTTGGAACAGGAGGGAGGTGATTGCGGCTCTGGCCGATCTGCTGGACGCCGAACCTGAAGACGCAGATGGCTTGCTTCGCGCGATGGCCGACTATGTAGGCCAGCCGGCACGGCAAGTCGCCTAGAGGCTGGGTGGGTTAACAAAGCAATGCGCCTCCTGGCCTTTGTCTTCCTGTGTATTTTTGGCGTCAGCCCTGGGCTCGCAGCTGAGACACCGCTGGCGATGAATGACGCTTTCAAGTTTTCCGTGGATCGCACGCCATCGGGATCTATCCACCTGCGCTGGCAGATGCCGCCAGGATATTATCTCTACCGCCAATATCTGTCAGCCAAAACCGTAGACGGCTCTTCAGTCCCGCTGGTTACATTTCCCGGGACGGAAAAGATTGACCCGAATTTCGGAAAATCGGAGGTCTATTTTGATCGCGCGGAAGCCGAGCTTGGTCCTGTGGGTTCTTCGGTGACCGTCACATACCAGGGGTGCCAGGAGCATGGTCTCTGTTATCCGCCCGCCAGGCGGATCATCGATCCGACAACGCTTGCAGTGTCCGAACAGCCGGTGTTTTCACCTCCAACGGGCGGACAATCGGCATGGTCCAATGCGGCAACGACCGATAGTGCGACGGGAACGCAAGGATCCACGCAGCCTACGACGATCGTGGCTTCGGCGAATGAGGAAGAGATCGTTGGCGGCTTTCTGTCGCGTGGCGGGGTTCCGCTCCTTCTGAGCGCCTTCGTTGGCTTTGGCATTCTCTTAGCCTTCACCCCGTGCGTTTTTCCGCTTTACCCGATTCTGGCTGCCACGCTTGCGCGCGAAGGGGAAAAGCTGAATGCGCGGCGCGGTTTCGTCCTGTCGGGTAGTTATGCAATAGGGCTCGCCTCAGCGTTCGCGATCTTCGGGGCGGCCGCTGCCTGGACAGGAGAGAACTTGCAGATCGCCCTGCAATCGCCGGTCACGGTCGGTGCAATTGCACTCATATTTGCCCTCCTTGCGTTGTCGATGTTCGGTCTGTTCGAACTGCAGCTACCTTCGGCGTGGGTGGCGCGTCTCAGCCGGTCGGACAGGCGGCGGGGCGGGTCGGTTGGCTCGGCTGCTGTACTTGGATTTTCCTCGGCCTTCATCATCGGTCCCTGTGTGACAGCGCCTCTTGCCGCAGCTTTGCTTTATGTCGCTCGTACGGGGGATATTGCTCTTGGGGCAGCGCTGCTGTTTGCGCTCGGCCTCGGCAAGGGCGTTCCGCTGGTGATTTTCGGGACGGTCGGCTCTCAGGCCTTACCGCGCACCGGGGCGTGGATGACCTCGGTCAAGCATGTATTCGGCTTCGTGTTCTTCGCCTTCGCGATCTGGATGGCGGAGCCGGTGATCCCACAAAGGCTGCCTCTTGGCCTGTGGGCTGTCTGGGCAATGGCGATCGCCGTCTTCCTGGATGCCTTTAACGTCACGAAGGGCCGCACAACGCCCGTGCGCATGGGTGTACAGTCGCTTGGGCTTCTCGCGGCCCTCTATTCAGTGCTACTCGTTGTCGGCCTTGCCAGCGGTTCCATCGATCCCGTGCGCCCGCTTAACAGGTTTGGCAGCGTGCGAACGGCCGCCCGGGTAGATCCGGAGGATCAGATGGCCTTGCTGTCCTCAATGTCGCAACTGACTGCTCAACTCGATGCGGCGCGTTCATCTGGTAAGGCGAGCCTTGTCTATTTCACTGCCGATTGGTGCGTGAGTTGCCGCTCGATCGATCGAAACGTTTTCTCCAGTCCTGATGTCGCCAATGCGTTGCCGCCTCTGAAGACGTTCAAGGTCGATCTCACCAATATCAGCCATGAACAACGTGAGCTCATGCGCGAGCTCGATGTGGTGGGACCGCCGACGATGATTTTCTTGCCGTCCGATCGCCAGCAGACCGGGAAACGGCTGGTGGGAGAGTTCGGCACCGATGAAGTCCTGAAAGCGGCTGCAGCCATGAGCGACGGCGCTTAAGCCCCTACCGAGAATGTTCTCTAACAGGAAACCGAGATGTTTATTCGCAGACAATTCCTTTCGATCGCCGTCGGCGGCGTCGTTGCTGCCGTATCGGCTCCCCGGCTTGGTTTTGCCCAGAAGTTGACGGAGGACGAAGTCTTCCGCGATCCGGATGCTCCGGTTCTCGGCAACCCCAAGGGTGACGTGACCATCGTCGAGTTTTTCGACTATCAATGCCCCTATTGCAAGAAAAGCCACCCGGACGTGGAATCGGTCATCGCCGAAGATGGCAATGTCCGGCTGATCATGAAGGACTGGCCTGTGTTCGGCGACGTTTCAGTTTTCGCGTCGCAAGCGGTGCTCGGTGCAAACGAACTTGGCGCCTACAAACAGGCAATGGAAGCGTTGATGGCAACGCCCGCCTCGCTCAGCCAAGACGATGTCAAAAGACTTCTGACATCGGCCGGGCTCGATCTCTCGAAGATCGCCGAAGCAGTGCGGCGCAATGATAAGAAGATTTCCGATCTTCTAACACGGAATTACAATCAGGCGCTGGCCTTCAATTTCGGCGGCACCCCGTCCTTCGTCATCGGAAGAGCGACCTCTTCCGGCGTGCTGACCAAAGACGAGCTTCGCGACTTGATCAAACAGGCGCGGGCTGCTTGACCCGTGTCGCCGCGTTCCGATTTCTCGTCTAGTTGCGAAGGGATCTAAACATCGTACGAATATCGGTGATCACTGCCTCGGGGTTTTCGTAGTAGCCGAAGTGGCCGCCGGTTTCGTGAGCGTTTAGATAGACCGTGTTGAAGAAGCCAGCGCGCGGACCCGATCGAAACACTTCGATGCGCCTGTCGGTTGCCACTCCCGGCGGATTTTCTCCCCCGAGAAAGGTGATGCCCGTTGGCGCTTGCACGACGGGAACCAGGTCGTGCGACGGCTGCCAGGGGAAACGCGCGGCGTCGGCGTAGGCGCGCATCGAGGATGCAGCAGTTCCGGTCGCCCAGTAGAGCATCGCCGTCGTAATCATGTGCTCGCGGGAATAGACCTTTTCCGGATCTCCATCGCCATCTCCCCAGGCGCGCCACCGCTCCAATAGCCATGCCAGAAGCCCGACCGGCGAATCCGTCAATCCATAGGCCAATGTCTGCGGATCGAGGACCTGCACGGCGAAGTGCGACACAAACTTCATCACATTTGCCGGCGGCCGGATCTTGCCGGTGTCCCAGGCACGAGCGGTCACGTCCCACGGCCGCTCGCTATTGAATTGGTCTAGCAGCATGGGATGCATGAGGTGAACGCCATGGAGATGGGCAGCATGTTTGTGACCAAGCTGCGAAGAGATGAGTGCGCCCCAGTCGCCGCCGCTCGCGGCATATCTGTCATACCCCAGTTGCTCGGTCATCAGGCGGTGCCAAAGATCGGCCGTGCCCGAGAAGCTGATGCCCGCACGTGGAGGTGGTCCGGAAAAGCCGTAGCCGGGCAAAGATGGCACGATGACGTCGAAGGCATCCGCCGGATCGCCGCCGAACGCCGCCGGATCGGCGAGCGGCCGAATGATCTTCTTCATGTCCCAGAATGACCACGGCCAGCCATGTGTGATGATGAGCGGCACCGGCTTCGGGCCGCTGCCCTTTTCGTGGATGAAATGGATATCGACACCGTCAAGGACCGTCTTGAAGTTCGCAAAACCATTCATACGACGCTCGACAGCCCGCCAGTCGTATTCATTGCGCCAATAGTCCACCAGCGACTTCAGATAACCAAGATTGACGCCATATCCCCAATCTTCGTTACCGGGATCGTCGGGCCAGCGGGTCATGTCCAGCCTTCGTTTGACATCTTGAAGGACGGCGTCGGAAATATCAATCACATGTGGCACGAGCTCTTGAGACACATTGAGCTCCTGAACTGATCGCTTTATCACCGCTCCAGCGCTGCGCGTTCGTCTTCACGGATGCGCAGCATCTGCATTATATCGTCGCGATCCTGATCGACATGCGGCGGAGCGCGATCGAAACGCACCGGCGTCGCCGACATCTTGAGAGGGTTACCCAGAAGCCTTAGCGGCTGCGCTTCTTCCTTTTCCATTTCCACGACCATCTCGCGCGCCACCGTGTGCGGATCTGAAAGCACCTGATCGATTGTCGCCACTCGACCTGCGGGAATTTCGGCTGCGATGAGTCGCCGCTCCCAGCTTTCTGCCGTGTCGGCTCGCAGTGCATCGGTTACACGTTCGTCAAGCGCATCAATGTTGATCACCCTGTCGCGGTTGCGCGCGAAGCGCCCGTCGTTGATAAGTTCGGGTGTGCCGATGGCCTGGCAGAAACGGGCGAATTGCTGATCGTTCCCGACTGCAATTGCGATATCTCCGTTCGCCGTTTTGAAGGTCTGATAGGGCGCGATGTTCGGATGCCTGTTGCCGATCCGCCCGGGTACCTTGCCGGAGACTAGATGGTTCGTCGCGGCATTGATCAACCACGCAACCTGCGCATCGTAGAGCGCGAGATCGATGTACTGGCCTTCGCCGGTCCGGTCACGGTGGCGGAGGGCAGCCAAGATGCCGACGGTCGCATACATGCCGCACATGACATCGGCGATCCCGAGACCGACCTTCACGGGGCGACCGCCGTTCGCGTCGCTGTCACCGGTAATGCTCATGATCCCGCCCATCGCCTGGATCAGGAAATCGTAGCCAGTGCGGTCGGCGTAGGGGCCCGTCTGGCCGAAGCCGGAGATCGCGCACCAGACAATATCCGGCTTGATCTTCCTGATGTCGTCATAACCAAGGCTGCGGCGGGCGAGATCGCCCGGCTTGTAGTTTTCGACGACGACATCGGAAATTGCCGCGAGGCGTTTGACAACGCTCGCGCCCTCGTCGCTCGCAAGATCGATGGCGATCGATCGCTTATTGCGGTTGGCAGAAAGAAAATAGGCGCTGAGATCGCTGTCGCTGCCATCGGCGCTCGGGACGAAGGGTGGACCCCAGCTGCGGGTATCGTCGCCGGAGCCAGGTCGTTCAACCTTGATGACGTCGGCGCCGAGATCGGCGAGGAGTTGCGTGGCCGTCGGTCCAGCCAGGATACGCGAGAGATCGAGGACGCGCAGACCCTCAAGGCTGGCGGCTTTCTGATGAGCGGACATCGATGCCTCACGATTTCCAAGGGGATGTTTTGAACCAGCGAACGAGATAGGCGGTACCAATCAGGGTCGCGAACCCGAAGAGGTTGCCGACCACCTCCGCGCCTGTCGTGCGGCCGGCATGATCGAGCGCGATGCCGATCGGCTGGGCGATGACCATGCCGGTAATGAAGACCGCGAGCGATTGCTGGCCCACGACCGTCAGGACCCGGACGAGCGGACCGCGCAGCCGTGCGCCATTTTCGCCGACAACATGGACGGCGACGTAGCAAAGCGCCATGAAATGAACGAAGCGCAAGATGCCGAAATCGCTTTTGTCCGTCAGCGGCGCGATTGTCGTTGCGGCCATCTGGAAGAACGGATGAACCTCCTGGAAACGAACCCAGGCAAACGGCACTGTCGCGACAACGGCAACGACGGCAAGCATCATCAGGCGGCGGTCATAGGCCGGCGCCGGCAGGTGGCCGCGCATCAGGAAGAAACCGGCGAAGAACAGAAACTGCCATCCAAACGGATCGAAGAACCAGGGGCGGTCGGACCATGGCTCGGCCGGCAGATGCGTCAGGTCGAACTGCGTGGCTAACCACAGGGCAGTCATCAGAACAATCGGCAGGGCTTGGTGAACTTTGGACGCGAAGATCATCACCGGCAGCAGGGCGAGGATAACGATGTACATCGGCAGGATGTCGAAGTAGTTCGGCACGTAGGTCAACGTCAGCAAGCCGACCAGCTGGTGGCCCGGATCCTTCATGAACGGTACGAGGTTCAGGCTGTCGACATAGGTGACACCATCATAGCGCGTTCCGGCGACCACCATGATGGCGGCGACCACGATGAAGACGGCGATGTGCGCCCAGAAGATCTGCCAGATGCGCTGCGCCACGCGGGCAACCAGCGCGATGGCACCGTTCCGATCATAGGTCGAGCCGAACGCAATAGCGGAGGCCATGCCAGACTGAAAGACGAACATCTCTGTAGCGTCCGAAAACCCGAAGCGGGCGGGAATCCAGAGCGCCCAACCGTCGCTTGGTATGTGCGCGAGCAGGATGATCAGCATGCCGATGCCACGGAAAAAGTCGAGGCGCGGATCGCGGGCACGCTTGACTTTCGTGCCGGCCGACTTTGCCGCCAGGTGGGGATCAGAAAGCGCCGTCGTAGGCGCTGGCATCGAACCTGCAGGCAATGAGGCTGAAGCCCGGCCGGTGGTCGGCACCCTCAAGCTCGGTACGGAAGTCATCGATTGTCTCCACATTCACACCATAGCCGCCGAACCCTTTGGCAACGGCAGCAAAATCTGTTTCCCCCAGCGCGACGCCCGCTGGAGCGAGGCCGGCGGACGCCTGCTTCATCGCGATCAGCGCGAGGCTGCGATCCTGAAACACGACGACCGTCAGCGGTAGGTCAAGATCGCGAAGGGTTGCCAGCTCGCCGATGCCCATCTCCAGGCCACCATCACCCATGACAGCAAACACCCGGCGGGAGGGATCGGCGACCTTGGCGCCGATTGCCAGCGGCAATGCTGCATTCATCGTGCAGAATCCAGCGGACTGGAGGAGAGACAGCGGTGTAGCGGCGCGCCATTTCTGCGAGAGAAGAATTCGGTGGGCGCCGCTGTCGACCGTGACCAGACCATCTGTCCCGGCTGCCTCGTTCAGGTGATCGACGAGGGCGTGCGGCCCCCATGTGTCCCTGGTCGAAAAGAGGCGATCGAGCTCTGCTTTTGCGCCCGCCGGCTCCCCTGTCGCCCAGCTCTTGCGCTCGACGAGTGAGCCGTTGAGCGCCTGTAATATGCTTTTCGTGTCCGCTGAGATCCACGTGCCGGCGTGATGCATGGCATGATCGGCAAGAACTCCGGAAATATCGACGAGCTTCGTCTGATCGGTCACGAAATCGAGCCAGCCGAGCCGCATTTCGATCGGGTCGTAGCCGAAGGCAAGCACCAGGTCCGCCTTGTCGAATAATGGAAGCAGGACCCGGTCGGCAAGCGGCGACAGGCCTGCGGCGCCGAGAGACAGGGGGTGATCCTCCGGAATGATGCCCTTCGCCTTGTAGGTCGTGATAACAGGCGCTCCGATGGTCTCCGCCAGATGTTGCAGGGCGCGGCCGGCCTGGTTGCGCGCAGTTTCGAGGCCGACCAGGAGTAGGGGCCGTTCGGCCGCGCGAATTCGTTCCGCAAGAAAGCGCACGCTCGGGTCCGTAACGGAAGCAGGGGTCGTAAAGCGCTTTGTCGTCTTGGGAACGAACGAGCTTGGGCTCAAGCTTGCGGCGACGGCGGGCGCAAGGTCCAGATGCACCGGTCCCATGGGTTCCGTCGTTGCGATTGCCACGGCGCGCGCCACAGTGGAGGCGGCGCTTTCCGGCTCGACTTCGAAGGATGCCTTGACGAGCGGGCGCAGCAGCTGAGCGTGGTCGATCACCTGATGCGTATAGCGAGCCCGTGTCGCCCGATCGACGACCCCGGAAATCACGATCAGCGGAACCCGCTCCTGCACGGCGTCAGCGATTCCGTTGACGGCATTGGCAAGACCTGGGCCGACCGTCGTCACCAGAAGTTCGGGATTGCCGCTGATCGTGCTGGCACCTGCTGCCATAATGGCGGCAGAGGTCTCGTGACGCGTCAGGTTGAACGCAATGCCCGCCGCCTGCAGAGCGTCGATCAGTGTGACAATCTCACCACCAGGCACACCAAAGGCATGACGCACCTGATGTGCACGAAGGGTTTTGGCAACGATGTCAGCGACACGATCCGGGGGTCTGGATTGAGACATTCAAACGAGCCACCTTGTAGAGGTTATTCTAAGACGAGAAACCTGCCCAGCGGATGGTAGGACCGGGCAGGCCTCCTCCACGGCGCCTTCAGCGTTCCGTCAGGCGGACGATGAACGCAACGACGGTACCGAACAGGATATGGCCGATGAGCGAGGCCCAGGTCAGGGTGATGAAGCCGAGAAATGGCGGCAATCCCGCAAAGAGATGGGCCATCACGTATAGTGCGAACACCCACAAGCCTGTTCCAAAACCGATGCCGGTGAGGATTAGCGGCAGGCTCGGGAAGATCAGTCGCTGCAGCGGCCGGGCGATGAACAGATAGCCGATCGGATAGAAGATAATGCCGACGATGGCGTGAATGGCCTCGGCAGCCAGGAGATTGTCGAAGCCGAAGACGGACTGGACGAGAGCTGCAGGCTCCAGCGGTCCCCCGACCCAAAGCGGAGTGATGACGCGCGCCCAGATCTCCCAGGTGATGTCCGCTGCGAGGCCCGCCAGCACGATCGTGCGCGCCAGGCTCGGTTGGATCTCCGGAAAGATTGCCGGCTTCTGCATTTCCATCATAGTCATGACATTTCTCCTTGTTTTCGGGAAGTTCTCAGGCCAAAAAGCTGACCCCGACGGACTGCTCGATGGACTGGAAGAGGCGATCGTCTGCCTTCAGGCGCTGACGGATCTGCCCGATCCGAGATACCGCAGCATTGTCGCCGCTGCGGCCGACGGCCTTGGCCAAGGCAAGCACGAAGAAGTCGCGCTGAGCATTGCTGCCGCCGATCTTCGGCAGGTTTGCCACCATACGGTCGATCATTCGCTGGTCGGCGGGCGCGTCGAGCCCGGCCAATACGCGGGCCATCGGCACCCCGATTTCGGCTGCAACGCGGGCCTGATCATCCATGCCGAGTGCTTTGGCATCGATTTGAGCGACGAGCTCTGCGACACCGTTGCGATCATCAATCGCAACCATGGCCGCAAGGTTGTGCAGAGCCGCGAAGATCAGCGTTGTATCCGCTTTGCGCCGATTGGCGATTTCAGCGGCATCCATCCAGCGGCCACCAACATGGATCCCGGATTGCTGCATGCGCCAGAGAAGCGAAACGGCGTTGGCCATGTCGCGGAAATCGTCGGTCTGCTGAGGCCGTACCTCGTCATCATAGATTTGCAGAACACGGTCATGATCACCGCGCTCCAGATGCAGGAGAGCCAGATGCCAGGCCATGTGGAACGAGAAGTTGTTGCAGCGCGACCAGGCCTTCCGGCTTCCTTCGAGCCAATCGATGCCCTCTTTCGTGTCGCCACGCATCTCGAAGACATGGGAGACCGCATGAAGCCCCCAGGAGTCGTCCGGCTGCAGCGCCACGGCGCGTTGCCCGACGTCGAGCGCCTCCTGATAACGGCCATGTTCTTCCAGTGAGAAGGCATGGCAGCCGAGAATAAAGCCGGCGCCACTGCTTTTGAGGTCGAGGCTCCCGACTGCTCTCGTGCTCGCGCTTAACATGCCGCCCGCATCGCCCAGCATGAAGCGCAGGGCTTGCGAGATCTTGAACGGCAGGAAAACAGTTGGGCGATCTTCGAAACCGTAGTCGAGGAGGTCCGCGGCCCGGGAGAAGGAGCCGTCGACGGCGGCCTCAAGCGCCTTGACGAGAAGACGCTCATCACCCGTTCCGCCGCTTTTCGCGGCCAGTGCCACCCGGGCGTCTTTCAATGCGTCGGCGGCAGGCGTCACCGTTTCCGAGCGCGCCAGGATCAGGTTCGCAAAGCCCTTCAATGCGTGACCGGCAACGTGATGGGGATCGGCCGCAATCGTCATCTGCAGCGCTGGACCTGTGTTCGGGCGATGGGTCGCCACACCGAAGACAGCGCCCTCGAATGCCCGCTGCGCCTCATTGCTGTCCGTGCTGGTTGTGAGACCGTATGCATCGCGTTTCATCTGGTTTGCTCCTTGACGGAAGACCTTCATCTCGATGGCTTCGATCTACATTCAGGTCCGACAAAGGCCTGTACGGTCGCGCGACCGGGTTCGTTACAGCGGCTCCACTAGTTTTTTTGCTGGCGCAGCAATTTTCGTCGGCTGCGCGATGAGACTGAAAAAATTTAAAACATCTGTAACAAAACCGTAACGCGATCCGTATGACGCGGCAGACACAATATCGATCAGCCGATGGAGGGGCGTTGTCGTGCATGAAGTCTCGAAAAGCGCGATGGTGGTGATGGTCACCGGTGCGGCCGGCAATCTGGGGGCCGCGGTTGTCAAGGAACTCGTGAGCAACGGCGCGCGCGTCGTATCCGTCGAACGCAATTCCGGCGCCGACGACGCGCCGGAAAAAAGCTCAGTCGGAGAACTTCTGGAAATCGGAGGAACCGATCTGACGGACATTTCCGCCTGCCAGGACGCAGTTCGACGGACGCTTGAAGTTTTTGGCCGACTCGATGCGCTTGTGAACACCGTCGGGGGCTTCCAGACCGGTCCAGTCGGAGAACTGGGCCTTCTTCAATGGGACCAGATGTTCCAGATGAATGCCCGCTCCGCCTATGCGATCAGCGCCGCGGTCCTGGCGCCGATGCGGCAAGCGGCTTATGGCCGTATCGTCCACGTTGCAGCGGCACCCGGATTGAAGGCTGGTGCCAATCAGGCAGCCTATGCTGCCTCGAAGGGGGCTGTCATCCGGCTGACGGAGGCAATCGCCGCCGAGAACCGCGACAAACGCATCACCGCCAACTGTATCCTGCCCGGGACGATCGATACGCCGCAAAATCGGGCGGCGATGCCGAATGCCAAGACGGATGGTTGGGTTCAGCCGACGGATATCGCCAAGCTTATCGGTTTTCTTGTCTCGCCAGCTGGCGGCGTCGTCACGGGCGCGGCGATTCCGGCAACGGGCCGCATGTGAGGTGCTTATGTTCGATCCGATTTTCGCAGTGCTGATGTTATGGGCCGGCATCGGGCTTATCATTGCCGCTGCGTTTCTACTTTATGGCTTCGACAAGGTCGATCCGGGCGCCCATGATGCCTATGCAGTGAGGCCTCTCCTCATTCCAGGCCTTGTTCTCCTTTGGCCTGTCGTCATTTGGCGCTGGCTGAGCCTCATAAAGGGAGGACAGTAACATGCAGCGCCGCCATCGTCGCGCCCATACGGCGATCTGGACCGGACTTGCGGTCGCTCTGCCGCTGCTGCTTGCCATCATCTTTGCAAGCGCTCCGAAACTGCCGGTGGACGCACCGGCAATCCGTCTCGAGGGAAAGGCAGCTGGAGGAGGGCAACCGTGAGCGTATCCTACAAGCCGGTCATCTGGAACCGGACCAAAATGATCTACGATGGCGTCCTGCTTGCCGGCATCGCGATCTATATCCTTATCTTTCTGAAAGCCGGACCATTGCTTTCGCCGGCGTTGCGCGATGTCGATCTTCCAACACAACGGATGCGCGCCTTCGGTTCGCTGGCGCTGCTGATGCTGACGATCGTGCTGGCGATCGGACCGCTCGCCCGCATCGATACGCGCTTCATTCCGCTGCTTTACAACAGGCGCCACTTCGGTGTGATGACTGCCATCGTTGCCGCGACGCATGCCTATTATGTGCTTGGCTGGTATTTTTCCTATAGTCCGACGCCGCAGTTGACCGCCCTATTTACCAGCAATACCAGCTTCGCGAGCGTCGCCGGCTTTCCCTTCGAGCTTTTCGGAGTTTTTGCGCTTGTCATTCTGGCTGTGCTCGCGGTGACCAGCCACGACTTTTGGCTCTCGTTCCTCACGCCGCCCTTGTGGAAGGCGATCCACATGAGTGTCTATTTTGCGTACGCGGCGATCGTATTGCATGTGGCACTCGGGGCACTGCTCGATTGCCACGATCTCGCCCTTGGGCTGCTCCTGGTCGGAGGTTTGGCGCTGCTCTGCACTCTGCATCTGATCGCCGGGCGCCGTGAGGTTGGAGTAGATGTTGCGGCGTCGGCGAGGGCGCCAGAAGAACCCTGGATCGTAGTCGGCAACCTCTCAGAGATTGCCGAGGGCAGGGCGATCATCGGTGCGTCTCCAGGTGGCGAACGCATCGCGGTCTTTCGTTCGAAGGGTGGCCTGTCGGCTGTCTCGAATATCTGCTCGCACCAGAACGGACCGATCAGCGAAGGCAAGGTCGTTCTCGGTTTCATCACCTGCCCATGGCACGGCTATCAATATCGACCCGAAGACGGCTGCTCGCCACCGCCGTTCCGGGAACGCATCCGCAAATATCGCATCCGGCTGCAGGGCTCGGAAGTCCTTGTCGATCCAGAACCGTTGCCGTTGGGGACGAAACTCGACCCTGTTCCAATCCCGGCCGAATTCCTACCCTCCACCTCCAACAAAGAGGGGACAGCCTGATGTTGAAACCCACCGAACGTGGCTTCTTCGTTGGATATTTCAAAAAAGTCCCCGCCGATGTCAGGGCGATGATGATCGGCTTCATCGTGTTTTTCGTCGCTGGTATGGCCTCGGCCTCGGTGCTTCTGTCTCTCAATACTGAGAGCCCCGGAACGGGAAGTTATGCCGACGAACTTCACGGTGAACATCTGATCGGAACGATGGAAACCAGCCCTTATCCAGTCCTGCGCGTGCCGGCGACCGGGTCGAGACCTGCACGCGCCATCATGCTGGCAGGATCCGGCAAGTTTGGCGTCGACGACAGGGCGTTGCCTCTGGCGGGGAAAGCCGCGCAAGTCGGCGGTGTCTTCGTCAAGCGCGGAGACCTGGAAATGCTGCTGATCGGGGGAGGGGACGATCTAAAGGCTGCCGAACCGCAGGCGGTCGCCTTGCCGAATCCATCCCCGTCGGAAAGCCATGGCAGGTGGCGGCTGACAGGCGAGATCTGCGATGGGAAGTGCGGCGGCGGGGCGATGAAGCCCGGCAACGGCCTTGCTCACAAGGCCTGCGCCAATCTCTGCATCAACGGCGGTGTCCCACCCGTCTTCGTCTCGACTGCGCCGGTCGAGGGACATATTTTCTTTTTGCTCTCCTCTGCGAACGGCGGACCCATGCCGGCTCGCCTTCTCGACAAGACGGGCGTGCCGGTCGTCCTGGAGGGTACGGTCGAGAGACGCGACGATTTGCTGATCTTCAAAGTGGATGGATTCACCGATGGAGCGGGCGCGTGAGTAATGAAGGCAATACAGACCCAAAGCATCATTTCATCGGACTTGCCGCCACAACCCTTTCGGTTGGCCTGATCGTGTTGTTATGGGGCTATGGTCTGGATTATCTTAACGGCACGCCGTTCGAAGAACTGCGGTACGTGATCTTCGCGGTCGTTGTTGTCGGTCTCCTTTCCGGCCTGCAAACCATCTTCTCCCGATTCACGCATTGAGCAGCCGATCCCAGTGACGGGTCCCCAGTAGGCCGTGGCGACGCCCGCGCCATGCTGCGATTGGTCGCCAGCATTTGTGCCCTCTGATGTAACAATATCGTCGATTTACACGAAATTGATGTGGGGATCGCAGAACAGCCATCCTCGCCGCAGTCTGCGTGGCGCGGCTGACGAAAAACACAGGAACGAGTCATGGAAGAAGCAATCGAACCGACGAAAAAATTGGACGAAGACCATATCCGCCATCGCGCCTATATGCTTTGGCTGGAGGACGGTCAGCCGGAGGGCAAGGCCGAAGAGCACTGGCATCAGGCGCGTGCTGTTACGGAGGCAGAGCGCGACATGTCCGCGCCTGCGGCAAAGCCTATCCGCAAAACAAAATGATAGGGTTAGATTTCAGGGCTTGATGGGGCCCTGATTTTCTCATTTTTTTCGGTATTGGTCATGCAGGCAGAACCACGATCGCTTCTGGATACGGTAGAGGGACGGCGCCTCCTGGAACCAGGCAGGGCATGGCGGCGATGGGGACCGTTTCTTGCCGAACGTCAATGGGGAACGGTGCGCGAAGACTACAGCGCGGACGGTGACGCCTGGAATGCCTTTTCCTTCGAACATGCGCGAAGCCGTGCCTATCGCTGGGGCGAGGACGGGATTGGTGGGTTCTGCGACGAGGGCATGCGCTGGTGTCTATCTCTGGCCCTTTGGAATGGCCGGGATGAAATCCTGAAGGAGCGGCTCTTCGGCCTTAGCAATGAGCAGGGCAACCATGGAGAGGATGTCAAGGAGGTCTATCACTATCTGGATGCGACACCGACGCACTCCTATCAGAAAATGGTCTATCGCTATCCACAGGATGCGTTTCCCTACGACAAGTTGGTGCGCGTCAATGGCGGACGTTCGCGGTTCGAGCGGGAATACGAAATCGGCGATACAGGGGTGTTCGCCGATGATCGGTTTTTCGATGTGACCATCGAATATGCGAAAGCGGCGCCCGACGATATTCTCATGCGGGTCACCGTAAAGAATGCCGGCGCCGCGGCGGCGTCCATTCATCTGCTGCCGCAAGTCTGTGCCAGGAACACTTGGTCCTGGAAAGACGGAAGCGAGCGGCCCGTTCTCGAACGCACAGCCGACGGAGACGTACTGGCGCTGCGGACAGGAAAGAAAACTTGGCGGTGGAGCGTTGACCGGGAGGGCGAGCGCCTGTTTTGCGAGAATGAAACCAATGCACCGCTACTCTTCGGATCAGCCGGAGTAGGACCGTTCAAGGACGGCATCAATGACTATGTGGTCGATGGCAAGACGGACGCCGTGAGTGCTAGTGGCCGCGGCAGCAAAGCCGCAGCTCACATTCGTCTTGAGGTTCCTCCCGCCGGAAGCCTTGAAACCCGGGTGCGGTGGCGACCGGACGGCGTGGCGATGCAACCTTTCGCCGATTTCAACGCAATTTTCCAGCAGCGGATCGAAGAAGCAGATGAGTTTTACGGCGCCCTTCAAGGCGGAATCAAGAACGAGGATGCCCGGAGGGTACAACGGCAGGCAATCGGCGGCATGTTGTGGTCGAAGCAAGTCTATTGTTTCGATGTGCCCACTTGGCTGAATGGCGACCCGGCCCAACCCAAGCCCCCGACGGAGCGGCGTAGCGGTCGGAACGCCGACTGGCACCATCTCAACAACGCAGACGTCATCTCGATGCCGGACACCTGGGAGTATCCGTGGTATGCGGCCTGGGACCTCGCTTTTCATTGCGTGTCGCTGGCGCTTGTCGATTCCGCTTTTGCCAAGGACCAGCTCATCCTGTTCACACGTGAGTGGTTTATGCATCCCAACGGGCAGTTGCCGGCCTGTGAGTGGGAGTTCGGCGACGTCAATCCACCGGTTCATGCGTGGGCGGCGCTGAAGGTCTATCAGATGGACCGTGAGCGTACAGGTGTGGCCGACACGGATTTCCTGAAACGGATTTTCCACAAGCTGATGCTGAATTTCACGTGGTGGGTCAACCGCAAGGACAACGACGGACGCAACATCTTTCAGGGTGGCTTCCTCGGCCTGGACAATATAAGCCCGTTCAACCGGTCGGAAGTTTTGCCTGAAGGCGCCTCCATCGATCAGGCCGACGGTACAGCCTGGATGGCCATGTATGCGCTGAACCTGATGCGAATTGCGCTCGAACTTGCGATGGCCGACCCGGTCTACGAGGATATGGCGACGAAATTTTTCGAGCATTTTCTGGCGATCGCCGGTGCCATGGCAGACGTTGCGGGCAGTGGGCAAGGTCTCTGGAATGAAGCCGACGGCTTCTTTTATGATGTCTTGCACAATCGCGACGGTCGGATTGAGCCGATACCCGCCAGATCAATGGTCGGGCTCATCCCGATTTTTGCAGTGGAAGTGCTCGATCAGGCTGTCTTCGACAAGTTGCCGGAATTCTCCAGGCGGCTCCGCTGGTTCTTAAAACATCGCCCGCAACTGGCCAATCTTGTTCCGCGCTGGACGGAACCTGGAGCAGGCGAACGATCGCTGCTTTCGCTGCTTCACGGCGATCGGCTCAAAAAGCTTCTGCGACGGATGCTCGACGAGCGGGAGTTCCTATCCGAATTCGGTGTTCGGTCGATGTCGAAAGTTCATCTCGAAGAGCCATGCAGCCTGAACTTTGCTGGCATGCAAGTAGACGCCGGGTATACCCCCGGAGAAGCGCAGACTGGACTATTTGGCGGCAACTCGAACTGGCGCGGCCCGATCTGGATGCCGGTCAATTTCCTGCTGATTGATTCCTTGCGAAAGTTTCACGCCTATTTTGGTGTCGATTACCGCGTCGAATGCCCGGTGGGTTCTGGTGCGATGCTCAATCTTGAAGAGGTCGCGGACGAATTGACCAGACGACTGCAGAGCCTCTTCCTCAAGGACGAAAACGGGCGACGTCCTTCGGTAAAACATGTGAGCGGCGTCGACGACTATCTGCTGTTCCATGAGTATTTCCACGGTGATACAGGCGAAGGTCTCGGCGCATCACATCAGACAGGGTGGACCGGGCTTATCGCCAACCTCCTCGGTGATGACGCATAGACTTCACGTTCCCCTTCTTCGAGCACGCCGCTGGAATCGAGCGGGCAACGCCATCTGCCATACTCTGAGATGCAGCGTCTTTAAGAGTCACGACGGCTTAAACCTTCTCGTCGTCCGTTGTTATCGGGCTTTCTAGGTCTGCTATTTCTTGAGAGGAAATTTTTCTGATCGATGTAACAAATCGGGTCGCGCATGCGTATCGGCAAGGACAATAAAAATCTTTGCTGGGAACGCTTTTTCATGACGACAGAAATCTCGGAACTCGCCTTGGCTCAGGCTCGGAAGTCTTTGAGTGAGGCCATGAAGTTTCATTCGGAAGGCAAACTCGAAGATGCCGAGGAGCATTACCGCCGGGTGCTCGATTACCGTTATCGGGTATCAGACGTTCTACCGCTTCTTGCCGGTGTTGCAGCTCTCAGAGGGCGCCTCGAAGCTGCACTTGTCTATTGGAACGACCTTCTGGCCATGAAGCCGGATCATTTTGTCGGTCTTCTGGAGAAGGGTGCGATCCTGCTCAAAACGGGCAATGCCAAAGAAGCAGTCGAATGCCTCGAATCTGCACTCCGCGCATCACCGCAAAATCCAGTGGCGCTTAACAATCTGGCGGTCGCTCTCGTGCAGGCAAACCGGCAGAATGAGGCGCTCGAAGCCTTTCGCAGGCTGGCGGGCCTTCAGCCCGAAAACGTGCTGGCGCAACATCAGATTCGCCGCCTGACGTCGAGGATCGTTCCCTTCTGGCATATACCGATGTTGAACGACGTCCGACGCAACGATGCCTTTGAGGCCGCAATCGCCAAAGTCGTTCAAGAGCGGGGCACGGCTGCGCCGATTCTCGATATCGGAGCAGGCAGCGGGTTGCTGTCGATGATGGCAGCGAGGGCAGGCGCGACAAACATCGTCACCTGCGAAGCTGTTCCTCTCATCGCGGAGACTGCCAGTCGGATTGTCGCGCAGAATGGATTTGGCAATCGCATCACCGTCGTCAACAAAATGTCGACCGAGCTTACCGTCGGCCTGGATCTGGAAACCCGAGCCGATATCCTGGTGTCGGAGATCCTGTCGAGCGATCTTCTCGCGGAGGACGTTCTAAGCACTTTCGAGGATGCCCATGCGCGCCTGGTGAATGAGGGGGCGACGGTCATTCCGCGGTCGGCGACGGCGGTTGGTTGCCTTGTCGAGAGTGAGGTCTTGAGTAAATACGCATTTGTGGATGACGTGTCGGGGTTCGACGTTTCGGAATTCGCGCCGCTTGCCGCCAATCGATTGCCCATCCACGGTACAATGACCGATTGGAAACGATTGTCACCGGACATCGAACTGCAGACGATCGACCTCACGCGCCCGAAGCACGCAGAGGAAATTCGCGTCATCGAAATTCCTGTCATCGCCGATGGCACCGCTGCCGGAATGGTGCAGTGGATGAAGATCGATCTTGCTGATGGCATCGAGTTTGCAAATCATCCAGACGATTACTCCGACGGAGGCTGGCTGCAGGTCCTGCACCCATTTGTCAAACCCGTCGCAGTCAAGGCAGGTTCGCTCTTCAGGATCGTCGCTGGCCACGACCGCAGCAGCCTGATCTTGATGGCGGCGCCGCTTGCGAGTTAAGCGACGCGTCGGATGCCGCCGAAACGCCAAAAGGAGATAGAGGTGAACCAGAACTTCAAGGCCTTCGTCTTCGACGCCTACGGCACGCTTTATGACGTGCAATCGGTCGAAGCGACGGTCGAGGCGGCGTTTCCGGGCAAAGGCAGTCTGATCACCAGCGTCTGGCGAATGAAGCAGCTCGAATATTCGTGGCTTGCGACGCTGATGGAGCGATATGAGGATTTCTGGTCGCTGACACTGCGTTCTCTCAATTACACGCTTCGCTCGCTTGGTCTGAGCGCCGACAGCCAAGTGCTTCAGGATGTTGGTGCCGTCTATCTCGATCTCAAGCCTTATGACGATGCTCGATCCTGCCTTGAGCGACTTCACCCCCGCCGACGGGCAATCCTTTCGAATGGGAACCGATCGATGCTGTCCAGTCTGACTGCGAACTCGGGCCTCGATCAGCGTTTGGACAATATTTTAAGCGTCGATGCCGCGCGGGTCTTCAAGCCCGCTCCAACGGCCTACAGGCTAGTCGAGGAGGAGCTAGGCGTCGCGCGCGATGAGGTCGTCTTCGTATCCTCCAATGGATTTGATATCTGCGGCGCGAAGAGTTTCGGGTTCACGGTCGTTCGGGTGGCGCGCTTCGACGTCAAGGACATCACGGGGCGTATGGCCCGTTCTGGAACGGACGAGCGCATTCTTTACGGTCTTCTGCGCGGCAGTGCCGAAGCGCTGGACTATCCCGCAGACTTTACCGTTCGTTCGCTCGCAGAAATCCCTGATCTTTTCAGCATTGAGGAATGGGAGCGCTGATGTATCTCTACGTCAAGGCGCTTCACGTCTTTGCCGTTGTCACCCTGATCGCGGGCATGCTGGCGATGGCATTGGCATTGCGGATTGCGATTGATGCGCCAGACGGGACTGACGTCCGTCATTTCGGCCAATCCGTCTTGCGTTGGGATGGGCTGGTAACGACGCCCGCGCTAGCCGTCGTGTGGGTGGCAGGTTTTACGATGGCCTTCGGTGGGGGTTGGGACAGTTCACCTTGGCTGCTTCTGAAGATGGTCCCCGCCATCTTCCTCAGCTGTCTGCACAGCCTTGAAGGCCTGGCGCTGAAAAGGTTGCTTCGGGAGGAAAAGCCTGTCCACCCGCTGTTCGGGGCGGCTCCGTTCGCCATCCTTTCGGCATTCGCGATCATCGCATGGCTCGCTGTCGCCAAGCCTTTTTGAACTTAGCAAGTTGATCGGCTAGGCTTGACCAGCGCGAGCAGCTTTGCATCAAAACGACTTGGTTGGCGCGCAATGATGTCAGCGATCGGATAATGACCGCTATCAAGCTCGGTAGGAGCCTGCTTTCGTCAACGGCGTGGAAAGGCGCTGTCGAGAAAGGCTAGGACATGCTTCCAGTTTTCGGTAGCCCCTTGCGGGTCCTCATCGGTGCGCAACGTCGCCGAGCCATGCACGCCATATTTCGGGATATATTGGACCGCTCTGTGGCCGGGCACCGCTTTTGCCAGCGCCTCACCGCTCGCTATCTCACCGCCGTCGGGTGCGGATGTGATGAAGACTGGAATGGTGAGCTTGGCCGCCTCCTTCTCGATCGAATAATCCTGGATGTATTCGGCTGGGGAAAAAGCTAGCAGCGCCTTTACGTCGGGATGGCGAGCGGCGGCAATGAACACGAGGGCTGAGGAATAGCTCGATCCCCAAACTGCGACAGGCCCGAAATGCTGCATGCTGCCATAGGCAATCGCAGCCTCGAGATCAGGAATCGCATCGGCGAAATCGGCGCTACCTCTTGCCTTCGCAGCAGTCTTGTTGACGTCGCCCCAGAGATCGCCCCCCGACCGCTGGTCGATGGCCAAGGTGTTAAAACCGGCTTTGTTGAGAATAGGCGCCAGGGGTGCATACTCGGTCTTGTTGGATCCTGCCATGTGAAACAACAGAATGGTTGCGCGCGGTTGCCCTTCAGCCCGGCGAAAGTCTCCGTAAATCTTCACGCCATCCATCGCATCGAAGGAGACGGGTTCGGCAAGTGCCGGAATAGCCAAGACCGGGCCGAGCGCTGTAGCGGCGGCAAGGAACATGGAGCGAAGCGGAATCATAATTACTCCCTTGGATGTTCGTTGTGACGTTCCCAATACGCAAGAGAGTGATCCGCCGTTACATCGGTGCGGTCCGAAAACAGAAGCGCCGTCTCCCATCGCGCTGCCGATCACTTGGTCGTGAGGCCGTAACAATATTCACCGCGCGGCCGAATTGTCGCTAACGCCCGGATTTTCCGGCGTGGCCTTGATTGGGAATCGCACCATGAAATATCCAGGCAGGATCGGCAGGTTCATGTTTTTTTCGTCATTGGCAGCAACTGCGGCCATGCCGTCGGCCGCCGCGGACCGGCAGCCGACGGTCGTGGAACTATTCACCAGCCAGGGCTGCTCGTCATGCCCTCCTGCCAACGCCAACCTCATCAAGATCAGCAGTCGGAAGAACGTTCTCGCGTTGAGCTTCTCCGTCACCTACTGGGACTACCTCGGCTGGAAGGATACATACGGGAAGCCGGAGTTTACCGAGCGCCAGGTCACCTATGAGCCTGCCTTGAGGCAGCCCGGCCCCTATACGCCCCAGATGATATTCAACGGCACGGCTACCGCCGTCGGGAACAGCCTGCCCGAAGTCGAATCCCTGCTTGCCGAAACGCCTTCGCCGAAAGGCCCCGCACTGGCCTTTACCGATGACCGTATCGAAGTCGGCGCCGGCTCTGAAAACGGGAATGCCGATGTCTGGCTCGTGCGCTACGATCCGCGTGTCGAAGCTGTGCCGGTTGCGCGGGGGGAAAACAGCGGCGCGACATTGCAGCATACGCATGTCGTTCGTCGCCTGGAAAGGCTCGGCACCTGGGGTGGAAGCAAAACCTCGTTTTCCTTACCAGAGGCGGATACCGGCTTGAAGACAGCGGTGCTGATACAACGCCCCAAAGGAGGGGCAATCCTTTCTGCCATCACCGATTGATCGCAAAAGCCTTTGCCGTCGGACCTTGGGAAAAACCGGCCTGAACTCTCGATCGCGTAGGCGAAAGCCCGACACCAAAACTGCCGCTAATCCTTCACTTCGGCCTCAGTCAGTTTGTCCTGCGTACTGGTCTCAAAGTCTGTGGCGTGGTGGCGCTCGCGCAGCTGCTCGGACGGATCGCCCGACATGCGGTTGACCATGCGGCCACGCTTGACGGCGGGACGCGAATAGACCTGCTCGGCCCAGCGCTGCACATTCTTGTAATCCTGCACCTGCAGGAATTCGCCAGCGCCGTACTGCCAGCCCTTGGCAAGACCACCGTACCACGGCCAGATCGCAATATCGGCGATGGTGTAGTCGCTGCCGGCGATATATTCGCTTTCGGCAAGACGACGGTCGAGCACGTCGAGCTGGCGCTTCACTTCCATGGCGAAGCGATCGATCGCATATTCGATCTTTGTCGGGGCATAGGCAAAGAAATGGCCGAAGCCGCCGCCGAGATAGGGCGCGCTACCCATCTGCCAGAACAGCCAGGACAGGCATTCGGCGCGAGCCGGCTGCTCGGTCGGCAGGAAGGCATCGAACTTTTCGGCGAGATACATCAGGATAGAAGCCGATTCGAAGACGCGGACCGGCTTGGGGCCACTGCGATCCAGCAAGGCCGGGATCTTCGAATTCGGATTGACGTCGACGAAACCGCTGCCGAACTGGTCGCCCTCGCCGATCTTGATTAGCCAGGCATCATATTCCGCGCCGCTGTGGCCGAGCGCCAACAGCTCTTCGAGCATGATGGTAACCTTCACGCCATTCGGCGTTCCAAGCGAATAGAGCTGCAGGGGGTGGCGACCGACGGGTAATTCCTTTTCGTGTGTCGCACCCGCAATCGGGCGATTGATGCTTGCAAAGGCGCCGCCGCTCGGCTTGTTCCAGGTCCAGACCTTTGGAGGATTATATCCCACTGTCGCTGACATCTCGTTCTCCATTATCGACCACTCCTGATCATGCCGCGGGCGGGTAGTTCGACGGGAAAAGCGCCCGTTTGGTTTCCTCGTCGTTGACGCGTTTGAAGGAATGATCCTTGCCGACTTCCCGGGCGCGAGAGACGGCGGGACGCGCATCGACATTTTCAAAGAGTCGCTTCAGGTTTGGATATGCGGCAAGCGGGTCCTCGAGCCCCTTGAGGATCCGCGGCGCCCGATCAAGCCATCCCCAGGCCGATATGTCGGCAATCGTATAAGTATCTCCGACGATAAAATCGCGACCCTCGAGATGATGGTTGAGGACCTGATAATGACGCTCGGCCTCACGGCGATAGCGGTTGACGGCGTAATCAAGGCCTTCCGGCGCCGCGTGTTGGAAATGGACCGCCTGCCCGGAGAATAGCCCGAGACCGGAAGCGAGAAACAGGAGCCATGAGAGAAGCTCCGGCCGATCTTCCGGCGAGCCGAGAAACTGGCCGGTTTTTTCGGCAAGATAGATCAGGATGGCTGTGGAATCGAAAACGCGTGTCTCTTTTCCGCTTGGGCCATCAGTGTCGACGATCGCCGGCACCTTGCCATTCGGATTGATGGCGCGGAACGCTGGCATATGCTGCTCGCCCTTGCTAGTGTCGACGGGGACCGTCTCATAGGGCAGGCCGCTTCTTCCAGGAAGAGGGCAACTTTTGCGGGATTGGGCGTCCGGTGAAAATAGAAGCGGATCATTCGGGCTCCGTCAGGAATAGAAGATCAAAGCGCGTTGCTGACGCATCCGGAGCTGGGCCTCGCCCAGCTCCGGATCGACCTTTGTTAGTGGGTAAGGCGATCGGCGAGGACGTCCGGCTGCTTTATCTCGAGCGGCCCCTCGAAGAGCTCATCATAATTCGCCATCAGGGCGGCGGCGATCTGGCCCTGGAGGTGGGCCTGGCGACCTTCTTCTCCGTCGAAAGCATCGAAAATGCCAAAGGTGGACCTATCGAAGCGAACCGCAAACCATGCGACGGTGAGCGGTTCTTGGGCGAGCAGGGCTTGCGCACTCTTGAGGAAGCCTGCGACTTCCTCTTCCTTTCCGGGCTTCGCCTTCAATTGCACGAACAATGCTACCTTGGTCATGATCACTTCCTCCTTCAGAGCGCCGAATGGCCGCTGACCGCCTCTTCGAGTGCGGATTTCGTCGTCAGAAAACGTTCATCGATCGCGGCCGGATCATCCCTGTTGGTCGCAATCATCTTCGCGCGCGTCTCTCCGCCGCGGATCACCTCGAGCGAATTGGCTTCAATCCCCTCAATCAAGGCATTGGCCTCCGCCGGCTCATTTGTGAACCCAAGTTCTGGCCCGGCCTTGGAGGATTGCCCCATCGGGGTATCCGTCGCGCCGGGATAGAGAGTCAAGACATGGACCCCCTCGCCCTTCAACTCTCGGCCCAGCCTCGCCGAACCGCGAGAGCCCCGCCTTTACCGCCGCATAGGTGGAGTAGAATGGCGCACCGATCAGCGCGATGCCGGACGTGACGGTGACGACAAGTCCGTCGCCAGATGCGCGCAGGTGGGGAAGAGCAGCCTGCGTCAAGAGAATGGGAGCAACAAGATCGACCTCGACCATCGTCCTTATCTCCACCTCCGTCGTCGTCTCAAGACGACCGGCGCGCACGCCGCCAGCGTTGTTGACGAGAACATCAAGCCCGCCAAGCGCCTCGACGGCCTTGCCGAGGGACCGATACCGGCCTTCCGTGGTGGCGACATCTGCCTGAATGCCTGTAACCGGCTGCCCCCCGTCAAGATCCCTTACAGCCTGAGCCAGGCGCTCCGAGTTTCGTCCGGTAACTGCGACACGAGCCCCTTTCGCCAGCATGGCGCGAGCAATGGCGAAGCCGATGCCGCTGGAGCCACCGGTGACGAGTACACGCTTTCCTTCGAGATTCATGGTTTTACCTCGCTTCTTCTTCAGGTCAGGCCGTTTCCGCCGAGGGAACTTCAGCCGCCCTCAGTGCGTCGATTATTGCTTCCGGAGACAGACGCTTGCGGTAGTCAGTTTCGGCGTGGGAAAGTTGCACACGGCCACTACGACCGATCACGAACGTTGCCGGTAAGGGTAACTCCCAGCTGTCGTCTCCATTGATCGCTGCGAGATCGACACCGAACGAAGAATAAACTGCCTTAAGATCGTCGGGCAGTTTGTAGACAAGCCCGAACTTTCGCGCGACCATATTGCCGATGTCGCTGAGGACATCGAAAGTGAGATTGTTTTTTTCCGTCGTCGACAGGGCGCCATCCGGCTTTTGCGGCGAAATAGCGATAAGGCAGCCACCTGCTATGGCGGGCAAGGCATACTCGTAGGCGGCGAGCTGAATATTGCAGTGCGGGCACCAGGCGCCACGGTAAAAGGTGAGCACAACCGGACCACCGGCCAGTGTCTCAAGCAACGAGACCGTTTCGCCCGTTACACCAGGCAAGGAGAATTCTGGGGCCAGATCACCGGGTTTGGGAACGCGATCGAACGGAAAGCCAATGGTTAGTTCCTCGATCCTCGCGTTCAAAAATGCTGCTGCACCGGGAGTGCGCTTGCCGCGAACCTCGCGTTGAAATCAGCAAGCTCCTGCTCAAGGCCCATTGTCGTTCATCTCTCTTTATGTTGGACGCGTTGGTACGATTGCACAAACGCCTGTGCCGGGCGGCATACGAT
>NZ_JBNDIC010000064.1:0-28131 GCF_056755475.1 Rhizobium sp. KNZ2-6A | reverse complement strand
AGATGTGTATAAGAGACAGGCATTATTCATTCGTTGCTGAATGGTTGGTTGAGGATCAGGCCGGCCGAACCGGGCGCGACTATGAAGGCTGCGCGCCGGTTCGGCCCTAGCCCACTAGGGCTTAGTAGTCCCAGAAGACCGGCACCCAACGGAAGTGGTCGCCATCGGCGGCCACATGGCCGACGGAGGGGAACGGCATGTGCGTGGCCACCAGAAGCTCGCCGCTCTCCGCCAGTTCCTGCAAAAGCCGGACGCGGACGCGGGCAGCCTCTTCCGGATCGTGTTCGAAGCCGTTGAACCAGTCGGGATGATCGAAGCCGACCGCGAACACCGCATCGCCGGCGAACATCAGCCGGTCCTTGCCGGATGCCACGCGCACCACGCTATGCCCGGGTGTATGGCCGCCAGTTCGGGAGACGACCACGCCCGGCGCCACCTCGTACTCATCATCGAACAATCGCAGGTGGCTTTCGTATTCCTTTCTGAACTGCTTGGCGGCGGCCCGAAGCGCGTCCGGGAAGCCGGGCGGCATCGACACGTGGGTGAAATCGGGCGCCTCCCAGAATTTGACCTCGGCCGTCGCCACATGGATCCTGAGGTCCGGACGCAGCCGCTCCTTCACGCCGTCGACGAGCAGCCCGCCGACATGGTCCATATGCATATGGGTCAGGACCACGTCGGTTACCGATCCAAGGTCGATGCCGGCGGCCTCCAGCCGCTTGATCAATTGCCCGGCCCGCGGCAGGTTCAATTCCGGGTCCAGCCCCAGGCCGGCGTCGATGAGGATGGTCTGCTTGCCGCTGCGCACCACGACCACGTTCAGCGCCCAGTCGAAAGCGTCCTGCGGCAGGAACATGTTGTTCAGCCAGGCCGCATGCTCGTCCGGATTGGCATTGTATCCCAACATCTTGGTCGGCAGCGGCAGCACGCCATCGCTGATCACCAAAACATCGATTTCGCCGATCTTCACCGCGTAGCGCGACGGAACCAGTTCGTCGGGGCCTGATTTAACAGGCTGTGCGGGGGTGTTCACGTTCATGTCTGTCTCCTGTTGATTGTGATCTTTGCGCCGCCCATGCGGACGCATATCGTTGGGTTAAGCACCCAGCGAGAAAGGCCTAGTTGAGGCCGGCCTTGTCGAGGCCGTAGGCCTTGTCGGCCGAACCCGGCACGGACTTGAAGGCGATGCCGGCTCGGTTCCAGGCATTGATGACCATGATTGCAAAAGTCAGATCGGAAATTTCCCTCTCCGAAAGCTGGCCGCGCACACGCTCATAAAGCTCATCGGGAATGCCGCCTTCCGGCAGTTTCGTCACTGCTTCGGTCCAGGCGAGGGCGGCGCGCTCCCGCGGGACGAAAAGGTTGGATTCGCGCCAGATGGCTATGTGGTAGAGCCGGAGCTCGCTCTCGCCGTGGATCTTGGCTTCCTTCACATGCATGTCCAGGCAGAAGGCGCAGCCGTTGATTTGCGAGGCGCGGATCTGCACGAGATCATGGATCTTCTGGTCGATGGCACTGTCTTTCAGGGCCATGCTGAGATCCGACAATTTCTTGAAAAGCGCCGGGGATTGCTGGGCATAGTTCACGCGTTGCGTCATGGGTCATCTCCGTTATTAAGGACATTTCATATCCTTATGGATAGAAAATATCCGTAATACCTGGACAGTAAAGCCCTTCGGAATTATGGTGGGCACATAAGGCTTATGCGCAAAAGTATGGGGGTGGGGATGGATATCGTAGGTGCGCTGCAAACATTCATGAGAGTGGTGGAAACCGGTTCCTTTTCGGCCGCCGCCGTTCACCTCAGCGTGACGCAGCCGGCGGTTTCTCGGCAGATTTCGGCACTGGAGGCGCATCTCAACACGCGCCTCCTGCATCGCACGACGAATGCATTGGCCCTGACGGCGGAGGGGGAGCAGATCATCCCGATGGCGCTCAAGGTCATCGAGGCGGTCGAAGCGCTCAGTGAAACGACCTGTCGTGGCGGGACGACCGCGACGGGCAAAGTGCGGCTTGCCTTGCCGACGCCATTGGGCCTTTGCATCAGCGATCGCCTCGGGATGCTGTTTGAGCAGCACCAGGGACTTTCCGTCGAGCTGCTCTTTCGCGAAGAGCCATCCGACCTGGTCGAAGAGGGGATCGATCTCGAGGTGCGCCTTGGGATGGTTGCGGACTGCAGCCTGATGTGCCGTCGGATCGGCTGGACGACGGCTTTCCTCGTCGCCGCGCCCTCATATCTGGAAGGACGAAAAGCTCCGAAAACACCTAGCAATATCGGCGCCCATGATTGCATCTGCTACAAGCGCGCCGGCGACGGCAGATCCTGGTCTTTTTCCAATGGTGCCGACGACGTGGCCGTGCGCATCGCGCCGCGCCTGATCGCCAGCAATTCCATGGCCGCCCACCGTGCGGCACTCGCCGGCAACGGCCTTGCCGTCCTTTCCCATATATTGGCAGGGCCTGATATCGAGGCAGGTAGGCTGGTGAAGCTGATGCCGGATTTTCCGCCGAGCCGATTGCCGATCAACGTCGTTTACCCGTCCCGGCGGAACCTGCCATTTCGCATCAGGGCCGTGCTCGACTTTCTGATCGAGGTCGTCAGGGAAGATCCCTTGATGGCGCCGTCGCTTTCGCATTGAATCTTTGCCATCGGCGCAAGGCAATGCTGTATAGAAAAGTTGTGCCTCTTGCTGCCGCGAAGGCGGCTAGACTCGCACCGAAGATCACGGCCCTCGTCGCAGAGGCCCGGCCACGATTGCCGGGCCTCGATGAGTTCTGTCCTAAGCCACGCGCCGCTCGTGGCGACCCTCCTGCACCTCCTCGACGATCTTGCCGACGAAAGCGTCCAGATCCTCAGGCGATCGCGATGTGATGATGCCTTGATCGGTCACTACTTTCTCATCCCGCCAATCGGCTCCGGCATTTTTGACATCGGTCTTGATGGACCAATAGGATGTTGCCCGACGGCCGCGCAGAGCATCGGCTTCAACCAGGAGCCAGGGCGCATGACAGATGGCGGCAACGACCTTGCCGGACCGCAGGAATTCGCGGACGACACGCATGGCATCGCCGTCGGCGCGCAACTTGTCGGGGTTGATCTGGCCGCCTGGCAGCACCAGCGCATCGAACTGATTGACGTCGACATCTCTTGCCAGCAGGTCGACGTCGACGCTGTCGCCCCAGTCGGTCTTGTCCCAGCTCTTGATGCTGCTCTCCTTGATGGAGGCAACTTTCACGTTGGCACCGCGCTTTTGAAGTTCGTCCAAAGGAACGCGAAGCTCCGACCGCTCATAGCCATCGGTGGCAAGGATGAGAATATGTGCGGAATTGATGGAGGGCATGATCTATCCTTTCAAAATTCATCGAACACCCTGTCTAAACCGGGGCGGCGGACGATCGTTCCCAATTTTCTCGTGGAACCGGGACTGCCCTGTGCGGTTATGGAGACGGCCTAAGAGGAGAGAAACATGGAACAGGCAATCAGGCTCGAACCAAGGGAATGGGTGCCGAATAACCAGCGCTTTCCGGTCATCGTCTATCGCGAGGCACTTGCCGTTCCGAGCCGGGCGGAAGGGTTCGAGCAGCTCTTCCGGGCGAACGGATGGGGCGGGCTGTGGCGAAACGGCGTCTATGCCTTTCATCATTATCATTCCACCGCCCATGAGATATTGGGTATTGCCGAGGGGCGGGCACGATTGATGATTGGCGGTCCTGACGGCAAGGACATCGAAGTCGAAGCCGGCGATGCGCTATTGTTGCCGGCCGGAACAGGACATTGTCGGCTCGATGCCAGCGGCGATTTTCTCGTGATCGGTGGCTATCCGCCGGATCAGGAGGCCGACCTCTGTCGCGAAATGCCGTCGGAAGAGCAGAAGGCCCGGATCGAAAAGCTTGGCGTGCCTGCGACCGACCCCTTGAAAGGAAAGGCTGGTGGGCTTCGGGCTCTGTGGTATGAAGACACCTAGATCCGGCTGAGAGCGCAGCTCACCAAAGACCCGGCGCGAGCCGAAACCGCACGCGCCGGGCATAGTCGGCATAGCCTTCCAGTTCGGCCTGCAGCAGGGCATCTTCCCAGCTCGTGCGCAGGATCAGCAGCGCGCTTGCCCAGGCGGCCGGGATCAAGGCCCACCACGAGGCGAGTGCCAATGCCAGCCCGGCAAACACCATGATCGCGCTGACATAGCCGGGGTGGCGCACGAATGCATAGGGGCCGCTGCTGATGACGTACTGGCCGCGTTCGCGCTGCAGACGGACGCCGGGCTCGAAGAAGCGATTGACCGCTTGCGCCCAGGCGCCGAGTGCAATGCCGGCGCCAAGCAGGACATAGCCGAGGATCACGACGGAGGTAGGCACGGCCGACCATGACATTCTGCCGGCGTCGAAAGTTGCAACCGGAATTTCGGCGACCATGCCGAGGCAGATCAGCGAGACGAGGATCAGGTCCCAGCGTTTGGTGCCGGCCTGGAAGCGGTTGCGAGCCCTGAAGATTGCGGGGTTTACGCGTTTCAGCACCAGGATCGATATGCCGTAGACGACGAAAAGAAAGGCGATAAAGACCCATCCGGGCGGCCAGTCGAGGCGGCCGGCCGGCAGAAAAATGAGCGCGAGCAAGATGAGTGGCAGGCCGATCGCATAGGATACGGCAGCCGTTCTGGACATAGGTCGGGGCTCAGTGACAGTCATCCGCTCCTCTCCATGGATGGCGATCGTGGACTCGCAACCGCTGTCCGTCTTGGGGTATGCAGCTGCATCGTCCGTCATTGAAGACATAGTTCTCCTTTTACGTGCGCCAAGAGCCGTCGGCAGACAAGTTTTTGATCAATCATCCGCAATCGCGCTCTGGAAAGCGGAACGATCGGATGCATCCTGGGTCAGAACAAGAACAGTTCAAAATCCTGCGCTAAGATCGAACGTACTGTAAACGTCATGCGACGACCTCGTTGCAGGGATGGGCGCTTCAGCCATCACCAGGAAGTTCGCCACCAGCCGACAGACCATCATGCGCGTCAGGAACAAAGTTTCGTAATGCGTCTGGTTGGTGTTTTGCGACAAATGCCGCTAGTCAAGGATTGGGATATGAGGCGCTGCCGTCCTTGGCAGAACACCCGTCAGCCTTGGATCGTCTGTTACCTCAACCATGAAAGCATATGGCTTGAAACCAGATCGCTGATAGAACGGCAACGCATTCGGATGATCGAAATGGCAGGTATGGACCCAAAGACGTTCGATGGGATGCGCCCAGGCGATTGATAACGCCTTGTTCATGAGATAGCGCCCGGCACCGGTTCCGATTGAGCTTTTGGCAACCCCAAAGAAAACCAGTTCACACTGGCCATGCTGCCGGAAATCAAGCTCCAGCATTCCGGACGGTTGCCCGTCCGCTAGCATCACGTATATTTCTACAAGCGGGTCGTTGATGATGGCCGTCAGCTTATCGTCGGTCATGACCAAACGCGAAACCCACATCCAATCCTCTCCGACCAGACGGAAAAGCTGCCGATATGTCACCGGATCGGCAGCCGTCATCCGCTCCAGGGAGAATCCCGGGATAACGTTGGCTTCTTTGGGAGCCGGCCTCTCCGTCATCTCCAGACAGGTGACGGCATTTGCAAGCTTGCCCTTGGGAACTAAGGAATATCCCATGGGCAAAGGTGGGTTGGAGTTATCCGATTTTTCAATAATTTCCATAGGCATCAACCGATTAGGAGCCGCTGCGCTCGCCGTTTATTTACTACATCGCATAAACCGTCGACTTCGGCGAGGGCAGAATGGCACCGCAACTCTCTTGACGAATAGGTGAGGTACCAACGAGATTAATCGCCGATTTGGATCTTAAGTAATTTCCGGAAGAAAAGAGAGTGCCCGAAACCGAACGATTGATCCTACGTCGCTCACGCCGTGCGGACATCCCCGAGCTTTTCAAGTTTCTGGGTGATCCAACGGCGATGCAGCATACCCATGCTGACAAAACGCTTCGCGAATGCCAAAGAAGGGGTAGCCTTGGAGAAGGCCGGTTTTCAGTTGTGTCGTCATCTTCCTGATAGAAATCGACTTCTATTCCGCAGACCTCGATCTATTGAATAGCTATTTCCACTTCTGCCACCCTGTTTTCTCAGCGCCATGGATACGGCGAAAGGCCGATTGATTTTGTCATCCACATCTTCGCCTGTTTCACTACCTGAGAGCGCAGACTCACCAACAGGATGGCGGGTCGTCGGCGGAGCGCATGCGCTGACGGCTGTAACCTTCGGATCGGCCTACGCCTTCTCGGCTGTGTTTCCTGGTCTGTCCGAAGAATTTGCAGCATCGCGTGGTGAAATAGCTCTTGTATTCTCCATCTCGGCCTTTGTGTTCTATTCGCTGGGTGCAATCGCCGGCCCGCTTGCTGATCGCTGGTCGTCCCGTATCGTCATCGCGAGCGGTCTAGTGGCTATGATCGTCGGCTATATCGGAGCCAGCCAGGCAAAGTCCTTGGTCCCGCTCTACATCTGGTATGGTGCCGGAGTGGGGCTTGGGATCGGCCTATCCTATGTTCCGGCGCTCGGTGCCGTGCAGTCTTGGTTTGTCCTCAAGCGAAGCCGCGCGTCGGGGATTGCTACGGCCGGCCTCGGCCTTGGCACGCTCCTGCTGCCGTTTACAATCGGCCGCCTTGTCCCCGGCATTGGTTGGCGTGGATGCTTCATCAGTTTGGCAATTGTCATTGCCGTGATTGGTTTGCCGGCTGCGATGCTGGTGCGCAAACGTCAAGATACCGACATTTCTTCAGAATCCAGACCCAACGACCGCCCTAGCCCTTTCACAGTCTGGCGCGATAGCCGGTTCCGCCTGTTCTTCTTTATGTTGGTCCTGGCATCGTTCTGTACATTCATTCCCTACGTCCATATCGTTCCGGCAGCGCACGACATGGGTCTGTCGCTTGAAAGCGGTACAATTCTTATCGCGATCATCGGCATCGGAAACATCTTTGGACGCTTCGTGCTGGCCGGTTTGGGTGACCGCATCGGTTCCTTACGCCTTTTGGCAATCCTTACTTTTGCTGTTGCCTGTTCATTCCTCCTGTGGGCCGTTGCCAACGGCATGGCCATGCTGGTGCTTTTCTCCTTGTTGTTCGGCATGAGCTACGGTGGTTGCGTCGGGCTGTATCCAGCCGTCGCTGCGGATCTCTTCGGCACCCGTCATATCGGGACGATGCTGGGCTATCTCTATACGGCTGTGGGCGTGGCTGCTTTGTTGGGGCCAACAATGGCGGGGCTCGTCTTCGATAAGACCGGAAGCTATTTCGGCCCCATAGTGTTCAGCATGGTTGCCGCTCTCGCTGCCAGTTTCCTGACACTGCGGTTGGGAAAGAAATAGAAAACGCCGTAATGAACTGAGGCGCCCAAACTGAACCTCGTTGCCGGCTTGAGATTGATGAAATCAAAGTCTGCAAAAGGCCAGGCTCGATTGATCCGCAAACTCGGGGCTCAAAATACCTCATAGTCATGCTGCGCTTCGCGGCCGTCAGTTGTTCATCGTCCGTTCGGCTGTAGAGCAGGATTTTGAGCTGCTCGTGTTCTGTCCCCATCATGGAGTGAAAGCGGACGCATTGGGCAATCAGGCTTCAGGCCGCGCCTACTGCACCTTCACTTGAGATCACGAGCAAGGGCGCAATAAACCGGCTGATCCGTCGGTCCCGCAAGCCGCGTTACCGACACCGCAATCGGCGGCAATCGCGAACCGGCTTCAAGGCGGACCGTTGCGCCGTCGATGCCAATGAGATCGAGATGCTTTGCCAGGTCCGGTTCGTCCAGCCCATCGAAAATGCCGCGGCCGCTGATCTTCAATGCCGCTTCCTTGGCGACCCAAAGACGGTAGCAGATCTCGCGCGCGGCGCCGCTATCGAGCCCGGCAATGGCGGCCGCCTCGCCTTGCGAGAAATGGTCGGCGGCAAAGGCGATCGGGTCGAAACCACTGATATCCTCGATCTCGATATCGACGCCGACGGCACTGTCGGGTGAAAATCCTGCCAGCAGCAGGTCGGCCCGATGCGAAAGCGAAACGCCGAGTTCGTGATGAGGAGGTTTCAGTGCCGGCCGATCGCTCGGCCGGCGATAGATGACAAGATCATCGCGTTGCGCAGCACTTCTCAAAGCGGCTTGCGCCACCCTGTCGCGCTCCTCCCGCCCGTCTGGAACCGGGCGGACAAGGACTGCAACCGCATCCGCAACTCTCAGGACGACCTCGAACCGAGGGGGCGTCACGGCGGCAGTCACGCGGCCGCGGAGGGCAGGGGCTCTTTTTGAACCATGGGGGCGGGTTCCTGCTCGGCCTGCACAGCCTGGGCAGGCGTGCCGACCCATGACGTGCTTGCCGGGATAGCCTCGCCCTTCATGACCAGGGTCAGCAGTCCGATTTCGGCGAAATCTCCGATATTGGCCTCGTAAAGGACCGTGCTGCCCGAGCCGACGGAGACGCCGTTGCCGATCCTGATGCGGCCCACCTTCATGATGCGGTCTTCATAAAGATGCGTTTGCGGGCAGGATCCCATGTTGAGCACGGCATGGTCCCCGATATGGGTGCAATCGAACTCGCAGATATCCGTGCTGTTGATCCATGCGCCGCGGCCGATCTTCGCGCCGAAGGGGCGCAGCAGCCAGGGCAGAAAGGGCGTGCCGCGCAGGTAGTCGAGCAGCATCTTGCTGGCAAGCCCGCCATAGAAGACCGCGACGGCTTCGGTGCGCATCGCCCACCAAGACCACATCGGCCGGTTCATGGGCTTGTAGGTGCCGATGAGCGTCCATTTGAAGGCGACTGCAACGAGATACAGGATGCCCGAAGTTGCCAACCCTGAGGCCATCAGCGTCCAGAACAGCCTGCCCCAGGCGCCATCGTCGATCGCGCTTGCCATGAGGTCGGACATCGCAAGTGCCATGACGATAAGGATGGCCGTCGGAAGCGACGTGTGCATGGCCTCGAACATGATGCGGACAAGACGCATGCGCAGCGGCGGTGCATAGGTGCTGGAGGCCGCCGCCTGCAGCCGCTCGCGCGTCGGGAACTGGAAGGCGGGACTGCCGCACCAGGTTTCGCCCGTCTTGACATGCAGGGAGTCCGGCAGGCGGGTCTTGATACCGACGAGTGAATCGCTCTCGATCACGGCGCCCTGCGAGATGACGGAGGAATTGCCGAAGAAGCAGCGGTCGCCGGTCTTCAGGCGCTTGAGCACCATCCAGCCGTTCTGGATCTCCTCGTCGCCGAAAATGGTCTCGTCGCCGATGAAGTTGTCGCGGCCCATTTCGATGAGGTCGTAGCGACCAGCGAAGTTGGCCGAGATTTCCGTGCCCTTGCCGATCTTGGCGCCCATCAGGCGGTACCAATTGCGCATGAAGACGGTGGCATAGAGCGAATTCAAGGTTTCCAGCATGGCCTCGGTGGTCAGGCCGACGATCCATTTGCGGAAATAGAGGTTGCCGAAGATGGAGTAGCGGCCCGGCACGACGCGGGGCAGCAGCACCCATCTAAGCGCCACGACGACGGCCATGGACACGATGATCAGCAGCAGGGCGGCCGGCCAGGAAAGGGCGGCGATCATTCCCCAGGACAAAGGCTCGTCGGTGCCCGGCGAGAACATCTGCTGCACGGCAGAGAACAGGTAGAAGGCCGGGAAGATCGGCAGGAGGCCGACGACGAGGCTGACATTGTAGGCGACGAAATAGGCGGCGAACTGGAATACACGGCCGGCGATTCCCAATTCCGGATGCGCCGGCATCTCCTCATGTTCCGCATGCCCGGTCTGGCGGGCGGGCGAGCCGTCCCAGCGCGTATGGGCTTCGACATGCGTGCCTGCGGCGATCGCCGTCAGATCGCCGATGACGGCGCCGTCGCCGATCTTCACATTGTGGCCGATGACGCAGCCATTGCCGATCTGCACGCCTTCACCGATGTCGATCGTGCCGACATGGATCTCATTGCCGATGACTTCGACATTGGCGAGCTTGATCTTGACGCCGAGGCTGGATCTTGCGCCGACGCGCACGAGGTCGATTGCACCTTCCTCGAATTCATCGATCATCGCATCCTGGCCGACCTTAGCGCCAAGTGCCCGCATGTAGAGGCGAATGAGCGGCGAGCCCTTGAGGAATTTCGGAGCCGTGAGCTGAACGATGCGCTGCATCAGCCAGATGCGGAAATAATAGGTGCCCCATAGCGGATAGACGCCGGGACGTGTACGGCCGATGACGAGCCATTTGAGGGCGACGACGATAAGCTTTTCGCCGAGATTGAGAGCGAGATAGACGCCGCCGAGGATCAGGATCTCATTCCAGACCGATGCGCCGTCGTCGATCAGCAGGATCGAAGCGAGCAGCAGGCCGATCCATTGCAGCGTTGCGAGCGCGACGATAAAGGGCAGCACCACGGCCTGGGCGAGGCCACAGAAGAGGCGCCGGCGCCAGGGAGCCGGCTCGAAATTCTTGGGCTCCTGCCCGGAGGCGCGCTCGGTCCGTTGCTCGAGGATCGCCGCAATGCCACGCAGGGTGCGGCCGGCATAGACGTCGCGCAGCGCAATACCTGCCAAAAGCGGGATCTTGCGGACCTCGGAAACGAACCGGGCCGCCAGCATGGAATGGCCGCCGAGCTCGGTGAAGAAGTCCGCCTCGAAATTGATGGAGCGCAGGCGCAGCGCCTCGGTCGCCGCCTTCAGCAGCTGTGCCTCGGTCCAGGTACGCGGCGGCTCCTGCGCTTGCGCCGACTGATCGCTCACCAGCGGAATCGCGGCAAGCGTCTTGCGGTCGATCTTGCCGGAGGGCAGCCGTGGCAGCGATACGTGGCTGTGCCAGGCGGCGGGCACCATATAGGGCGGCAGCTTGGCCGCCAGCACGGCGCGCGCCTTGTCGCGATCAAAGCTGTTGCCCGTCGTCACGACGTGGGCGACCAGCATTTCCTCGCCATCCGGCGGCCGGTGCACGACGACGGAAGCTGCCTTCACGTCCGGAAGTTCGCCGACAACGGTCTCGATCTCGCCGAGCTCGATTCGGTAGCCGCGAATCTTGACCTGGTCGTCGATGCGTCCGAGGAAATGGAGCTGACCGTCTTCATCCATCAAAACGGCGTCGCCGCTGCGGTAAAGCACCGGATCGTCGTGGGTCGCGAAAGGATTGGCGATGAATTTGGCGGCGGTCAGCTGCGGCAGGTTTCTGTATCCGGCGGCGACACCCGGCCCGCCGATCAGCAGCTCACCGGTATCGCCGCGCGGAACGAGCTGCAGGTTTTCGTCAACGACATAGGCGGCCGTATTGGCGATCGGGCAACCGATCGTGATCGGCCGCGACGGGTCGAGCTCCGCATAGGTCGCCACGACAGTCGTCTCGGTCGGGCCGTAGGTGTTGATCAGGCGCCGGCCTGATTTGGAGAATCGGCTGACGATCGCCGGCGGGCAGGCTTCACCGCCGACGATGATGACGCGCAGGCTTTCGACGTCGCGTTCCAGCATGGTGAGCAGGGTCGGCACAGTGTCGATGACCGTGATCTTTTCCGTTTCCAGGACGTCGGCCAGCCTGTCGAGTTCGGCCATGACTTCGGATGTCGCGACCTTCAGCGTCGCGCCGACCAGATAGGGAACGAATATTTCTTCCAACGAAAGATCGAAGGCGACCGAAGCCTGTTGAAGCACGACATCCGATTCGACGAGCCCCAGCACATCATTGCCTGCCCGCAGATAGTGGCAGATGTTCCGGTGCGTGATCACGATCCCCTTCGGCTTGCCGGTGGAGCCGGACGTATAGATCGCATAGGCGGGATCATCGTAAGCCGCGACACGCGGAACGATGTCCGCATTGTCTTCGGAAAGCAGGCCCTTGAGGAGAAGCGCCTGGCCATCGAAGGAGGGCGCAAGCGCGGCCTTCTCTTCATGCGTCAGCAGCCATTTCGCGCCGCAATCGGTAAGGCTGACGGCGACACGGTCCGCAGGGGCGGCCGCATCGAAGGGGAGGTAGGCGGCGCCGGCCTTGAGGATTGCCAGAAGCGCGACATGGAGATCGAGGGAGCGTTCGAACCACAGGCCGACAAAATCGCCCGGGCCGATGCCGCGGCGGCTCAGCGCGCGCGCGGCTTCATCGGATAGCCGGTCGAGTTCGGCATAGGTCATCGCCTCATCGGTTCCGATCAGGGTCAGCGCCGTCTTGTCGGGGCTGGCCGCGACCGTTGCCCTGAAGATGTCTACGAGCGTCTCGTTGCGGACGAACTCGGGCCGGATGCCGCCTGAGGAAACCGAGAGGCTGGCATTTGAAGTAATCGACGAAATCTGGATAGTCATGGTAACTTCTGCGGAACGAAACTCGGCACAATCAGCGTGCCATCTGTCGACGCTTATACACCTTCCAATTTGCAGCTCTCTTACGGGGGTTGTCAGGGAACTGTAATGTTGAGAAAGCTATGCTTCACCAGCGCGGCACACGGCCTGCGTGCAATGTCTGAAGAAGGATTGATATCGTTGCGCATATTCGAGCGAAGAGCCGGCTTGCCCCGCCGACTGTCCGTTCTCCTGGTGGCAGCTTTGCTGAGTTCCATAGGCATGGAGGCATCGGCCCGTTCGCATAACAGCGTGCTGGTGGAGGATGCGGGGACGCTGCGGCCATTGCGCGATATCTATGCCGTCGTGGCGCGCGAAATGCCGGGACGGGTGCTGCGAATCAAGCGGGTTCGCCGCGCCGGCCATCAGGCCTACGCCGTGCGCGTGCTGAAACCCGATGGCAAGCGTGGTGATATCGTGCTCGACGGTGCAACGCTCGCCGTCATCGAGAGACGCTGACGATGCGCATTCTCATAGCCGAGGACGAGCCCAGCATCGTAGCGGATATGCGCCGCTGCCTGGAAGACCAGCACTATGTGGTCTCGACCGTGAATAATGGCGAAGAGGCATGGTATCGCGGTGATATCGAGCATTTCGATCTCGTGATTCTCGATCTTGGGCTGCCGAAGCTCGATGGCCTGACGGTATTGCGGCGCTGGCGTGCCGAGCGCCGCGGCATGCCTGTCATCATACTGACGGCGCGCGACGGCTGGCGCGACAAGGTCGATGGCATGGATGCCGGCGCCGATGATTATCTGACCAAGCCCTTCCGTATGGAGGAGCTTCTGGCCCGTGTGCGCGCCCTGATGCGCCGCGCGGCCGGCCAATCCTCTCCCATTCTTTCCAATGGCGTGCTGGAGCTCGACACGCGCCAGCGCACGGTTTCGTTTCGCGGGCAGCCGGTGCAGGTCACGGCTCTTGAATATCGGCTTCTGGCCTATTTGATGCACAATGCCGGTACCGTCCTGTCGCGCTCGCAGATCGCCGACAGTATCTATGACGAGGAAACGGAGCTGCTGTCGAACGCGCTTGAGGTCGTCGTTGCGCGCCTGCGGCGCAAATTCGACGGGACCGTTATCGAGACCCGCCGCGGGCAGGGTTATATCATTCCGCGCGAGGCGCCGCCGTCATGACACCGTTCTCGCTGCGGGGACGGTTGCTGCTGGGTTCCGTGGTGGCGATCATCGTTGCAACCTTTCTTGCCGGGGTCGGCATCAACGCCATTTCCGGGCTGGCGGTGAGGGCGCTTGCGCTGTCCGAGATTGACGAGGAACTGCGCGTCCTGCTGGCCGCGGTCGATATAAATTCCTCCAACCAGCTCTTCCTCGACGATACGCCGACGGATCCCCGCTTCGGCATCCCCAATGGCGGTTTTTATTGGCAGGTCGGGCGCAACGGCACCGTCGAGTTGCGCTCGCAATCGCTCTGGGAGCAGAACCTGCCCTGGCTTCGCGCCCGCCCTCGCGATGCAGGCCGGGCAACGGATATGAAAGGGCCGAACGGCAGCCATCTTCTCGCCGTCGAACGGTCCATATCGATCCCCTCGGCTGCGGGCGACCAGATCGTCGATATCGTCATGGCGCTTGACAATAGCGAGCTTGCGCCGGCGCGCTGGCGCTTCTTCTATGCCATGGCGCCATCCCTTGGCGTGCTGTCGGTCGCCCTGATCGGGGCGGTCGTCGTATTCCTGCGCTATGGGTTGCGGCCGCTGAACGATCTCCGCACGGCGTTGATGGCGGTCCAGGAGCGATCTGCACGCAAGATCACTGGGCAGTTTCCGCGCGAGGTCCAGCCTCTCGTGGACGATCTCAATGGGCTGCTGGCCTCCCGCGAGACGCAGTTGACCCAGGCGCGCGCTCGCGCCGGCGATCTCGCCCATGGTCTCAAGACGCCGCTCGCGGCTCTCGAGGCGACGGCGCGGATGCTTTCGGAAGAGGGCATGTCGGAGCGCGCCGCGGCAATCCAGGCGGAAGTCAGCCGCATGGAAGCCCAGATCAAGCGGACGCTGGCGCAGACCCGCGCGAGCCTGGCGGCCGCCCATACGGTCGGCGTCATGGATGCCAGCGCGGATCTGCAGAAGATCATCTCGGTCATGCGGCGCCTGTCGGTGGACCGGGAGATCGAATTCCAGCTTGAGGCACCCGCCGAGATGTGGCTGGCCGTCGACGAAGCGGATTTTGCTGATATTACCGGCAACCTGATCGACAATGCAAGGAAGTGGGCCGCGGGAAGGGTTAAGGTTTGCCTGTCGCTGCTGCCCGAACTCGAAGGGGTGAAGTTGCTGATCGAGGATGATGGTCCTGGCTTGCCGGAAGATGCGGAGATCGCCTTCATCCGCCGCGGCCGGCGACTGGACGAAAGCATCGCCGGAACCGGCTTCGGTCTTGCGATCGCCAAGGATCTGGTCGAGGCCTATGACGGCAAACTGACGCTTGCCCGCTCCAATCTCGGCGGATTGTCGGTCACCGTCACTTTGCCGGCGCGACTGGTCAAGGACAGGCAGGTGGCACCGGAGGTCTAAAGCATTTCCAAGAGCTGCCCGATATCGTCAGGCTGACAACAGCAGCTTCGCGCTTTCCTCGTCCGTGACGAGTGACGTTGCCAGGCCGGCACGGACAGCCGCGCGCAGGATTGCCTGCTTGTGCGCACCGCCGGAAGCGACGATGCGACAGGGTATGCCGCGATAATCGGCGAGATCCGGGGCGATCACCTTTCCGTTCAGCGGATGGTCGACAGGATTGCCGTCTGCATCGAGATAGTGGCCCAGCAGGTCCCCGACCGCGCCGGCCGCCGCAAGGCTTTCGACCTCCGTGCCGGCCGGCAGCCCATAACGCACCTGCAGCGATTGCCGGGTCATGTCGCCGACGCTCAGGAAGGAAATATCCACCTCGCAGGTCTTGCGGAAGATTCCTTCGAAGACCGATTGGGAGATGATCGCCGCGCGCGATTGCGGGCTTTCCGCATAGATCGGAGCGAGAAAATAATGGCATTCCGCCTTCAGCACTTGGGCGAAGCCGCGTACGATTTCAAATGTGTTGATTTCCGAGCCGCGCGCCAGCCCGCCCATCATCGAGCGCACCTCGATCTGCGGTTCGCTCGCCGGTGTCATATGGCTCACCGTTTCGCGCAGCGTCGCGCCCCAGCCAACGCCGATCGAGCGTGGCCTGCGTGCCTGGATCAGCCGATCCAGATAGGCCGCGGCGCCGCGGCCGATTGCCTGATGAAGCAGGCGCGGATCGGCCGGCGTCGGAACCACGACGGCACGCTCGAGGCCGAAGCGCTCGCACAAGCGCGATTCAAGCTCGATGCTGGCGGTGAGCGGCGAGGCGAAACTCACCCTGACGATCCCTTCCTCCACGGCGGCGGCGAGCAATTCGTTCACCCGCCGACGGGTGAGGGTCATCCGCTCCGCGATCTGTGCCTGCGTCAGGCCCTCTACGTGGTAGAGCCAGGCCGCCCGGATCTTCATCTCGTGCAATTCCATATTTCCCCTGCCCACATGCCTAAAAGTTACAAACATCACATAGATGTAACATATGTAACGTAATGCCGTCGGCATGACGATAGAGTTTCTGATCTCCGAGTGCGACGCCGCATTGGTCGACGGCGCGCTGATAGCGAGCGGCAGGCCGGCGCGTGCGTTCAAGTACTCTTCGTTTATGGGCATTTTCAGGGGAGCGTCCGGCATCTTTGCATTCAGAAATGCGGCCGCCGGCTGATCTCGGCGCGCGGATGTTTCGCGCGACGAAACCGCTCTTCGCCGCATCCGCGGCAGGCGCGTTACCGAAACTTCATGGAGCCGTCAATTGGGCGACATGCAGACGATCTTAATAGGCAAGGCCGCGCGGCTCCGGGGGCTCGTGGGGTCATCACAAGAGGAGTTTCCGATGCTTTCGATCAATCGACGCGGCGCGCTCGGCCTGCTCGGCGCAACCGCCGGCACGCTCATGCTGCCGCGCTTCGCCTTCAGCCAGGCCAAGCGTCCGTCTATCACCATCGCGGTCCAGAAGATCACCAACAACAACACGCTCGACATATGGAACGAGCAGTCCAACGTCGGCGAGCGCGTCTTTTTCCCGAACCTTTGGGAAGGCCTGATTCTGCGCGACTGGATGGGCAATCAGGGGCCGGTTCCGGGCCTTGCGACCGAGTGGAAGCGCCTCGACGACAAGACGCTCGAACTCAAGCTGCGCCAGGGCGTGAAGTTCCACAACGGGGATGAACTCACCGCCGAAGACGTCGCCTTCTCCTTCTCGCGCGAGCGCTTGTTCGGCAACACCGAGCCGGCAGGCGGCAAGACGATTTTCGAAGACGATCACAAGCCCGCAACCGTCAAGGAATTGCCGGCCACCATTCCCGGCATCGGCCGCCGTCTGTGGCCGGCGCTCGCCGGCGTCGAGATCGTCGATAAATACACGGTCCGTTTCCACAATGCGACGCCCGACGTGACGCTGGAAGGCCGCCTGTATTCCTTCGGCAGCCAGATCGCCAGCCGCCGCAGCTGGGATGAAGCCGCCACCTATGCCGATTGGGCTCGCAAGCCCGTTACGACCGGCCCCTACATGGTCGGCGAATTCAAGCCCGACGTCTCGCTGACGCTGGTCGCCTTCGACCAATATTGGGGCGGCCGCCCGCCGCTCGAGCAGATCCGTTTCGTCGAGGTTCCCGAAGTTGCCTCGCGCGTCAACGGCCTGCTTTCGGGCGAATACGACTTCGCCTGCGACCTGCCGCCGGACCAGATTGCCACGGTCCAGGCTGCTCCGGGCTATGAAGTTCAAAATTCGATGATCTGGAACCATCGCATCTCGGTCTTCAACGTACAGAATCCGGTCCTCGCCAACCCGCTGGTGCGTCGCGCCATGACGCATGCCATCGACCGTCAGGCGATCGTCGATGCGCTCTGGGGCGGCAAGACCGTCGTCCCAGCCGGCCTGCAGTTCGATTCCTTCCGTTCCAGCGACATGTTCGTCGAAGGCTGGAAGGTCCCGCAATATGATCCGAAGCTTGCCCAGGATCTTCTGAAGCAGGCAAACTACAAGGGAGATGCGATCCCGTTCCGCCTGCTGAACAACTACTACACGAACCAGACGGCCAACGGCCAGATCATGGTGGAGATGTGGAAGCAGGTCGGCATCAACGTCGAGATCCAGATGAAGGAAAACTGGGCGCAGATCCACGATCCGTCCGGCGTCAAGGGCGTGCGCGACTGGTCGGCCGGCAACAGCATCAACGATCCGATCACGCCCCTGGTCGTGCAGTTCGGCCCCAACGGCGAGGTCCAACAGAAGAAGGACTGGAGCAACGAGGAGATGAACAAGCTCTCCGTCGTCATGGAAACCTCCACCGACCGCGTGCTGCGCAAGAAGGCCGTCACCCGCATGCTCGAAATCTGCGAACGCGAAGACCCGGTCTACCAGGTCCTGCATCAGAATGCCGTCTTCACCGGCATGAAGTCATCGCTGAAGTGGAAGGCGGCTCCGGCTTTCGCCATGGACTTCCGCTCCACCAACTGGTCGATCTGACCGGTTCATCGCTTCGTCCCGCGGCGGTGGCAAGCCCGCCGCGGGACGTCTTTTGCTTCGAACGAAATGCGGGGATGAAACATGGGCACGACCGGCTCCAGCCTTGTGGAACTGCGCGACCTGACCGTCGCCTTCGACGGCGTGCAGGTTCTCCACGGCATCAATCTTGACGTCGGCAAAGGCGAGGCGCTCGGCCTTGTCGGCGAATCCGGCTGCGGCAAGTCGGTTACCTGGCTGGCGGCTCTTGGCCTGTTGCCCGCCAAGGCGGCTGTTGCCGGCTCCGTCAAGCTCGAAGGCCGCGAGTTGATCGGCGGGCAGCGTGCCGTGCTCGAAAGCGTGCGCGGCAAGCGCATCGCGATGATCTTCCAGGATCCGTCGAGCTCCCTCAATCCGGTGCTGCGCATCGGCCGGCAGATTGCCGAGGCGCTCACCGCCCATTGCGGCCTGCGCGGCGAGGCCGCAAGGGCGGAGGCGATACGGCTGATGGACATGGTCGGTATCCCCGACGCGCGTCGCCGCTTCGATTCCTATCCGCATGAATTTTCCGGCGGCCAGTGCCAGCGCCTGATGATCGCCATGGCGCTTGCCGGCCAGCCCGATCTTCTGATTGCCGACGAGCCGACGACGGCGCTCGACGCTACGATCCAGGCGCAGATCCTCGATCTGCTGATCGAGCTTCGCGCCGAGACCGGCATGGCGACCGTCTTCATCAGCCACGATCTCGGCGCCGTCAGCCAGGTGTGCGAGCGCATCTGCGTCATGTATGCGGGGCGCATTGTCGAGGAGGGCAGTGTCGAGCAGCTTTTCTCCGAGCCGCGCCATCCCTATACGCGCGGCCTGTTCGATGCCATTCCGCGCATTGACGGTGGCCGCGAGCGGCTGATCCCCATTCGCGGCACCGTGCCGAACCCGAAACATCTGCCGAAGGGCTGTTCCTTCTCGCCGCGCTGTTCGCGTGCCGTCGAGGACTGCCGCAACGAGCGGCCGCAGCTTGCTGCGTTCGAAGACGGCCGCAAGCTCGCCTGCCTGCGGCCCGTGCCCGCCGCGGGAGCCTCCGAAATCCGATCCCATATTCCCGAGGGCCTGTTGCAATGACCCCGCTCATCGAAGCTCGCAGCCTTGTCCGCGTCTACGGCATGCGCCGCGGCCTCTTCGGCCGTACGAGCCTGGTGCGCGCTGTCGACGGGGTGTCGCTGGCGGTCGCACCGGGCGAGACGCTCGGTATCGTCGGCGAATCCGGTTCCGGCAAGTCGACGCTCGGGCGCATGCTGCTTGGGATCGATGACGCTCGGGAGGGCACAATTCATTTCGAAGGCCGGCCGATGCCTGAACGCGGCAGCGCGGAGTGGCGGGCACTGCGCGCGAAAATGCAGCTCGTCTTCCAGGATCCGCTTGCAGCCCTCGATCGCCGCCTGACGATCGCCGCCCAGATCGCCGAGCCGCTCGAGATCCATAAGCTGGTTCCTAGAGAGCATCATGCCATGCGCGTGGCGGAACTGATGGCCGCCGTCGGGCTGCGTGCCGACCAGGCGGAAAGCTATCCCCACGAGCTTTCCGGCGGCCAGCGCCAGCGCGCGGTGATTGCCCGGGCGCTTGCCTCGCGACCAAGGCTTCTCGTCTGCGACGAACCGGTTTCGGCGCTCGACGTGTCGATCCAAGCGCAGGTCATCAACACGATGCGAGACCTGCAGGAACAGAACGGCATCGCCATGATCTTCATCAGTCACGATCTGAAGGTGGTGCGCAACGTCGCCGACCGCGTTGCTGTCATGTATCTCGGCCGCATCATGGAGGAGGCCTCTTCCGACGTCATCTTCCGCTCGCCGCAGCATCCCTATACCAGGGCGCTGGTTTCGAGCGTTCCCGTGCCCGGCAAGCCGCTCCGGGACCGCGTCATCCTGCAGGGCGAGCCGCCGAACCCGGCAAGCCGCCCATCCGGCTGCGCCTTCCATCCCCGTTGCCCGCTGGCTCTCGACATATGCCGCTCCATTGCGCCGCAACTGCGCGAGATCGGTGATGGGCACACCGCTGCCTGCCATGTCGTGGCGGGTGAAACCACGCCGGTCGCGGCATAGAGGCCATCATGATTCGCTTCGTTCTCGTCCGCCTCTTCCGTGCCGCACTGACGATCCTGGCCGTCATCACCTTTGCTTTTGTCGTGCTGCGCATGTCGGGCGATCCCGCCCTGGTGATGCTCGGGCCTGATGTGCCGCAGGAAGCGGTCGATGCCTTCCGCAAGTCCTGGGGTCTCGACCAGCCGCTGTGGGTTCAATACATCGCCTATATCAAATCGATCTTCACCGGCGATTTCGGTGTATCGATGCGCGACAAGGCTTCGGCGCTGCGCCTGGTACTGGAACGCGTGCCCGCGACCCTGCAGCTGACGATCCCGGCTCTTGTTCTCAAGCTCGTCCTCGGCATCCCGGCGGGCGTCTACGCCGCCTTGCATCGTCAGAGCTTCACGGATCGCGGCGTCATCCTTGCCGCCGTGCTCGGCTTTACCATCCCTTCCTTCGTCATGGGGCTGGTGCTCGTGCTGATCTTCTCCGTCATTCTCGGCTGGCTGCCCTCGGGCGGGCAGGACACCTGGATGCACGGCATCCTGCCGACGCTGACCATGAGCATCGGCGGGATCGGCATCCTCGCCCGCTTCTCGCGCAGCGCCATGATCGAGGTCATGGGGCAACCCTATATCCGCACGGCTTCCGCCAAGGGGCTGACATGGCGCGATGTGGTCTGGAAACATGCCCTGCCGAATGCGGCGGTGCCGATCGTCACCATCGTCGGCTTCATGGTCGGCTCGCTGCTGGCCGGCGCCGTCGTGGTGGAATCGATCTTTTCCTGGCCGGGCATCGGGCGCCTGCTGGTGGTTTCCGTCAGCAACCGCGACCTTGCCGTCGTTCAATGCATCCTGCTCATCATCGCCGCCGCCATGGTCGTGTCGAATCTCGTCGTCGACCTGCTCTACGGCTGGCTCGACCCGCGCCTTCGCTCGCACGCGGCACGACACTGAGGAGACCATGATGGCCACTGCCGATCTTATCGAAACGCCGGTCTCTCGAAAGAAGGGCGGCCTCGTTTCCTTCCTGCGCCGCAATGTGCCGTTTTCGGTCGCTCTCTGCCTGCTGTGGCTTGCGGCCATGGTCGCGACGGCAATTTTCGCCGATCATATCCGACCATTCAACATCACCGTCATGGATCTGACCAGCCGGCTGTCTGCGCCGGGTGGTGCAAAGCATCTGCTTGGCACCGACGAACTCGGCCGCGATGTGCTTTCGCGCCTCATTCAGTCGATCCGGGTGTCGCTCGTCATCGCATTCGGTGCGACGTTGCTGTCTGCGATCTTCGGCACGCTGCTCGGTTTTCTGGCGGCGCAATTCCGCGGCTTCGTGGAGCATCTCGTCCTAATGCTTGCCGATTTCCAGGCGGCGCTTCCCTTTCTCATCATGTCTCTGGCCGTGCTCGCCTTCTTCGGCTCCTCGATGCTGCTGCTCGTATGCTTGATGGGCTTCTACGGCTGGGAGCGCTATGCGCGCATCGCGCGAGGGCTTGCCATCGCCGCCGGGGCTCAGGGCTATGCCGCCGCGGTGGTGCAGCTCGGCGCGACGCCTGCGCGCGTTTACCTGCGTCATATCCTTCCCAACGTCGCTTCGACGCTGATCGTTTCCATGACGCTGACCTTCCCCGAAATCATCCTGATGGAAAGCGGCCTGTCCTTCCTCGGCCTCGGCGTGCAGCCGCCGGAAACCAGCCTCGGCAACATGGTCGGCTTCGGCCGCGAATATCTGACGCGCGCGCCCTGGATCATGCTGGCGCCCGCCATCGTCATCATGCTGACAACGCTGTCGATTTCGCTCGTCGGCGATTGGCTGCGCGACAAGCTCGATCCCACGATCCGATAGGAAACATGCTCAATGACCTTGATTACCGGCCATCGCGGTGCCCGCAACCTCTGGCCCGAAAATTCGCTCACCGGCTTTCGCAATGCTGCTGCGCTGGGCGTGGACGCCGTCGAATTCGATGTCCACCTGACGCGCACCGGCGAACTCGTCGTCATTCATGACGCGACCCTCGAACGCACCGCCGAAAGCGCTGGTCCCGTGCAGGACCTGTCGATCGAGGGCCGCAAGGCGACCCGCCTGAAGGGCACGGACGAGGCCATTCCGACCCTTACCGAGGTGCTGCAGGTGCTTGCGCCGAACAATGCCATCGACTTGCATGTCGAAATCAAGGTCGACGAGCACGGAACCCCTTATCCTGGCGTCGCGGCGCGGGTGGCGGCCGAACTCGCCCGCTTCGGCGTCGAAGAACGCTCCTATCTGACCTCCTTCGACCTGTCGGTTCTGGAGGATTGCCGCCTTCATGCTCCGAAAATCTCGCGTCTGGTTTCCGTCAACGCCGCCTGGGCTGAGAAGCGCGGTGGGCTCGCCGCCTTCATCGACCGCGTGGATGAGCTGGTGAAGATCGTCGCCATCCACCACGAGCTTATGGAAGCCGAATGGGATCTGATCCGCGGCCGGCTGCCTCTGGAACGGCTCTGCGTCTGGACGATCAACGACGAGGCAGAGATCTGCCATTGGCTGGAGCGGGGTATCGGCAGCCTGACTTCGGATAGCCCCGATCTGGCATTGAAGCTGCGCTCGCTGATCGTGACATGATCTTCCGCGACGGCTGATGTGGAAGATCCGGTGGTTTTTCGCTTACGCGATAGCCCAGGCATTTGGTACCTCAGCCTGCGATTGCCTTGACATATCTCTCCGCCGAGCGTTCCACCACGCGGTTGCCGTCGCTCTCGATCGTGCGGCCGGGGAAGGCGCCGTAGATCGTCTCGAACCGGTATGGTTGTACGGCTTGCGAAATTGCCATGACCGCCTTGGCGGCGAGGGGAATGAGGTTCGGGTAGCTGCGCATGAAGCTGACGAATTTGCGGTCCATGGTGACCTGCATGGTGTCGCCGATGAAAAGGGCGCCTCGGCCGCCCTCGAGCCACGGACAATGGAGCACGGAACTACCGTCAAAATGACCGCCGCAGCGGATCATCGTCGCCTGGCCGATCCGCAGTGTTTCATCGGTCCATGGGCGCAGGGACGAACCGGACCGCTGCACCCAATTCGCATCATCGGCGTGGACATAGATCGGCATGTCGCCGTAGGCGACACTCCATTCAATCATCGACGAATAGAAATGGGGATGGGAGATCGCGATCGCGCTCAAGCCACCCATGGCGACAATCCGGGCTTTGCTGGCTTCATCGACCAGGCTGAGGCAATCCCAGAGGATATTGCCATCCGGTCCTTCGATCAGAAATGCGCGCTGGCCGATGCCGAAAGAAGGCGAGATCTGTAGGCTGTGAACGCCTTCCGCTACTTTGTTCCAAGTCACGCTATGGGTTTGGCCAAGCTTTGCCATGTCTGTCCATTCCTGCCCTGATTGGGGCACGAATTGACGATCATCCGCGCATGTCGGGCAGGCTGGCGGCGGTGCGTCGCTTTCATGGAACTGCGTGCCGCATGCCATGCAGATAAAATGCGTCATCTCGAAGTCCTAATCTGTTTGTCTGCCCAGCCTGCGGGCGGGAGCCTGCCGCGCGGCAAGTTGAGGTTTTTATGCTATATTGGTCAGACGCCGGACGGATCAAAGCGAAAAAGGCAAAGCAACGCTGTCGGAGAATATCGTTGCGGCCGAAAGTCGTCGTTTTCAGACGGGGCCTTTCCGCGAAAAATGGATATTTATCGTAATTAATGACAAGATTCGGATCGTTCCATCGTTATGATTTTAAACAATAAATTTTTTCCCCTCATTTTGCGACAATCTGGCCTTGCAAAAGGTGTAAAGACGAAGAAACATAGTCGGCTAATAAAAGTTTAGTCAATCGAGATGTCGATGTTCGGTATTTGTCCGGGCATCGCCGATATACGGAGGACCGTTATGGCGCTTATTTTCGGCCTCGTTGCTTTGGCCGGCCACATCGCCCTGTTGCTCTGGGGCACGCGCATGGTCCAGACCGGCATCCAGCGCGCCTTCGGCCCGGATCTTCGCTCTTTCCTCGGCCGCGCCTTGAGCAATCGCACCAAGGCGTTTTTTGCCGGGATCGGTGTCACCGCGATCCTGCAGAGCAGCACGGCAACCGGCCTGATGGCATCGGGCTTTGCAGCCGGCGGGCTGGTGGACCTCGTGCCGGCGCTTGCCGTCATGCTGGGCGCCAATGTGGGAACGACCCTGATCGTGCAGGTGCTGTCCTTCGATGTCGCGGCCGCGTCGCCGGCGCTCATCCTTATCGGCGTCCTGATGTTCCGGCGGGTCGGGAATTCGCGCATTCACGATCTCGGGCGCGTCATGGTCGGGCTCGGCTTCATGCTTCTGGCGCTGCATCAGCTGCTCGATCTGATGACGCAATATGAAGGGTCGAAGGCGCTTGCCTATGTGCTGGATGCGATCGCCGCAACACCGGTGCTGAGCATGCTTCTGGCGGCGATCCTCACATGGGCCGCCCATTCCAGCGTTGCCGTAGTGCTGCTCATCATGTCCCTGGCAAGCAAGGGTCTTGTCGATCTCGATCAGGCCTTTGCTCTCGTTCTCGGCGCCAATCTGGGAACCGCGATCAACCCGCTGATCGAAGGGCAGTCGGGCACCGATCTATCCGTCAAGCGGCTGCCGATCGGCAACATGCTGACACGCATTGTCGGGGTGATCGCGGTGATCGGCCTGCTGGAGCCCGCCACGCGCCTGTCGGCGATGGTCGACAGCGACAGCGGCCGTGCGGTTGCCAATTTTCACAGTGCCTTCAATGTCGTTCTGGCTGTGGTATTCATGCCGCTTTTGCGGCCCTATGCCGATCTTTTGACGAAACTGCTGCCGCAGAAGATCGACGAGGCCGATCCGACACGCCCCAGATATCTCGATCCCGCCGCCAAGGAGACGCCTGTCGTTGCTCTTGGGGCTGCGGCGCGAGAGGCGTTGCGGCTGGTCGACGTCTTGTCGGAAATGCTCGCCGGCGCGAAATCGGCGCTGTCGGACACCGATCGACGGGCATTGGCGCGGCTGCGGTCGCTGGACAATATCCTCGACAGCCTCAACACGGCGGTTAAGACCTATCTGACCTCGATCGATCCCGATGAGCTGGGCGAAGCCGACAGGCGGCGTCTGAACGAGATATTGCTGTTTTCGATGAACATGGAGCATGCCGGCGACGTTCTCGATCAGAACCTGCTGCCGCATCTGGCCAAGCGCCTGCGCCGAGGTTTGAGCTTCTCGAAGGAGGGGCAGCTCGAGCTGGCGAAACTGTTCGACCGATTGCAATCGAACCTGCGGACAGCGGCAGCCCTGTTCATGACACAGAACGAGAGCGCCGCCCGCATGCTGGCGGAGGAGAAAGTTATCTTTCGCAAGGCGGAGCGCGAGGGAACGGAAGCCCATTTCCAGCGCCTGCGGCAAGGGGGCATCGAGACCGCCGAGACCAGCTCGCTTCACCTCGATCTGCTGCGCGATCTCAAGCAGATCAATTCCCATCTTGTTGCGGCGGCCGCCTATCCCGTTCTGGAAGAGCGCGGTGAACTCTTGCAGAGCCGCACGCCAAGCCCGGTCCCACAGGCGGCCATGACTGCGAATGACTAAAAAGACCTATCTCGGCCGGCGGGCGAAGCGAACAACCTCTTCGCCCGCCGGTCCGTTAACGACGGTTATAGGGGCAGGAAAATGTCGAAATCCTGCTGATCACCGCGCGGGAAAGCGGCCGGATTGCGACAACGGCCCAAGCCTTCTCTTGTGTTGAGCAAGTGGCAGAGCGCTGTTCTTTGGTTCACGCCACCAGACCCTTGGTCAGCTCGAGTGCCTGCCGTTCGAACAGCCGGCGATAGATGCCGTTGTTGAGCCGGATGAGCGCTTGATGGTCGCCTTCTTCGACGATCATTCCCTTATCGAAAACAAGCAATCGATCTAGCGCCCGCACCGTCGATAGGCGGTGTGCGATCACCAGCGTCGTGCGGCCCTCCATCAGACGCTCCATCGCCTGCTGGATCTGCACTTCGCTCTCGCTGTCAAGACTGGAGGTTGCCTCATCGAGGATCAGCACGGGTGCGTCAGCCAGAAAGGCCCGAGCGATGGCGACGCGCTGACGCTCGCCACCCGACAGCTTGACACCGCGCTCGCCCACCATCGTCTCATAGCCCTTCGGCAGGCCCATGATAAAATGATGCGCGCTGGCCTGTCTCGCTGCATTCTCGATCTCACGGCGTGACGCGTTCGGTCGACCATAGGCGATGTTTTCAGCCAGCGTGCGATGAAACAGGATGGGCTCCTGCTGCACGATCGCGATCTGGGAGCGCAGGCTCGATTGCGTGACATGGGCGATATCCTGTCCGTCAATTCGGATCGAACCGGACTTCACGTCATGGAGGCGCTGGATGAGCTTGACGAAGGTCGTCTTGCCCGAGCCGGAATGCCCCACCAATCCGACCCGCTCGCCCGGTTTGATAGTGACCGAGAAATTGTCGTAAAGCGGGGTAGGGTGGGCGCCGTATTGGAAGGTGACGCGGTCGAACACGATTTCGCCCTTACCGATCGTGATGGCCTTCGCGTTCGGCTTGTCCTCGATTCCGAGTGGTGTTTTGTCGAGCAGGACAAGTTCTTCCATGTCGTTGACGGCACGCTGCAGGTTTCGAATGTCTTGCCCCACCGAGCGCAGATAACCCTGCAGGACGAAAAACATCGCCAGCACAAATGTGATGTCGCCGGGCGTCGCCAGCCCCTGCTGCCACATGACAAGGCCGGTACCAAGAATGCCGGCCTGCATGGAGACCATCATAAAGCCCTGGATCGTGCCGTTCAGTGTTCCGCGTTTCCATGTCCGCCGCGTTCGGCTGTCCCATTTGGTCAGGACATGGCGCAAGCGTTCCTCTTCGCGGCTTTCAGCGCCGAAAGCCTTCACCACCGAGTTGCAGCTGATGGCATCCGCCAGCGCGCCGCCCAGCTTGGTATCCCAGGCGTTGGCAAGCTTTGCCGCCGGCGATACGAACCCCATCGAAAGCATGACGGTCACGCCGATATAGATCACCGATCCCGCTGCCACGATGAAGCCCATGATCGGCCAATAACTGCCAAGCACGACACTGGCACCCACCAGCATGACAAACGAGGGCAGCAAAGCTACCAGCAGGAGATCGTTAAGTGAGTCGAGCGCCCACATGCCGCGGGTGATCTTGCGCACCGTCGAGCCGGCAAAACTGTTGGCATGCCAATCAGTCGAGAACCGCTGCACCTTGTGGAAGCCGTTATTGACCACATCCGCCATGATGCGCAGCGTCAGCAGGATGATCCCGTCGAAGATAAACCAGCGCAATGCAACACTCGTCAGACCGAGGGTTACGACGATAGCGAAGGCACGAATTGCATCGCCAGACTTATTGCCACTGGCAATCGCGTCGACGATCTGGCCGGAAAACACCGGCACCAGAACTTCAGCCAGAGTGCTGGCTACTACCAGCAGGATAATGGTGCCCACCAGAGCGGGGCGATGGGTCCACTGACGAAAAACAAAGCCGAGCACGTTGCGATAAGCGTCGGCACGGAAGTCGAGCTTCTTGCGAGTCATTTTAACCAGTCCGGCCCCGCGTTCAGGCAGCCGGCCCCAAAATCGAGAGTTAATAGACACAGTCGGAGCGGGAGACGAAGTGATCCCGGCAGATCGTTCGAGCTGTGAAGGAAATTAAAAGCCGCATTTCGCGCCCGTGGCGGGCCGCGAATAGAAATGACCTAGTGTCGGATCATTCCGGACGGGAGCGTTTCGATGAATGCTGGTGTCATGCAACGCCTCCTTAGATTGATCTGCAGCGGTGGACATTTTGTATCGAACTATTTCGATTTTGCCAACCCGATTTTTTCTACTTTACGGGGAATGATGCGCGAATGCCACACCATTTTGGAGGAAAAGAGCCATGTCTTATGTCGTCACAGCTGGATGCCGCGCAACGGCGCTGCGCATAAATCCTGTTGCTGCCTACGCCGAAACGCTTCCAGTCATCTCGCGCACCATAACATAATCGCCGTTCATGCCATGGGCCGCGGCCAGGAAATAAAATGCGGCGTCGAGCAGGATGGCGCTCTTGCGCCGTTCGTCGCAATCAATCCCATCCGCAAATCTCCCAGGTCATCAAAACCCGGGGAGAGTGACATTCCAACTTTGCAGAATGAGGACACTTTAACTTTGCGTGGAGAAGCTAACCCAAGTGCATCACGCCCGTTTTGCAGGGTAGGGGATCACGCCTCATCGTGCAAATGCGCCAT
>NZ_JBNDIC010000063.1:0-28938 GCF_056755475.1 Rhizobium sp. KNZ2-6A | reverse complement strand
GTCTTGAACAACCCGACCCTACCGGAAAACACTGGTGACCACCGCTACCCTGCTACACCACTCCCTGGGACGTCATCGTACTGGATCCGGCTGTCCGACGTCTATGCGCTCAACCTAGCATATTCGGATCGAGGTTGAGGATAGTGATGACCCCTTCTCCGGGGATCCGGAACGACTGCTCGGTTATTTCGTATTTTTCGGCAGCCCAGTTTTCAAACCATGCGTCGGCACCGATCTTCCGCGGGAAGCCCTCGTCGCGAGAAGCCGGATTGTGCAGAAGTTCGAATGCAAAGCTCTCGGCATCGAGGTCGGCCTTAGGAAACCAATATCCTGGTATCCCGGCAGCCGATTTATGCCACTTCCGTCCTCCCGTGCCGTGGCTGATCATGATCGCGGTGGGATAGACGCCGCTGTCGATCATCCGGATGAGCGTGGCCGTCTGACTAGTGTTGAATACGCCAGCAACCGCCTTCAATGCCTTCAGGTCGAGCCGACGGTACTGACGGCATTCAGCCTTGAACATCGGCCACGGCATAAGCAGGTCGGCGGCATATTGATCCGCCGCCCGCTCCACTTCGTTCGTCTTCGAGAACTTGCCGATGTCCGTTGCGCGACACGCGACAGTCTCGCCGCGATGACGAGCCCAGTGACCGAGTTCATGGGCAATCGAGAACCGCTCTCGCTGAGGCATGCCGCCTGGATTGACTGAGATGATGCCTTTATTTCCAAGGCCCGTGATCATCGCCTCACAGCACTTAAGGCAACGCCGCTTTACTCGAAGCCCAACATAATAGGCGATTGCTTCAACATCGATATCGCGAGGTTCTGTGATACCGAGAGAGCGAAGGAGGGCATCAGGGGACAAGTTTGTAGGAAGCGGATCAATTCTCATCATTATTTTTGTCTTCGTCTTCAAGCTCGGCGAGATCTTCAAGAATTGCTTCGAGATCACCGTCCATTGAGCCATCACCAAAACGAGCAGCCAGAGTGAGACCTGCAGTAGCATCGCCAGCCTTCGCACGATCGTAGCGACGCTTCGCACGTTCCTTATCAATATTGCTTACGTTGCTGGACATGTTGCTCGAAAAGGCGCCAGCTCGAGCGCGCTCCAAGCGCGACTTCGCAAGTCTTGCCTCCGCCTGCTGAATCGCGTCTTTGAATATAACCAGATCTTCTTCATCTTCGGGGCTGACAGGCGTGTCATCCGAGAAAATGAAGTCGATAAGGCTATCCAAAGCGTCCTTCTTCTTGTCGCTCATCACGACTGTCCTTCCTTCGCGCCGAACACGGCGGCCTGTTTCTTGAGCTCGCGGTTGAACCGGGTGCGCAGCGCCTCTAGGCGCTTGGCGTCGACCCCGATCGCCTCCTGCAAGTCCTTTCCAATCAAATTATCCCGGATCCCCATCATGAGCAGTTCCATCTGCTCATCTCCCGAGAACCGCGCCTCCAGGGCCGAAAGCACCTGCTCGTTCCTGATCTTCTCGGCCAGTTCGCCATCGTCCTCTTCGATGGTTATCGTGTCGAGTTGCTCGGAGGTGACGATAGCCGAGCCCTTGTTGCGGCGCACGAGCTTTCTCTCCTCGGGAAGAAAGTCTCCGTCGGAGGCAAGGCTTCGCACCACCCCTTTAAGGAACTGAATGAAGGTCTTGCTCGTACGCCATTTCCGGCGCCCTTCGGCGATCCTGACATAGGCTTCGCTGATGAGCTCATTCGGCGTCGCAAAACCTGAACCCGCCAGGCAAGCGCGTGCCGACGCTACGAGGTTGCGTTGCTCTTCGTTGGAGAGCTGCCGGAACGCTGCGATTGCTTCGTCCGGAGAGTGATATTCGTCGTCAGGCTGATCCACCTGCTCCTCCGCATTTTCTTCGCCATGTGTCGATCTCCTCCTTGATCCTCACTCTGCTTGCGCACGGGAACGCAGATTCCGACAAACTTTTTTTCATGTCGGAATCGTCAGTGCCGCGCGCAAACAGAGTGGACGACCTGTCCTCCCACAACTCCATCAATCAGGAATCATTGACTATGACTATCGAACATCAGGAAACGGACCGCGGCAAGAACACCACCGTCGAAATCGCGGGCCTGGACCTCAACTTCCACGCTTTTGAAGTGGATACCCACACGCCTACCGGTGGCAAGATCGCGAAGGCCGCGGGGTTCGTTGCGGATCAGTATCCGTACGTCCTGCAGTGGCGTGACGACGGCGACTTCGAAGAGCTTCGTGCCCAGGAAGAAGCCGACCTCGGCAAGGGTACGAAGTTCATCGTTGCGGCAAGCGACGGCAGCAACCGCATTGCGATCGAAGGCGAAGGCCTCGATTGGCCCTCCGACGAGATCTCTGGCGCCGTCGTCCGCAAGCTCGGACGTATCGCCGCGGACCGCTCCATCTATCTCGAGCGCGCGGACGAGCCTGACCGCCTGGTCGAAGATGGCGACATCATCAAGATCAAGAAGGACGGTATCGAACAGTTCCGCAGCCGGAAGCCCGAAGTCTGGGAACTGAACGTGCAGGGCAAGAAGATCGTCTCCGCCACGCCTGTCATTTCCGTGGTCGATGCCCTTACCCGCGCCGGATTCGATCCGAACGCCTGGATCATCATCCTGAAGGTCGCAGGGCAGCCGAAGCGTCAGCTCTCTGTTGGCGACGAGATCGACCTCCGCGCTCAGGGGATCGAGAAGATCCGCCTGACGGCAAAGGATGTGAGCAACGGCGAGGCGCGCACTGCGCCTTCCCGTGACTTCGCCCTTCTGGAAGCGGACGAGTGCTATCTGGACGATCTTGGCCTTCGCTGGGAGACCCGCAACAGTGACGGCCACCGCTGGCTGATCATCCACGACTATCCGGTTCCTGCAGGTTACACAGTCACGGCTACGACGCTCGCTCTGATGATCCCGCCCACCTACCCACAGGCGCAGATCGACATGTTCTATGCGTATCCGCCTCTGCAGCGGGCCAATGGAGCAGCTATCCCTGCGACCGAGGCGCTGCAGAGCATCATTGGCTTGTCCTTCCAGCGCTGGTCACGTCACCGCGGCAATGTCGTCCCGTGGAATCCTCAGCGTGACAACGTCGTCACCCACCTTGCACTGGTCGAATCCTCTCTTCTTCAGGAGGTCGACGAATGATGCCGGAACGCACTCTAGCTATGACTGGCGTCACCCACGCCATGCTGAAAGCTCACCTGCTGTCCGACGGCAATGAAGCCGCTGCGATCCTGATCTGCGCGCCCTCGCCCGGACCCCGCCAGCGTCTTATTGTCCGTCAGGCCCTGCTTGTGCCGCACGATGCCTGTCCGGTTCGCGCGCCGGATGCCATCGTGTGGCCGGGCGCCTACATCGAAGACGCTATCGATATTGCCGAACCTGAACGACTCGTCGTCATCCTGCTTCATTCCCATCCGGGCGGCTGGCTGCAGTTCTCGCATATCGACAACGAAAGCGATGCGCGGGTGATCCCCGGTTTGTTCGAAGCCTTCGGCGCATGCCACGGCTCGGCGATCATGACTCCCGAGGGGGCGGTTCGTGCTCGCCTGTACGCTCCCGACATGACCTCGCAGCCCGTTGATCTGGTGACGGTCGCCGGCGACGACATCAGCTACTGGTGGAACGATCGTATCGTCAACGGCGTCCCGGCTGGTCGGCCACTTGCCTTCACGGGTTCGATGACCGAGGAACTCTCTCGACTGGCCGCGGCCGTGATCGGCGTATCTGGAACGGGGTCTATTTCCGCCGAGCAGGTTGCGCGCCTTGGCTTCGGGTCTGTTACCCTGGTCGACCCCGACAAGATCGAAAAGAAGAACCTCAACCGCATCCTCAATGCGACTTCCGCCGACGCCGAACGGGGTCGTTCGAAGGCCGAGATGTTTTCCGCTGCCATTGCCGAACATCGCGGTGACGGCGTTGCCGCCGACATCTGCGACACCATTGGCACCCGGGAGGCAATCGAGGCTGTTGGCCAATGCGATGTCATCTTCTGCTGCGTGGACAGCAAGGAAGGTCGCCAATACGCCGACCTGATCGCATCGGCATTTCTCATCCCGCTCTTCGACGTCGGCGTTACGATCCCGACGTTCCTCGATGACGGTAAGGTTGCCATCGCCGATGTCAGCGGGCGGATCGACTACATTCAGCCCGGCGGTTCGACGCTTTTCGATCGTGGCGTGTATACGCAGGAAAGCTTGCGGGCCGAGTACCTGCAGCGGACGGATCCGGACGCATACCGGGATGAGCTGGCTGCAGGCTACATCAAGGGCATCCTCGAAGAGGCGCCGTCGGTGATCACCCTCAACATGAGGGCCTCAGCTGCAATGGTGAACGAGTTCATTGCTCGCGCCTACCCTTATCGGCAGGAGCCGAACCGCAACTACGCCCGGGTCTCGTTCAGCCTCGCGGCCTGCGATGAGGATCATTACGCGGAGGACGACTTTGACCGGGCCGAGAGCGCGCTGCTTGGTCGTGGGGCCGCCGAGCCGCTCCTTGGGCTGCCGCTGTTTCGCAAGCCAAGGAAGGTTGCCGCATGAGGATTACTCGCTGGTTCCGGAGACTGTGGGGCAAGTACGGCCCTTCCCGCCGATTGCTGGTCATTGATGGCGACACGCTTCCGTCCGATCTGCCCGCGCGAGACCTTGTTCTCACGCGAGACGACGGCGATGATTGGAGTGTCGGCATGCGATGCCCGTGCGGATGCGGAGACAGGATCGAGTTGATGATCCTAAGGGAGGCCCGGCCGCGCTGGGATGTCAGCGTCAACAAGGCCGGAGAGCCGTCGCTTCACCCGTCAGTCTGGCGGAAATCAGGATGCAGATCTCACTTCTGGGTTCGCGAGGGGCGAATTCTTTGGTGTGAATAGGACTTTGGGTATGAAGATCTCGCCGCTTGGCGACATATATGTGCAGAATACCGTGCGCGTAGCAGCAATCTGATCGACCGCGAGATTCGTCTGGACCTTTATGGAGAGAAGTCAAATGGGCACCTGGGAAACCGATACCTTCAACCTAGCCGCCTGCCCTTGTGGCAAAGGACACGTTCAGCGCATTATCGAGACGCCTGACAATCCATGGTCCCGGATGTCGGAAACCTACGAGCTTGATTGCGGGGACTGCACGAAGGCGTGGGACATCCGCTCGTATGATGGCACGCTCACGGATCGTCAAACCAAGAACGATGCCGCAGAGGCTTCTGCAGCCAGCCAGGCCTCGAGCTCGGCAATGGTCGGCTATCTCAATTCGTTGCTGCCGAACTGGCCGTTCCCGTCCTTCAAGACCAAAGGCGCCGAGTTCGAATATCTGCTGGCGATGGGACTCTACAAGGGAACGGTGGGACAGTACCGCTATCTGCGCCGCACGCAGTCCCTGCTCGAGATAGCGAATGTGCGCGCTGACTCGTCGGTCGTGCTGGAACTGGTGAACAAGGTCGGCGACCCGAAAAAGTTCGAATCCCTTGTCGCCGTGGCGAAGACGGCTAACCAGACGGCTGCCACCAAATCCAAGGCCATCAAGTACATTGCCTTAGGCAAAGGCAAGTAGTCGACCATAAGCACGAAGTGGCGACGGCCGCCTTGCGGTCCGCAGCTCGCGGAAGAATTGGGGCATCTGCTGGACCAGAGAATATCGGCGGCAGGTCATCTGACCGCAGTCAAAGACAACCACACCGGGAACTGTGCGATCAGCTTCGTAGAAAGGATCCGGCGAGCCTTCGGTCTTTTGCCCTTGGGCGTCCGCCGGTTCTTTCCCCTCCTCCAGGAAAACGTGCCTACCAATCGCTTCGACGCGCTTCTTGTGTCCTGCACTGAAGGTCCGACCGTATTTCAAGGACATCCTCCTTGGAAGCCGATCCACCCGCGGGACTTTTTCGTTGTGGGTAGTGGAGTGTGCAAACTCGCAATCCGTTGCATCTCCGGTTGTCACCAATACTATGACGCGGTTGCATAAGGGGAACGTCTGCGCTTGGCGGTATTTGAACAGTCTCAACTTGAAGCAATTGCCGATGCCCTCGGCGACACTGGGGATGGTCTGACCGGCACCGAGATCGGCCACCTGTTGTCCATGACCGAGATCACGGACACTGATCCGACAATGACCAAGCGGAAGCGGCTGTTCAATGCGTTCGCTCACGACCAGAACAAAAGGCGAGACCGCTCGCGGATTATCGGCTTCATCCGAAAGGCAATGAAGCCTGCGCGGTTTTCCCGCGAACCTCATCGCTTCGAACCTATGCGGGCGCACCTGAACCGCGCCCTTGCTTTCAGTGGCCTGGCGGTTGATGACGCTGGCACCCTCGTATCGACATCGGAAGCCAAGACGCTGAGCGAGGCCACACGCCGGGCGCAGGAACTTCGCAAGGATCTCGTTTCTCGCGGCGTCCACCCCGATGTACTCAAGTTCTGCCGCGAGGAGTTGTTGGCCGACAATTATTTTCACGCGGTCTTGGAAGCGGTGAAGAGCGTTGCCGAGAAAATCAGGCAGCGGACCGGGCTGACGGATGATGGCGGTGGCCTGGTCGATCACGCTTTTGCGGGGAATCCACCGATGCTTGCCGTCAATGCTCTTGTGACCGAAAGCGAGAAAAGTGAACAGAAGGGGTTTGCGAACTTGCTGAAAGGCACTTTCGGTATGTTCCGTAATACGACCGCACATGCCGCCAAGGTGAATTGGGCGATGTCGAAAGCAGACGCCGAAGACCTGTTTTCGCTGGTGTCCCTAATTCACCGCAGGATCGACGCAGCTACGATGCCCTGCCGAATATAGCCGTTCATTTTTTCGGCTTTCTTGCCTTGAACTCCAACACCTTGCCGCCTTCCTGCAGAAACCGCTCGCGCTCCTGTGGTCTTATGGTCTTCGGCGGAACCCAACGCGTCACCATGAAGCCGCCCTCCCTGCCGGGATCGTCCACAATCCACCGCCCCGGTGTCAGCGTCGCGTTCGACCAATCGATGTCCCAGTCGATCTCGTCGCTGCCACACTCGAAGACCTCCGTCTTCTTCGTGCCTTCGGTGTCGGATGCCAGCATTGACATCGAACCACGAACGTCCGGTTTTGCCCTTGAGAGATAGAGCATTGCGTTGGTCGCAAGTCTCGCGAGGTGCCAGCGGTTCACCTGCCTTGCGAGCGTCTTGTCTCCGATGATGTCCAGCTTCTTGTAGTTGAGCTTGGCGACGTCTGCGTCTTCTGGGATAGTGAACGCAAGGAAGCGGTCGAAATTAGCCCGCGTTACGCTCGGCATCTCGTGTTCCCGACGGTCCCACGTGGGATAGTTGGTGACGAAGGTCAAGAGCCAGCCTCGGGTCGGACTGTCGGAATGCGTGACGTAGAAGCCCTCGATCAAAGAGGCTGGATTGTCATGGTCGTATTCGAGTGTCTCGCCAATGTGCACATAGATGGACGTCCGCCACGGCATGACGTTCCGAAGGGTGATCCCATCACTCCAGGTAGCTTCCAGGTGCGGCCCGATACGCTCCATGTCGAAGACGATGCCACCGTTGTCGATATGGTGGTTCCTGATCCGCTGCAGATACCCTTTTGAGAAATCGCTGCCACGCTTTCGCCGATCGACATACTCGGCGGCCTTGTAAAGCTTCTCAATGGCCTCGTCGGATTTATCCGCTCCCGCCGCGGCCTGTTCCTGTCGTATTCGCTCTCGTAGGTTAGCCCGCTGGACGTCATCCAGCCCGAACCACTTGTCGAGACGATACGGATGGTACCAGACCGGAACGCCATGTATCTCGTAGCCCTTGTCGTCGGTCATCGTCCTGTCCGCCACTGGAATCTCGAATCAAACCGTATCCCGGGTCCCCGCCGGGTGGCAACGGACCGGTACTATAATACCGGTTGACCCTTGACAGATCGAACAAACCAGGAACATATGGCCACGTCTGCAAAAACCAACGCTCCATGATGGGGGGCCTCATGAAGGCATTGCGAATACGTCCGTCCGCTCACTGAGGCGGCTCTCAGCACTCTTGCGGTGGTGGCCGGAAGAGCGCGCTCGCGGTTTTGGCAGGACTCAGTCCTTTAAAGTCGAATCCTTCAGCCCTCGCTTTTGGCGTCGGCGCCCCCGTACGAGCGTTTCTTTCTGAAGAATTCGAAATTCTTGAACACACTTCCGGATACTTTTCCACGCCCCGCTTCTTTAGGATTCCGATCGGAGTTCTTCAGGCACCGAGCGTCGCTGAAACTGGTAAAGTTGAAGCTGAATCAAAGAACTAGAGGTGTCGGCTGAGACGATCCCTATTGCTTTTCTGACCAACTGTGCTTCTTTGATAGCCGTCGCCGGGATGGTCCGGCGGCAAGCATAAACAAGCCGAAATCATCACAACCACGCTGACCGGAAGACCTCCGCCAGCGGGAACGGAGAAGGCATGTCGAAGTCCAAGAAATTGCATGAACATTCCCCGCCATCGCGAGCGGAAGGGATCAATCCCCATACATCTGAAATCTTCGGAAGATCCGTTGGGGAGCTGCTTGAATCGCTGCCTCCCCCGCACCCCACGCTGAGCGATGGCACTACGCCTGCTGAAGCGTGGATTTACGGGATAGCCCAACGGGTAATCGTCCGCTGACGTCCTCGCGCTTCTGAACCAAGCGGCGCAAATCCGACATTGAGAACCAATCACAACGCGCCGCGGAACGCTCCGGGCGTGAAACCGAAGAGCTTTGCCAATGTCCAAGCGAAAGACCCCAGGGATACCCCGGCATCTGTCGACGACGATGACCATCGCCGATCTCGAACGATGGTTCGAAGCCGAATTCAAGAAGATCGCCACTGACCAGGCGATCGCACCCGAAACTCACAAGAACGATAGCAACACAGGATTGGAACAATGAAAAACCACAAGTACGTCGCCCCGAAGCTGCCCCCACTTCCGGATCCAACTTTCGAGCAGCAACTCGCCAATGAGGCCTACTGGCGCAAGGTCTTCAGCGACGACAACGTACCGCTGATCGAAATCAAGCCGGGCACACACTACAAGACGCTGCCTTCCTGGTTCCCGAGCACGAAGAATCCAAAAGGCGAGATCCGCGCCAGGGAGCCGTTGGTCGCCGATCTGCTGATCCACCTCGATACGGATCCGAAGATCAAGCGAATCCATGAATTCGCAGTGAAGGTTTGGTACCGCTATCACAAGCTCGACGGCACCATCCTCGTCAAGGAGCACATCCCGGACATCTGCGTATACAACGTGGAGGGCGCCGCCTTCGTCATCGACGTGATGCCCTACCATGTCCAGCAAACCACGCCCGGCACCCAGAACCGGAAGGTCTCGCTCGAACGGCACTATGCCACCCTTGGCGCAAAATACATGCTTCTCGACGAGACGACGATCCACCTCCGGCCGCTGTTCCAGAACCTTCGGCTCATGTGGCGTCACAAGCGGCTGTCGCATGAACCCGCGGGAATGGAAACACTCAGGCAAATCCTGCGCGATCACAAGCTCGGCTGCACCGTGGGAGACCTCATGCGGACCCTACCGTCGAACGCCATTCTCGGCCGCTGGAGCGACGAACCGACCACAGCACTGAAGCACATGTCGGAGTGCAATCCGGTCTTCACCGCCATCATGCAGCTCGCTATGAGTGGGGAGGTCGAGGTCGATCTCGACAACCGCTTCTCCTCGGACACGCTGGTCACCCGGAAGGAGAAGGCACATGGCTGACGAAATCAACTGGCGCAGGATTCGCACCTATCACGACCTGGAGCTGCCGCCTCATCGCGACTTGGGTCTTCCGACGCAGAAGTGGACCCTGCGGATCCCTCAAAATTACATTCTCCTGAATCCCAGACGGACCAAGTACGGGGTCTTCACGTTCCGGGGTTGGCAGCAGCCTGCGAAGGATTCCGAAGCGCTGGCGCAGCTCGTCCACAATGATACGAGTGATATGATCCTTCTGTCGAACCAGCAGATCACTGAGCTGGTGAAACACGGACGCATCCGCCCGGTCGTGGGGCCGGACGACGGTCCCCGCAACCGACCTGGCTCCTCGTTTGCCGTGACTGGCGAGGCACGAGTGCGTGCGGATAAGCGCCTCGCATACGCCGACGGCATGGAAGAGGAGATGCGAAAACTCAAGGTCAGGTCACTGACTGACGAGCAGAAAGAAAGGGTCGTGAGGGAGGTCGCCGAGCGCCTCGGCGACCAAGACCCGCCCAAGCGCACGAGCTGGTACAAAATCCTCGGGATCAGCCGCAAAGGCAACCAGTTCGACCGTCTCCTCGACTTCGTCGACCACCATGAAAACAAGGGTAACCGCACCCTGAGATATGGGCGTGCGGTGGCCGCCGCGATCCGAGCCGCTGCCGAGGAGGCCGTTAGCTTGAACGGCGACTGGAAGAGCGTCCGGGCAATCCTCATCCGCACGATCAGGCCGAATGGCATCAACTATCATCTGCGCGAGCAGATCGTCGACGAGGACGGCAACTTCAAGATTGAAGACCGCAAGATGCAGCGCACCTTGGGGCAGCTGAACCACTACGTCAGAGACTTCCTCCTTGAAGGATCGGACTACGCCGAACGAATCCATCAGAGATACCTAAGCCAGATCCGTCCGGACGCGCCGCTCGCTGTCGTCGACGTGGACCACAGCACGCTCGATATCGTCGTGTTCGACAGCGAATACCCGATTGCCTATGGCAGACCGGACATCGTGCTCTTCCGCGACAGGTTTTCAGGGATCGTGATCGGCTTCGCGATCTCGTTCGGGGCGCCGAGCTACTCGACGTTTCTCGAGGGCCTCAAGCACATGATCTTCGAGAAGGATCCCCTTGCCACCGGGGTGCCATGGCCCTGGCATGGCGTCCCCGTCGAGTTGGGAGCCGACAACGCCAAGCATCTCCAAGGCATGAACATTAAGGGAGCCGCGCGCGAACTGGGTTTCCGGCTGAAGGCTTATCGCCCAGGACGGCCATGGGAAAAGGGTGCGCTGGAACATCTTTTCGCGATCCTCGGTCGAAAGATTCATCGTCTTCCGGGATCGACTGAATCCAGTCACGAGCGGCGTGACGATTTCGACGAGGAGAAGGAACGGGGGAAGCCGATCCTGAGCATTCAGGAACTCTATGGCTTCCTGAACTTCTACTTCGCGAGCATCCACCATTACAAGCCGACGGCCGGACTCGGTCCGCTTGCGACCTTGAAAGGCGCTCCGGCTGAGCGGTGGGAGGACGAGATCGCCAATGCTCCAGACGCTCCGATCATCGATCCGGATGTCCTGATCCGGCTGGCGGGGGATATCAACGATGTCACCATCTCCGAGGTCGGCGTCCGGCTGGACTACATCGTCTACAACTGCGCCGAACTGCTCGTCCTGACCACCAATCCGGAACACTACGCTGGCCGGAAATATCAGGCGCGCCGCGACCCGTCAGATTTGGGGATGCTAAGGGTCAAGAACCCATACGTCCAGGCCGAACACTGGATCGATGTTCCTGCTCGCGAGGCCGATCTTGGCTACGCCCGCGGCATGAAGCTGTGGGCACACAAGATCATCATGAAGCATCTGCGTGATCAGGCGAAGGAGGCTGACCGCAAGCTCACGTTGGCCGAGGCTCAGGTCGAACTGGAGGCGAAGCTCGCCGACGTCCACGCGAACCGCAAAAAGTACAACACAGCGCAGCTCATGGCCCGGTTCTACGACAGCAATCTCCGCAAGGAGGAGCGTAGCAGGGTCACTGAGATGGGCCGCGTCGAGTACTCGGAAGGCCGTCTGAATCTCGCCGCCATGCCCGAGATCGAGGTGCCCGAGCGGGTGAATGTCAGATCCTTGGCGGTCATGCCCAGCGCCCGGGAAACACCTATCACGGAGCAGAAAGCCACCGTGACGCGAACAATCGCCGGGGAGCACATCCCCGAGCCAACCTTCGACAAATTCGACGACGCCCTGCCAGACGACCTGGCTGACTGGGATCTTTAGTAAGGAGTAGACCCATGAACTTCCATCAGAAATTCAAGACGTTGGAACAGTACGCTGCCGAGCAGGCTGCGCGCGCACCTTCTCTTCCTGTTGCGGTTCCGCGCTTCCATACGGAGGCATTCGAAAGCGACGAGGAGCGGCTCGCGGCCAGCAAGCTTCCCATCATTACCAGACAGTGGATGATCAAGAACCTTCTCGTGAAATACCCTGTCTTCCAGCAGGGCTACGACATCATTGCCGGGAACCATTTCCCGGTCGAAGGCGGCATGCCCGGAGCGGGAACCGTGGGGGCGATGTTGGGGGAGAGCCGCACGGGGAAAACTGCCGTCTGCAGCTATTACGCAGCCATGCATCCACCGCACTATGACGAGGAAGGCGAGATCTTTCCCGTCGTTCACATGACCGCCACCGTGAAGATGACTCCTGTCGAGTTCGCCCATCAGCTCAATCGCCTGACTGCCGCTCGCTATGAGAAGAAATCCGGCGGCAGCGGGGTGTACGTGGACAGCGCCTTGCTCAGGCTCCTCAAGGTCCAGACGCAACTTCTGATTATCGATGACGCGCAGTATTTGTTCTTTGATCGCACCGACAAGACCGCAGCGAACATGTTCAAACTCGTGAAGGCGATCATCGATTACAATTGCCTCGCGGTCATGCTCGTAGGCGAGGAGCGCATCAACGACTACGTTTTCTCGATCCGGCCGTTTGCCAACCGTCAGTACAACTGGAAGGTCTTAAAGCCGCTATCGGCCGGACAATCCGACATGGAGAGGTTTGCCAAGCTTCTTGGCTCCATCGACCGCCGCCTGCCCTTCGCCAATCTCTCCGGCCTGGACCAGGCCTATATCGCCGAACAGTTCTATCGGTACTCGGGCGGCATGATCGGCCGGGTGATGAACATCATCGAGCCTGCGGCCTATATCGCCCTCAATGCGAGAGCGGCATCGGTGACGATCGAACATCTCCGGCAAGCAGTGTCGACCCGTGTCGACGCTGACGATAGCTTTAGCTATTTCGGGTATCTCCGCCATGCTGCATAATCGCTTCCGCGCAGATCGGATCTTTTCACACTGGAGGGTGCGGCCAAGCTTCGGGGAGTCGGGCACAACCTACTTCTCGACGCTTGTCGCGGACAGCGAGGACTGCTCGCCAAGAATTTTCGCAGATCAGGCCGGACTCTTGTCCGGCCCCAACCCCAACGAGCGAATCCTGGAGGAACTGCTTCGCCTACCGATCAGCGACCAACAGAAGGCAAGCCTAGTCCGATGGACTCCCATGCGCATTCACGAGAACCAGTCTTGGATCTTGTGCAGCCACGAGATCACCGCGAGGCGCTTTGCCCAGCTAGACCGCAAATGCGAGCAATGTGTTAGGGAAACTCCGTATCACCGTGTCTGGTGGGATCTGCAAGGATTCGAGATTTGCCCCGTCCACGATATTCCGCTGACCCGGCCGATGAAGCCTCGTGATCAGGATTACACGCGCTGGACGTTCCATGGGGTGCCGAGGATTGCGGTCGACGAGCCTCCGATGCTTTCGGCAAAAGGGCGCGACAGTTACGAGGGATATCTTCTTGCTCGCCTCGGAGCGGTAGACCCCGTGTCGCCCAGCCCGCTTCTGGACGATCAACCACTGGATCTCGTCATGAAAGCCGTCCACGACGTGGGGCGCTTTCTGTCGAATCCTAGAACGCGAAACAAGGCCTCACGAATGCCATCCATCGGATGGTCGAAGGGATTCGGTGCGCTCAGGCATGACGTGGCGCACCTCGAACAGGCGTTCAGCGTGTGGCTCGTTGCGAACCACACGCCCGAGTCCTTGCGGCATGTCAGCCTCGACAAGTTCGGGTATCTTCGACAGATGGCCTTTCCGGACGGCGTCCTGAAGGATCGGATCCGCGGAGCAAAGCTGGCGGCGGCCGCACGACACGGTGTGCTCGTTCCGTCTCTTCGCACAAAGCCGGGCGTCGACGTACCGCTTCATCTCGGCGCCCTGAGGGACCAGACCTCCCTCACCCGCTATGGGCTGGACGTGCTCCTTCGAAAGCTATGGCCCGAGATGTCAGAACAGGATGTGAAAGTCGGCATTCCAAAGCACATCGCCGACTTAGTCAGGAGAGCGGCAGCTGAGCTTGTGCCGCTTCAAAAGGCCGCGAAACTGCTAGGGTGCAGCGAGCCTGCAGCCAAGAACATGACTCGCTGCCTGTCTGTGGACGGGCGCAATGTCGCGGCAACCAAGAAGAAGGCCAGAACGTCGCATCTGTATTTCATCAAGACGGAGTTGGATCAGATGCTGCAGATAATCGAATCCCTGCCGCCTGAGCCTCGGGCAGTCCGAACGGTGGGCGTGCGGACTTACGGCCGCCATCATGCCCTCGGGGAAAGTCGCGTCTTGGCGGACGTCGTCTCAGGGAAGCTTCCGGCATTCGCAGGGGCAAACAGACGCCTCGACAAGGTGGTGCTAACGCGACCGGAAAAGCTCGGACGCGGTGGCAAACCTTCCCCAGTCGGCAGAACCCAAGTTCCTGCCGGGGCGATGCTCGGTTGCGAATTCCACGGAATAACTGGTGCGGACGCAATCGGGATCCGGGAACTCGTTCGGCAAGGCTTCGTGAAGAGGTTCGGAACAAAACGCGGGCTACTCGATCGCAAGTCCGCGATTGCCTTCCACCAGCGCTACGTGTATCCTGTCAGATACATGATGGGCAGAGGGATGGTCGCAATAGACGCAATCTGGGCACTGAAGAAGATGGATCTGCCCTTGGCGTTCAAGCACGACTCCATAAGGCCATACTTCGCCGAGCGGAAAGAACTGGAGGCAAGGATTGGGCCGCTATACCGTCCCAGCGACGAAGCCATAGGGCTTTGGCGCGCTCTCATTCGCAAGGGTACCGTCAACTGCCCGTCGTTCATAATCCCTGAGTTGCCAGGCGACGGCGCCACCTATGTCTACACGTCATCGAGGATGTTCTCGTTTCGCGTCATCTTTGAGGGGAAAAGCCTTGTCTTGAAGGCAACGTTCACCCCCACGTCGCGCCGTATCTGGTCGGTGTATAGCGCGAACTCGCACGTCTTCCGGGAATTGCTGACAGCATTCAAATGGAAGAGCCGGGATGACACCGTCGTAGCCAAGGCGATTATCCGCAATGAGAGCGAGGTCGAAAAGGCAACGGTACAACTCGGACTGTTGGCGGCTTACTTCCGGTACAAGATGCCATAGGGAACGGTGGTTAGGAAAGTGGCGCCGCCCACCTGGCTGGGCCGCACCGCTTTCGCTTCACGGGCGTTCGCGCCAGAAGTCAGCGCTGAAGTTGTTAAGGCCGCCACGGTCGTCTTCTTTCATCCTGAAGGTTTCCGGTATCTTGCTGCCGTCGCCACCGTCCTTGAAGAAATCCCTCACCGAGCACACCGCCAGCATGCGGAAATGCTCGTACATCTGGCCGAGATCGTCCTGTCTCTCCTGTTCGAGCTTCGCCTTGCTAGGCTTCCGCGCTGCCGTCGAAAGTCGTGACAAAGGATCCGGGCGGACCCTGTGATCGAATGTGATGCTTCCGTGGACCCATGAATCCTCGGCCGCCGCGCGCCACCTATATGAGACGCGAACTTGCATAGACTCGGAGAAGCGTTGCGGCCAGAACATGTCGTCATTGACCCGGAAGAGCTGCCCTTCGCGTTCTTCGGTTTCCAGTCGGCTCTTCATGCCGCCGAATGCAAACGACAGGTCACTCCCCGCGCGCCTCGCCCAGTAATCCTTGTCGGCTCGGTTCTTCGCGGATCTTGCCTTTCGAAGATCCTGCAGCGCTCGGTCGAAGTAATGGAGTTTTGATGGGACATCGCCGCCGCAGCTCGACAGCGGGAGCTGGTACAGCGACCCGAGATGTTCCGTTCGGACGGCCTCATCGATGAGCTGATTGAGCACGTGTTCGTCGATCGCCTTGATAGCGGATTTCTCACTTTCGGAAAGGTTGATGAACGCCATACGTCAGTCTCCTGCAATGGGGCGATGCTGCGTGGGGACGTGGACCATTTCAAGTTGAAACTTTCGTTTTCCATCACCAAATTTGGCGTCGCTGATCCGACTAGCCGCAAACAGGCAGACCTGCAAACCAAGAGGACGACATGCCGATCAAGCTTCCATCTCCTTCCCCGAAACGCGAGCTTGTGAGGAAGCTTGTCGATGCCAGCATTTCCATGGTTCCGTATGCGGGCGGCCACCTGGCGGCGATCTACAGCCTTACGCATCCGTCCCAGTCCGAGATTGAAGAGGAACGTTGGCGTGAGGAGATCACGAAGCTCGCCAATGATACCGAAGCGGCCGTGAACTTCATCCTGAAGCGCGTTACATTGTCGGAGGACGCCGCCTATCTCGGGCGCTGGATGAGCGAGAATGCCGAGCGCGGCTGGTCGGATATCTTCGGCTATGACGACATCGTTGCCCAGTTCCCAGAGGCCACGAAGTCCGAGATCCTCGAAGCCGTCGGCGAACTGGAGCTTGAAGGCATGCTTCGGATCACGAAGGTCATCAGCAGGCCATTCGGCCACGTCACCACTACTCACAAGCTATATGAGACCTTCGATCCAATCGTCTTCGAGGGTGTCAGCCCACGTCAGGACGCCACGGTCGTTGCGCTCGCGATCCTCGATGGCGACGCCATGGTCTCTTGTGGCGCTATCGCCGAAAAGCACGGCTGGAGCGTCCGACGCATCAATCCGGCACTGGCCATCGTTGGCGAGATGATCTCCGACGGCCGCAAGAGCAGACCCCTTGGGCAACCCTACGGCATCAGGGCGATGGCCGCGGATCCTCAGGAACGCGTCCGACTTCGCCGGTTCGTGAAAGCGATCAATGGCGAGGAGTGACCCCTCTTCGAAGAACCACCTGGTCCTGCCAGGATCAAGATAGGTTCAATGAAGGAGAGACAAATGATTGACCTATGGGATCTGAAAACGCTGCCCGCGGCGACGCTCGCACTTATCAACGACAACGCGGGCTTGATCCGCGACTACTATGCGCGGGAGGCGTCCATCATGGAATTCAGGAGCACCTCCACGCTCTGGGATACGATTCCGACGAATGAATTCCATGGTCGCAAGATGGAGTTGGAGGCCGAGGTCGGAAAGTCGATCATGTCGGAGACGATCCGCGGCTTTCACTATACGAGGATGACCGATGACGAGGTGCGCGCCATCCGGTCCCGCGGCATCCTGATGACATCGTTGCCTATGTTTCGCGAGAAGCTCGATGCCGTCGTGGCCGCAGGACTGATGTCGCAGGAAGCATCAGAACATGTCTATGATAACAGCCCGCTGGTCACTGGAGACTACGGCGATCGGATTGGCACTTTCTATGCGACGGCGCATCCCTGTTCCATCGATGACAGCGGCATCACACCATTTATCGAGAGCTGGGGCGGTGAAATCTCGCGCTGGGCGATCGAGGATGAAGCTATCCTCGAAAACCTGCGCGCACTCGGAAAGCCGCGAGTAATTGAAGTGGCAATGCCAATCGCCCTCATCGGCTGGGTGGCATCTCGCATCGCCGAGCAGATTGTCGCGGTCAAAGGTCATGAACCGCGACTGCCAGGAGGCTTTGGAGCCGACCTCTCCGTGAGAGAGCCGCTCCCGCCCGCCAACGTTCTGCGCGTTCATACCGAAGGTGATCCTGACTTTGTAGCAATCGGGCGCGGCTATCCGCCCACCCATGTCGAACCGGCGTATGAGTACGAGGAGTGATCGGTTCGCCGATTACTTCCGTTTCGCGGGCTTGGGATCGGAGCTGAAGGTGACATAGAAATTGCCGTCCATGACTGCATTTCTGAAGTCGGCGGCCGTTCGCTTCTTGGGTGCTTCAGCCACGCGTTCAACCACGACGCACGCAGGTCTTATCTGCGAGCGCTTGACGTAGTTGCCGGGGCGGTTCTTCACCTTGATCATCAGTAGTCCTTGAAGATCTTCTTCAAGTCTTTCTCAGTCATGTTGTCTCTGCAAGCATCGCCAACACGCCGCGGCTTGCCTCCGTTAACGCTTTTGTAGCAGGTACTGGTTCCATCCGCATTAACGGTGAGCTCATACTGGGCGTCGCCGGCCGCCTTTGTCCAGACGCGTCGATCGGCATGGTCTTCGAGCCGCCAATCCAAACATTCGCCATCAATCTCAGCCATGGCGTTGGCCACGTCGAGGGCAGACAAATAGCGATCCTCAGGCTTTGTTTCCAGGCAATTCTTGATTACGTTCCTGAGTGTCGCGGGAACGTGCGGGGCGAAAGCCTTCCGATCTGGGAACTTGCCATTGCGGACATCGAAGCGGAAGCTGTCTCGATCAAACCCGCCATCCTTGGTGTACTTCGCCAACTGGGCGTAAAAGCGCTCGTTGCCATTGCACATGCGATAAAGCGTCAGCCCAAGCTGGTAGATGTCGAATGTGCGGTCGAACTGATCCTTTTCCAGCGCCTCCGGCGCCACCATCGGGGAATAATGCCGATCTTGGACGGCCACCCCTCGATAGTTCATCTGCTTCGCCTGTCCGAAGTCGGAAACCAGAGCCTCCCGCCTCGGCGACAGGAGGATGTTGTCGGGCTTCACATCGAAATGCACGAGTCCTTTGGAATGGATGTTGTGCAGGCCTGCGACGATCTGCGAACCGAGCGTGATGATCTCCCGGACGGTCATGTGGCGTCCGGTAATTAAGTCCTTCACCGAACCGTTCCGGTAGTACGGCATCGCGACGTAAACATGGTCGGCGTCGTAGCAGGCGTAGTGGATCTGCACGACGTTCGGATGCGCGCTCGCATACAGGGCCTGGGACTCGGCAAAGAACTCCTCGGGGGAATTCAATTTTGCCTTCTGGATCTGCTTGGTGACGATCTCGGCGTTGAGTTGGTGGTCGCGCGTGAGATACGTGCGGGAATTCTTCCCGTTTTGCCCGATTTCGTTGATGATGTCGAAGGCAAGCTCCGCCTTCTGGTAGGGCTTAAGCATTCTTTGCTCCCATGGCGCAAAGGATCGCTTCTCGCTCCTCTCTCCCCATCTTTTCCCAGTCCTCGATGCCGATATCGTCCTCACCGTTCACCAGCGGCTTGATCCGTTCCCGTTCGATACCGAGCCGCTTTGCCATAGAGGCGATCTGGCCGACATAGTAGGCCTGCAGCTCGCTGCTCGCGAATGCCTCCTGAATGACGCCCTCGATCTGGATGCGCTCGACGTTCGGTGTCGCCATTCCTTCCGTTATGCGAACTCCGGCACGCTCGACCTGATATTCGCGCAGAACGTCCAGAAGGTTCGAGCGCACGTATTTCAACGCTGACGGCGTGTCGAATGCAGCCGGGATTTTGATCTCCTCGACGTTGAGGATCGCATCTTCGTCAGTATCGTAGATCGCGAAGGTGACGACCTTCGGCGCGGCGCGAATGCCTATCGTGATCATGGTTCCCCCAGCGTGGCTTGCAGGCGCGATACCGCCCCCGCAGCCGAGTCGGAGTCATTCTATGTCCGCGCGGGATTGCAACTCAAGGGTTCATGAAGGATTCGAGAAGTTTCTTGTGATCGCGTCGACGGATATCCTTTTACTTGCCACACCAACGAAGACGCGGTCGTAACGATTTCTGCTATTGCCCAGTCGAAGCTGCCGCAAAACGAGCACTAGGAACCGCTACAGGATACTGGGTGCCCTATCTCTTGCGCTGCCAACCAAAATAGCGCACGCTTTTTACAGGCTCAGATTCGCGTCCAAAGACGCCCATTTTCGTGAATTCGCGTTTATGGTGGGAGCGGTATCTCCAGTCCGCACTTATGGGGGCTGGGTTCGCGTTTATGCTGGCCGCGCTATCCGAAAATCAAAAGAAATCAATGGGCGTGAATCCGCGTTTATGTGGCGACACAGACCCTCATTGATTTATGAGTTCTTCTGGAGGGCCTCTCTCACTGGCTAGACAAGCCACGACGTTAATAATCTGATTTGCACAAACAATTCTACGAATCAGGGGCATCTGAATTGGCGAAGCGCATTCTCTGGAGCACCGATGAGCTTTCCCGATCCGTGGAGGCTTATATATTCTTGCTCCGCGCAGAACGCGCCGGCATAACCTTAACTGAAGTAACCGCAACAAAATCGCTTCTTTCCGGATTACTGGAAAGCAGAAATGATACCTCTGTACGTTATCGCATGCGGAATATCTCCGCAGTTGTTAACGAAATGGGCGGATCGGCACTCCGCATATATCCGCCCGCAGAAAATGTAGGCGGGAACGTCAGGCGGAAGATACGTGCGCTCCTGAATGAAAATAGCGATTTTCGAGCACTTTTGGAAGCCACGACCAGCGGGCCTAAAAATGCGCCGTCAAACACCGATAGCCGTTCAGACCTTGCCAATAAATTGAAGGCGCTCCGCATTTACATTTCGGAACTTGAACGAGAGGTTATTGGTTCTAAGCGCGAGTTTGGCGTCGGACACAACAATCCTCCGGAACTATTTGCGAATGACGACCTGCACCGGAGCGAGTTCGAACAAGCCCGGCAAGATATTCAAGCGATTGAAGAAGAAATTGGCAAGGAAGCGCGGAGCACAGAAACCGTAAATCGACATATAACCAGCCTTATGAAGGTTGGCTTAAAAATCGCTCTTTGGATCGGTGAACGTGTAACCAAATTTACTGATACCAGCCTCACAGTCTTGGCACCTATCGCAGTGGCTAAGGCTACAGGCTTTGCTCCTGTTTTATTCGATGCAATCGCGGCCGCATCAAGGTTTTTGATAAATTGAGATAGAGAAGCATGGATCGCGTTGCGGCAGCAGGAACCTCCCGCCGCAACGATGTTCTTATGGGAGCTGTTTGAGCCTTCGAGGCCAGCTCAGTGATTCTTGTTCGGGCCCTTGCCCGTGGAGAAGCTGCAGGTCTTGATCTTGCAGCTCGGATCGTCGCTCGTGGGCACGCTGGCGTTGGCCATGGCACCCTGCCCGAGGCAGGACATCGAATTCGATACGGTCCGATGGTACATCATCAGGCCCGGATGGTGCGAAGGGTATCGCAGCACGATCGAGCCTTCCTGAGCTATCTTTTCGTGCACGGTCGCGCAGGTCATCGACTTGGAGTTATAAGCCGACATGGCCATGGCATTTGTGGAGAACATTGCAATTGCGGCAAGTATGATGATCGTCTTCATGGGGCTTCCTTTGGTCGCGCCGAAAGGCGCTGTCGAAAATGAGATAGTCCTTGATTAGCACCACATTTATGATAGTGAGCCGACTTCCCTTGATCGGCTGTTCAACCACTGCCAGGGGTGACCGGGGCGCTCGCTTGGGTACGATTGCGCGGGAGGTCACCATGCGCCGCATGGTGACCATGGGCAGATGCGGGCCGAGCGGAGATTTTAGAAATCATCCGCCAAGAGATGAGGCCCGATATGAATACCGGGCCTATTCAGGATGAAGGTCAGCTCAGACCGAAAGCGTCAGAACGTCCGTTCGAAGCGAAGGATACCCGAGAAGGTGTCATCGCCCGGCAGGTCATAGTGAACATAGGTCACTTCCGGCTCGATGAGCAGGTTCTTGACCGGATTGAACTTGATGTTGGTGGTGGCTTCGAAAATCTTCGAGTCGGTATAGGCAAGCTGCAAGTTCCACTTCAGCTTGTCATTGACCGGAACGCCGACACCGCCCCAGACGGCCCAGTCACCCCAGCCGCAATCCGCGCCGTGAACAACGCCGTCGGACGTCGTGCAAGCCGAGACGTTCTGGTTCGAGCCGGCATACTGGTTGAGCTTGTCGCCATCGGTGTTCCAGCCGCCCATCAGGAAGGCCGAGAAAACGCCGAAGTCGGCATCGATACGGGCCTTGATGGCGCCTTCCTCGACGATCGAGTCGTAGCCGCCGACGACGCGGAACTGCCATGCCCCGGCCTTGTAGCCGAGACCGGCGACAACATTCGGAGCATAGTGGTCGGTCTCCGACAGCTGCCAGCTGCCGCCATAGGCGCTGGTGGTCGATCCGGAATTGCTGTCTTCGACCGAGATGACACCGGTAAAGCCGGTGCCGCTATCGTAGTTATAGGTGATCTGGTTCAGCTCGTACGGGCCGTCGTAGATCACGTCGTCCTGAATGACATCTCCGGCATAGCCGGTGAACTGGTTATACTGCGAGTCGGTCTTGCCGACAGTGAAGCCGCCGAGGGTGATATAGGCCCACAGCAGGTTCGTAGACGTTGCGTTGCCGTCGTTCCAGTCCCAGCGAACGATGGTTTCGGTCTTCAGCGGACCATATTCGGTGTCGGTCGCGGTATTGAGGTTGAGCTCGGCGCGGGTGTGCCACTTGGTTCCGAAGTTGCTGTCGCGATTATAAGGATCCTTCCACTGCCCTTCCGTGCGGACCTTGCCGCCGACCCGCAAACAGGTCTCCGTGCCGGGAATGAAGAAGTAGCCAGCGCCGAACGCATCGCAAATGCGCACATATTCCAGCGGCTCCGGCTCCGCGGCAACGATGGCATCAGCCGCATGCGCGCCGGATACGACACAGAGGGCAGCAGCGGAACCGATAAGCAAGCTCTTGATGTTCATGGTAACTCCATCCGTCAAATGAACTTGCGCGATGGACGAACCTGGGGGACCGCTCGACATCAAGTTCCAGTGCCTAACTCGAAGCACAAGGCTTCACTTCCGATTAGTAAGCTGCATTTACTATTTCACTTTTACAAGGATTTAAGCAGGACACAAACATATGTGACAGCACCTACATATGACGTGTTGCTCAAACGACGCACATGTGTACGAACGATGACAACCAGGTGACAACAGAGGCAATTAAACCCCATTTGCCGCGCACTCCACCGAGATACATTGCTGGACATGACAGTCATGAGTCTTGGTAGACTTGACTGCACAAACAGCACATCCATCCATGGCAAATCGCAGGCAGGATCATCATGCCGAAGATCGATATTGCAGCCATACCCGAAGTCAAAGGCACGCGTTATCCCACCCCGTTCAATGACCCCTGCGCTGAGCGGATACGCCAGCGGCTGAGCGATGCCGGCGGCCTTACTGATTTCGGCCTCAACCTGATGCGGCTGCCGCCGGGCAACTGGTCGAGCCAGCGGCACTGGCATTCTGAAGAGGATGAATTCGTCTATGTGCTGGAAGGCGAGCTGACGCTGATCGAGGATGATGGTGAAACCATCTTACGCGCCGGCGATTGCGCCGCCTTCCCGAAAGGCTCGGGCAACGGCCATCACATGATCAACAAATCCACCACGACGGCAATCTATCTCGAGGCCGGCACGCGCTCACCGACGGACCTCATTACCTGTTCGGATGTCGACATGATGAGCTCCAGCACGGACGGACGCTTCGTGCACAAGGACGGCATGCCCTATCCGGACGGTTAAATCAGTTCGTCGACCTCAGCCGTTGTCATCCGATACGACAGGAGATGCGTCAGCGCTCCATGCAGCATGACTTCGCGCTCGAAACCAAATCCGCATTTTTCCAGCACCCGCCGGGAGGCAATATTGATCGGCCGCACAAGCCCGATAACACGCTTCGCCTTGAGATCGTTGCCGGCGAAAGCCAGTGCCTCCTTCACCAGCTCCGTCGCATAGCCATTTCCCCAATAATCAGGATGCAGATGATAGGAGAGATTGAGGCCTTCAAATTCCGTTGAGACGGTAACGCCGCCAAAACCGATCAGCCGCCCTTCCGTTTCGATCGCCCAGCGCCCGAACCCGTGCAGGCGCCAATGTGCCCGGTCGCGGGCCAGCCGTCGGGCACTTTCCGCAGGCGAATCCGGCGTTGGATTCGGCCGATGGGCGACCAGCTCCGGCCGCGAAAACAGGGCTGTGAGGAAGTCGAGATCCCGCTCTTCGGGCTCGCGCAGGGAGAGACGCGAGGTATGCCGGATCATGGTAACTCCGCTCGAAGGGTCAAACAGCCTCCGCGAGCTCAGGCGGATCGTAGCAGCAGGCATCGGTGGAAACGCCCATGCGACACCCGCTGGCCTCAAGCGCTTCCGTCACCACTTCCACGAACAGGCGGCGCAGCCACACCGAGCGGCTGTCGGCCTGATCGACGCGCCGATAAAGCATCGTCACCGGATCGGCAGGCAGTTCGAACGGCGGCTCCGAAATCGTCAGCTCGTGCAGTTGCGCCATGCAGCGGGCAATGGCTTCGGGAACCGTCGCAATGGCCGGAATGGCCCGCAGCGTTGTCGGCAGCGCGGAAAAGCGGGGAACCGTCGCCACGACCCGGCGGCGATGGCCGAGGCGTGCGAGAGCGACGTCGACACTGGTCGATATGGCGCCTTCAAGCGAAACGGTCACATGCGGTGCGGTTGCGAAATGTTTCAAGCTGAGCGGCGCCGCGCATTTCAGATGCCGGCCATCGTAGATGCAGAGCGAAGCCTGCTCGAACAGCGGCGCGCGAACATGCCAGGAGGCAGGCTCGTCATGCACCGAGATGCTGAAGTCAAAGGCACCCTCGTCCAGCAGCCGCACGGCGTCACGCCGGTCGAAGGCGACGCTGGTCAGCCGGGCATTCGGCGCCAAGTGGCGCAACCGCGCCGCCAGCGGCCCGAAGAAGGATGATTCGAGATTGTCGCAGAGCCCGATGCGGAACTCGCCCTGCCAGCGTCCCGGATCGAAGGCGGCCGGCGGGCGAATGGCGCGCTCGATACCGGAAAGCGCATCCTCGATCGCCGGCGCAATGGAAAGCGCCCGCGGCGTCGGCTGCAGCCCGCGCCCGACACGTACGAACAATTCGTCATCCAGCGTCTCGCGCAGCCGGCGGAGTGCAGCGGAAAGACCCGGCTGCCCCAGCAGCAGGCGCTCGGCCGCGCGGCTCACGTTCCGCTCCTGCATCAGCACGGAGAAGGCGAGCAGCAGATTGAGATCGATTTTTCGAAGCGTGGCATCATTCATCATTATGAGTAATACCTGACATGGTTACTATCAATTTGCAATAGGGTTTGAAGATGTACATTTTCTCGTTCCCTGCCGCTTTCACCCTCCCAAGAGGTGGCAGCCTAGAAAGGAACGATCCCGATGACTTCTTCCACGACCCGAAGCGGGGCCGGATTGGCGTTGCTGCTGCTATGCGCCGCCAACTTCCTGGACGCCATGGACGTCTCCACCATTGGCGTGGCCCTGCCCGCCATCCAGAAAGAACTGGGCATGCAGGCCACGTCGCTGCAATGGGCCGTCAGCGCCTATGTGCTGGGCTATGGCGGCTTCCTGCTGCTTGGCGGCCGCGTCGCCGATCTTTTCGGCCACCGCCGCGTGTTTCTCTGGTCGCTCGCCGTCTTTGCCGCTGCCAGCATTGCCGGCGGCTTTGTCGATAGCGCCCCGACGCTGATCGCCGCCCGCCTGATCAAGGGTATTGCCGCCGCCTTCACCGCCCCTGCCGCGCTTGCCCTCCTGCTTTCCGTCTTCGGGGAAGGCAACGCCCGCGCCAAGGCGCTCGGCGTCTTCTCCTCCACCGGTGCCGCCGGCTTCGTGCTCGGCATGGTGCTGGGCGGAGCGGCAACCCTCATCAGCTGGCGTGCGACCCTCGTCATGGGTGCTCCCGTCGCCATCCTGGCGCTGATCGTCGCGCCGCTCGTCCTGCCCGCCGATCACAAGCGAAACGGGCCGCGCGCGCGCTTCGACTGGGCCGGCGCCTTGACGATCACGCCCGGCCTGCTGCTTTTCGTCTTCGGCGTCACCAATGCCGCCGCCGATGGCTGGCAGGCCTTCGCGACCTGGGGTTCGCTCCTCGCCGCATTGATCCTGATCGTGCTGTTTCTGGTCGTGGAATCGCGCCATCATGATCCGATGGTACCGCTTGCCATGTTCCGCCGCACCAAGCTCAGCCATGCCAATGCCATCGCTGCGCTGTATCAGGGAGCCTATGTCGGCTTCCAGTTCATTGCGACGCTCTATTATCAGACCGTCGTCGGCTGGTCGGCTTTCGCTACGGGCTTTGCCTTCGCCATCGGCGGCACCTGCGTCATGTTCCTGGCACCACGCTTTGCGACGATAGGCCAGAACCGCGGCACGACACTTCTCATGACCTTCGGCGTGGGACTGCAGGCCATCAGCTACCTCTTCTGGGTGCTGTCGGCTGGGCATATTGATACGATCGTGCTCGTCGCCATCTCGCAGCTCCTGCTCGGCGTCGGTTATGCCATGACCTATCCGTCGATCCAGGTCGCGGCCCTTTCTGACGTCGGCGACGACGAATCCGGCCTGGCTTCGGGCATGCTGTTTGCCTCCTTCCAGATCGGCGGCGGCATCATCCTGGCGGCGGCATCGGCCGTCTTCAGCGCAGCACCGAACTTCGGCTGGAACCCCTATGTCGCCGGCATCGGTTTCGTGACGATCCTGGCCGCGGCCATCACGCTGCTTGCCGCCGTCGGCCCGCGCTCGTCGACCGCCAAAGCCGCGAACTATCAGGCTGCAGAGTAAATCAAGCCAAGACGACCCGCCCGATGGGCGGGTCAATCCTTGCCCACATCGGCCGCTTCGGCGGCACGGCGCAGCAGGAAATCACGCTCCCTTCGATTGTCGGCAAGCGCGGCCGCCGCCTCGAAGGCCTGCCGCGCTTCGTTGCATCGGCCAAGCTTACGGAGCAGATCGCCGCGAACGCTCGGCAGGAGATGATAATCCTTCAGAGCAGGCTCATTGCGCAGGCTTTCAATAATCTCCAACGCCGCATCAGGACCGTCGACCATGCCGACGGCAACCGCGCGATTGAGCTCGACGATCGGGGAGTGAAGAATCTGCGCAAGCTGCGCATAGAGATCGGCGATCCGCCGCCAGTCTGTTTCCTCAGCCGTTCTTGCGCGGGCGTGACACGCGATGATCGCGGCTTGCAAAGCGTAAACGCCACCGGCACCCCCAAGCTCCTCTACCCGGCCCAGGGCTTTCAAACCGCGCTGAATCTGCAAGCGATCCCAGCGGCCACGATTCTGTTCGAGCAGGAGGATCGGGTTGCCGGCGGCATCCGTACGTGCCGCCGCGCGGGATGCATTCAGCTCCATCAGGGCCAGCAGCGCATGCGCCTCCGGCTCCAGCGGGGCGACGGAGGTCAACACTCTGCCCAGCCGCAGCGCCTCATTGCACAATTGCAGCCGAAGCCAGTTCTCGCCGCGCGCGGCCGTGTAGCCCTCGTTGAAGATCAGATAGACGACTTCCAGCACCGAGGCCAGGCGCTCCGACAATTCCTCGCCGTGCGGCGTCTCATAGGAAAGCCCCGATTCCGACAATGTCCTCTTGGCGCGCACGATGCGCTGCGCGATCGTCGTTTCCGATACCAGAAAGGCTCTGGCGATTTCCTCGCTCGTCAGGCCGCAGATCATCCGCAGGGCGAGCGCCACACGTGCCTCGCGTGAGATCAGCGGATGGCACGCCGTGAAGATCAGGCGCAGCATTTCATCGCCGATATCGTCATCCAGGGGGGTATCCAGGTCCGGCATGATCTGCTCGTCCTCTTCCATTTCCCGAACGATTAGCTCGTGCTTCTGGTCGAGCATCCGGCGCCGGCGCAGATGGTCGAGCGCCCGGCGCTTGGCAGTGGTCATGAGCCACGCGCCGGGGCGCTCGGGGATGCCCGTTTCCGGCCATCGCTCCAAGGCGACTACAAGCGCTTCCTGAGTCAAATCCTCGGCCAGCGGCACGTCGCGCAGCAATCGCGCCAGGCTGGTGATGAGCCGTGGCTGTTCGATCCGCCAGACGGCCAGAATCGCCCGATGGGTGCCGGCGGCCGTCACGGCCGCCCGCCCCGATGACAGGCCGAAAGCATCATGCCCTTGCTTCGGCGAGTGGATCGCATACCCCCTCCGCACCGGGCTCATAGAAGGCACGGACTTCGCAGGCGCCTTCCCAGTCGGGCATGAAATCCTTATGCAGCTGCATGAACTCTACTGCCAGGGCGACAGCCTCCTCCTTGCTCTGCAGCTCGAAGATCGCATAGCCGCCGACGACCTCCTTGGCCTCCACGAACGGACCGTCGACAATGCTCAACTTGCGATCCTTGATCGTGACGCGGGCGCCGGTCGCAAGCGGCAGCAGCCCCGCCGTGTCAAGCATGCGGCCGGCTTTGATTTCCCGATCGGCAAGCTTGCCCATAGCTTCGATAAACTCCGGCGTCGGCTGCTTGAAATCGGCGGACGTAACGATAGACATGAAACGCATGGAAAATTCCTCCGGAAGCGAGACGCTGGCACCATTGCCGCTGAACAAGCCCGCTCATATTGACAACGAAACAGTCATTCGCAAATCGACAGTTGCCTCCAAAAAAATTGTATCACAGCCGAGCATCGACAATCCTACGTCCGGCCGGCACGGCTCATTAAGGCCGGCAGCGTCCAAACGATTTCACGACCGGAAATTTGGAGTGAACGATCCGACAACTCGTCGCTCCGCTTTGTTGACTTCCCATGACCGTTGCAAGATGGTGAGGCGCAATTGAATCTGCGGGCTTCGAGAACTGGCGTCTTCCATGGGCACGGTTTCACGCAAAACTCCGCAGACAACACGGAGCTTGTTTTCATGTTCGACCATATCTCGATCGGCGTCAAAGATCTGGCGCGGGCACAGGCGTTCTACGATGCCGCATTGGCACCGCTTGGCTATGAGCGCCTGACCAATTTCGACGGCACGGTCGGATATGGCGCGGAGCGCGCCCAGTTCTGGGTCAGCGAGGTGGAGCGCCCCGTGCCCGCCGATCGCGGCTCCGGCCTGCATTTCTGTTTCGTGGCCCCGAACCAGGCTGCTGTCGATGCCTTCTATGCCGCCGGTATCGCCAATGGCGGTGAAGACAATGGCAAGCCGGGCATCCGGCCGGACTACAGCCAGTTCTATTACGCTGCCTTCATCATCGATCCCGACGGCTATCGGCTGGAAGCCTATTTCCAGACCGGCGAATAAAGCGCAACCAAAGACAGCATCGAGACCCATTCGACCGGTCAGGATCGACCTGACCGACGTTAGACGTGTGTAAGCGCACAATTCGCGGCACCTGTTCATTGAAAATCGAATGAAGGAGTCTGTGTCCACAACGGAGACTGTGGAC
>NZ_JBNDIC010000062.1:0-29266 GCF_056755475.1 Rhizobium sp. KNZ2-6A | reverse complement strand
CGTTGACGGGAACTTTTGCCGCCACCAACTGATGTAGGCGTCGTCGGTCGGCGAGAGCAAGCTGCGTATAGCATCGGAACATGCCAAAATCTCCAAAGTGAAGCCATTGAAATCATTGGCATGTCGCACTTGGAAATAGAATGTACCGCGTGCATTGCTTTTCTAGCATAATCTATCTTATGGAACTTACCGCTGCTCCCGATATCACTCTCAATCCGGCAGGTTCGTAAGAGCTTATCTCCGGGCGGAAGATATTCAGCTCGGCGACGATGGCTGCTGTTGCGAACTGATCCTTCACGAGCGTACCCGTACGACAATCTTGGCGCCGGGCGCAGACAACTGTTCTGCAAATCCTAAAAGCTTCGTCTGCGGTCCGTCGTTTATCGTGACACGACCGTCCATGATCGGCTCCCTTATCCAGGGTTCCACGATGACCTTGTCGTCGATCAGCAGCTGCGTTTGCCGGCCCATCGCCGCCTGTGTGAAATCCCGAAATTTCTCAGCGCTTTCCGGTGCAAGCAAAATCTCCAGCTCGAAACCATAGGAGTTTGCGGCCGAGACAACCTTGGCGCTCTTCACCTCAAGCGAGACCGGCGTGATTGGCTCGGCGTCTTGATTGTCCGCCGCAACCGCCCCATCTTGCGATGCCGTTCCTTCGGCTTTCGATGTCGAAAGCTCATCCAGGATGCCAGGCCCGGAGCCGGCCGGCGGCAGCAGCTCGATATGCAGGCCGGAAGTCTGCAGGTCCTTTGCTGTCAGGATAGTGGGGAGTTGCAGCCGCGTCGGCATATCTTCACGCTGTATATGAGTGTATGTGCGAAATGTCGCCCCTCCGCTCGTCACGGTGACAACTTCCGATGCCTCGACCGTCGAACCGTCGTTCAGGGACACCACGAATTTGCCGTTTCGGTTCTTGCCGGCACGTTTGACGGAAGCCAGCTGATCGGCATTAAGGCTCTTCACCCGCTCGGCAAAACCGGTCATGAGTTTGCCGATTGCCGCCTGTTGCGACTGGCTGAACGTTGCCGGATCATAGTCTTCCGAGAGAGAAAGTATCGCCGTTCGCGACGCCGCATCGGCGGATTCCAGAACCCAGGTCGATGTGACGGGGACGATGACGCCGCCATAATCCTCGTTGCGCGAGGCTACCAAGGCCTGTCCGATGCTCATGGTCTCTTCCTGATAGACCTGTCCCATGGCAAGCAACTGCGCTTCCGGCACCAGGACGGTGACAATTTGGATGGGGTTTTCCTGCATGCGGTTGATGATGTCATAGACGCCGCTTTCCGGGGCAGCGACAGCTCCACCCGGCCCGTTTACCGCCATTTTCCGCATGTTCGCCAGTATCTGATCGACGCCGAACAGACTGTGCGGATAACCGTTCAGATCCGTTTCGAGCTCGAGCGCGTCAACACCGTAAGCGGTGAGAGAATTGCGATAAAGCGCGTTCATCTGATAGGTTTCGGTCGTGCCCGCCGTGCCATCCGGCAGGTCGGCGCCGAGGGACCAGCGAACCCGCATGCCCTTGTCGTCCCGTGATAGAACGGTCATGCGCTGGCGAAATTCGCCACGCACCGTCACGGGAGAGGAGCCTGATTTGTCGAACCAGGAAGACATGTCGCTTTCGGTCGCTTTTTGAACGCGATAGCTGTGCTCGGCTCCGGTTGCCGGCGCGTAGCCGGGAACGGTGACACTCTCGTCGGACCATGCAGGGCTCGACAGCGCGGCGCTGACGCAAAGGCTGGCAAGAGCTCTTCTCAAGCACAATGTCTTCATTCGGATCTCCATGGCGCTGTTTCCAAGCCCCGCCGTACCGCGCTCAACCTATTTCCGCCGATTCCTGATTTCAACAGACAACTGTCGGTTGGTCGAGCTGAGCGGTTGATTTAGTCCCGGTGCTCCACGTTTTCATCCTAATCATGCCGGAGCGAGCTACCCTGCCCTTTCCTCTGCAATCAGCGTGATCATTAGCCCGAACTTCGATTTCCGATTGCACAAAGGCAATACCACCCAACCAGCATCAATCATTGGGCAGGTCGGCGCCGGGCGATATTCGGCACCGCCTATTGACAACTTGTCCCCTATGGGACTTGATGTGCTAATCCGTTAAAACGGACATATGTCCATTATACGGGACATTGAGAACGAAGCTCTACAAAAAGGGGAACCGCAATGACGATTTCACTTCGAACCGGCCTGATCTCGCTGGCCGCGACCGCAATTCTATGCAGCCCGGTGCATGCCGCCGGCAGCAAGCTCGATGAGGTGCTCGCCCGCGGCCACCTCGTCATGGGGACCGGCAGCACCAACGCGCCCTGGCACTTCAAGAGTGCGGACGACAAGCTCCAGGGCTTTGACGTCGACATGGGCCATATCATCGCCAAGGCCCTCTTCGGCGATCCGGAAAAGATCGAATATGTCAACCAGTCCTCGGACGCGCGCATTCCGAACATCACCACTGACAAGGTCGACATCACCTGCCAGTTCATGACCGTGACGGGCGAGCGCGCTCAGCAGATCGCTTTCACCATTCCCTATTATCGCGAGGGTGTCGGCCTCATGCTCAAGGCAGATGGCAAATATGCCGATTATGCCGCACTCAAGGCGGCCGGCTCTTCGGTGACGATCTCGGTCCTTCAGAATGTCTATGCGGAAGCCATGGTCCATGCGGCCCTTCCGGAGGCAACCGTCGACCAATACGATTCCGTCGACCTGATCTATCAGGCGCTCGAGTCCGGCCGGTCCGATGCTGCAGCCACCGATCAGTCGTCCCTTGCCTGGTACATGACCCAGAACCCCGGCAAGTATAAGGATGCCGGTTATGGATGGAACCCACAGACCTATGCCTGTGGCGTCAAGCGTGGCGATCAGGACTGGCTGAACTTCGTCAATACCGCCGTTCACGAGGCGATGACCGGCGTCGAGTTCGACACTTATGCGAAGTCCTATAAAACTTGGTTCGGCAAAGACCTGGCACCTCCGCAGATCGGTTTTCCGGTCGAATTCAAGTAGTTGGCAAAAAGGAACGGGAGCATCTCCCGTTCCTTCTTCTGGAGGTGGCCTGTCATGGGTTACACGCTGAATTTTGCCGCCGTTTGGCGCAATTTTGATTTTCTTCTGAGCGGATTGATACTGAGCCTTGGTCTGGCAGCGATCTCGCTGTTGATTGGTGCAGTGCTTGGTCTTCTGGTGGCCTTTGCGCTCATCTCGAAGCAACGAGTTGCTGCGGTGCCGGCGCGCTGTTACGTCACGCTTATCCGCAATCTGCCGATCCTGGTGCTTGTGCTCTTTGCTTTTTTTGCATTGCCGCAAATAGGTTTCAGGCTCGACAAGATAAAAAGCTTTGTCCTCGTCCTGTCCTTGTACTCGGGCGCTTATCTCGCCGAAGTATTTCGTGCCGGCCTGCTGTCCATTCCCAGGGGACTGACGGAGGCCGGACTTGCGATCGGTCTCACCGGGATGCAGATCCGTACATCGATCGTCGCGCCGCTGATGCTGCGCAACGTTCTGCCTTCCTTGTCTTCGACGGTCATATCGCTGTTCAAGGATACCTCGCTCGCCGCGACCATTGCCGTCCCGGAACTGACGTTTGCCGCGCGCAAGATCAACGTCGAAAGCTTCCGCGTCGTCGAGACATGGATGGTTACCTCAGCGCTCTATGTCGCAACATGTTTCCTGATCGCCGCCATCATGCGTTTTGTTGAACGCCGGCTGGCACTGCCGAGGTAAGTCGATGTCACAGACCTTTTTGGATCAGCTTTGGATCGCCCGCTATGTCATCATGAACGGCCTGGCAATGACCGTGTCCATATCGTTGCTGGCAATTCTGGGTGGCTCATGTCTCGGCGTCCTTGTCGGACTTGCCCTGGCTTATGGCAATGCCGTCCTCCGTTTCATCATACGTGCCTATACCGATATAATCCGTGGAACGCCGGTTCTCGTTCTGGTACTTGCAAGCTATTATGTGTCGAGTGCCGTCGGACTCGCCCTCGGCCCCTTTGCCGCCGGTGTGCTGGCATTGGCCGTCTTCTGCTCATCCCATGTCGGCGAAATCGTGCGCGGCGCGCTGCAGGCGATCCCGAAAGGGCAAACCGAAGCAGCCAAGGCGATCGGTCTGACCTTTTCGCAAACATTCACCTCGGTACTCTGGCCGCAGGCACTGCGCCAATGCTTGCCAGCCTGGGTCAACACCGCAGCAGAGATGGTCAAAGCGTCGACCCTGCTGTCCGTCATCGGAGTGGCCGAACTGCTTCTCCGCTCACAGGAGATCATCTCCCGCAACTTCATGAGCCTGCAATTCTACTTTCTTGCAGGCGCTTTGTATTTCGTCGTCAACTTCGGGATCGAACGCTTCGGTCAGTTCATCGAGCGCAAGACCGCTCTTCCATCGTGAGGAAGCCAAGCCATGGCCAAAACAATTCTTGAAATCAACGGCCTGCGGAAGACCTACGGTCATCACGAGGTTCTCAAAGGCGTCGACTGCTCGGTCGCCGAGGGTGAGGTCATTTCGATCATCGGATCATCCGGATCGGGCAAGACGACGATGCTGCGCTGCGTCAACATGCTGGAAGAGTTTCAGGGCGGCACGATCAGCCTCGACGGCGAAGAGATCGGCTATCACATCGAGGGCAGTTCCCGCCGGCGCAAGAGTGAAAAGGAGATTGCCCGTCAGCGCGCACTGACGGGGATGGCCTTCCAGCAGTTCAATCTTTTTCCGCATATGACCGCCGCCGAAAACGTGATGCTTGGCCTGATCAAGGTCAAGAAGATGCAGAAGGCCGAGGCACGCGTCATCGCCGAGCGCTGGCTCGACCGCGTCGGCCTTTCGTCGCGCACCAACCATTATCCGGGTCAGCTTTCCGGCGGCCAGCAACAGCGTGTGGCGATCGCCCGTGCGATCGCGATGTCGCCGCGCCTGATGCTCTTCGATGAGGTGACCTCTGCACTCGACCCGGAACTGGTGGGCGAAGTGCTGCAGGTCATCAAGGGTCTTGCCGCGGATGGAATGACCATGCTGCTGGTCACGCACGAAATGCGTTTTGCCTATGAGGTCTCGTCCCGGGTCATCTTCATGAACCAGGGCGTGATCTGTGAGCAGGGCGATCCGAAGGAAATGTTCGTCAAGCCTAAAACCGAGCGGCTTGCCGAATTCCTGAAAACCTCAAGCTTCAACTAAAGAGGAAAAGAAGAATATGACGATCAAGCGTTATGGTGCGGGCGAGACCGGCGCAGGCGGCCAACCGCTGCCATTTGCACGTGCCACCGAAGCCGCGGGATGGCTTTATGTATCCGGCCAGGTGCCGATGGAAAAGGGTGAGATCGTGCCCGGCGGTATCGTCGGCCAGAGCCGCAAGGCAATAGAAAACATGATTGCGATCCTTGATGAAGCCGGCTACAGCTTGGAAGATGTCGTGCGCGTCGGCGTGTGGCTTGACGATCCACGCGATTTCTGGAGCTTCAACGGTGTCTATGCCGAGTATTTCGGCAAGAACCCGCCGGCCCGTGCCTGCGTTCAATCGCGCATGATGGTCGATTGCAAGGTCGAGGTCGATTGCGTGGCTTACCGCGCCGATCGCGCCTGACAAGGATTGGAGAAGAGCATGACCGAGGCCGCAAGCGATGCGGTATCGCGACGCACCCGGGGACTGGATCGCGCCTTCGAGATTCTTGAATTTCTGCGCGTGAAACGACAGCCTATGCGGCCGAACGAGATCGCGTCTGAAATCGGGGCTCCCCGGTCTTCGGTCTATGAATTGGTCAATCTTCTATTGCGCCATGGCATGCTTGATTACCAAGGGAATGACGGCCGCGTTTATCTCGGCCGCCGCCTCTACTTCCTCGGAACAGCCTATGCCGAACAATTCGATTTGATGCGCGAATGTGACCGCATGCTGGTGCGGCTGGCCGAGGAAACGCGCGAAACGGCGCAGATGTGTTTGCTTGAAGGCAGGAAATATACCGTTGCCATGATGCGCGAAGGTGTCCGGCCTTTCCGCATTTCCTCAAATGTCGGCGAGCTGGTTGCGATCCCCTGGACGGCTTCGGGTCGCCTGTTGGTCTCGCATCTTACCGATCAGGAAATCATCGACCTGATCCCGCCTGACGATTTTGTCCTCCCCAATGGGAGGCAGATGGAGCCATCCGAATTCATCGCCCAGGTGCGCCAGGCCGGTCGCGACGGGTTCTTCACTTTCAACAGCGAAGTCGAAAATTTCACTCATTGCTTCGCCGTTCCGATCTATCAGGCTGGCGGAGCCTGCATCGCCACGCTCTGCCTCGTCGCGCCGCGCGAAGATGGCCTGCGCAACCGCAGCACTTATCTACAAAGCCTGACGGCGGCCGCCAACGAAATCTCGGAGAAACTGGGTTTTCACATCGAACGCGATAAGTCCATTGCGCTCCGTTGAGCTGCCGTTCGACATCGTGCTTTTCATGATGGTCGCCGATGCGCTTCGTTTTTCAAGTGATTTGACGGACCGGAATTACGGGATAACAAAAAGATGGAGTGGTTCAGAGATTCCGTGAAAAGCCGAACCACTTTAGGATCGCGGCCGGTATCCTCTGGCCCGTTTCTGCCGGGCCAATGTGAGAAACATCCTGACGGCGTCGCTTTCATCGGCGAAATGATGTGCCATGGTCTGCCCGCCGAACCCTATGCGGCCCCATCTTCTTGTCAGGCAGGTGTCGCCGAACAATGTCGTCGATATCTCCAGGGCATAATAGCGCGCCATGTTCCGCGCGGCGTCCTTGCGTTCGATGTAGAGATGATAAGGTTGATTAAGCATGCCGGCAGGATGATCGATCCGGCTGGCGGGGTCCAACGAGTGTTTTGAATCGATCGCCCCGGTTCGATTCATTGCTGTTATGTATTCGGACCGGTCGTCCCCTCGCCTCTTCGAACCTCCCCTGCCCGCAGCCTATGCTGATCGGCAATCACTGCCCGTCAGGAATAGGCGGCTTCGTGGAAGGTAATTTCCAGACGTTGCGTTTGGCCGAAAATGGCGCTCAGCCGCTTGCGCTCGTCAGCGCGCATGGTCTCTCCCGCCTGGTCGAGCACGGCTTTCAGCCATCGCGCCTGCGCCTCGAATTCGGGCTCGGCATGAAGCCTGACCCATTCCTTGAGCAGGGGATCGCCGATCGCGGATCGGTTGGATTCGATCGACCAGGTCCAATACATCCATTCGGCGGCAAACATGGCTGCGATCGTATCGAGAAATGCGCCGTCGCGGGCGATCGCCAGCATTCCCTCGCAGAAGGCGGCCACGTCTTCTCGTGCGGTGTCGTATCGGGCCGGATCGATGCCGCGCGCTGCAAACGTCTTTTCGAAATAGGCGATCTGCTGGTTGGCAAGCGCGTCGAGTACGCCGATCAGCCAGCGCTTCTGTGCGATGGTCTCGGCCTTGGCGGTGGCATAGGAGAAGATCGCGATCGCCGTATCGACGAAGGCACCCTCGAAAACGAGGTAGCGCTCGAATACCTCATTCGGAAGACGGCCGGCCTTGATGTCCTCGACGAAGCGGTGGTGAACCATCGTTTCAAAGACATCCCGGTTCTCTTCAAGCATTTGCTCCGACAGGGTTTGTGCCATGACGGTCAAGCCTCCAGGCCGGGTTTCGCCGCTTCGACGAAGGCTGCGACACGGGCCGGGTCGACCGGGTTCCACCAGACGCCGTCCGTCTTCAGTGACGAGGCGACGATGACGCCGTCCGTGCGCTTGAGGATTTCGATGATATTTTCCTTGGTCACGCCTGAGCCGACCAACAGCGGCAGATGGGTGGCGGCGCCGATCTCTTCGATCTCCTCGATCGTCGCGCTGTTGCCCGTCCTCTGGCCGGTGGCGATGACGACGTCGGCATCGAAGAAGGCAAGGTCGCGGGTCAGCTCGTCGATCGTCCGATCGGCGGTGATGGCGTGGGCGCCGTGCTTCACATGGCTGTCGGCGAAGACCCTGATATGTTCGGCGCGCAGCAGCGAGCGATAGCGCATGGCCTCGGCCGCGCGCCCCTCCATGAAGCCCTCATTGGCGACATAGGCGTTGGCCCATTGGTTGACACGGATAAAGCGCGCGCCTCCGGCCATCGCAATCGCGAAGGCGGGGATCGGTGCGTTGGCAAGCACGTTGATGCCAAGCGGCACGCCGACGGCACGCGCGATACGGTCCGTCACGACGGACATGAAGGCTGCGGTTTCATGGCCGATCTCTTCGGGTTTCGAAAAGGGAATGTCCCCGTGGTTTTCGATGATCAGGCCATGGATTCCACCCTTGACGAGCGCTTCGGCGTCGCGAATACAGGTGTCATAAATGGAATCCATCGCCGCACTGCGATAGCGAGGAGCACCGGGGAAAGGCGGACAATGGATCATGCCGATCAGCGCCTTGTCAGTACCGAAGATTTCCCGTATGGCGCTTGAGGCCCTATCCGATATCTGCTGCATTTCTCTTTCCTTTCTGAAAGCCTGCCATGCGTGCCTATGTCATCGGTAACGTCGCCATCGACGAAACCATATCCGTATTGTCCATGCCCGAAGCCGGCGCCTCGATCCTCGGTCGGGAGGAAACTCGCGACCTTGGCGGCAAGGGCGCCAATCAGGCGGTCGTGATGGGCCGGACGGGCCTTTCCACGACGCTCGTAGCCGCCGTCGGCGAGGATTTTCGAGCCCAGACGATCCGCGACCAGCTTGCCGGAGAGGAGGTCGATGCTCACCTCGTGGGGCACCCCCACCGCTCCAGCGACTTTTCCATCATCTTCACCACGCCAGATGGCGAAAATGCCATCGTGACGACGACGGCCTCGGCCGAGGCATTGACCCTTGCCGAGGCGCTTGCGCCGCTTAAGGCTGCCAGAGCCGGCGACCTCGTCGTGCTGCAGGGCAATCTCAGCGAAAGCGTCACTCGCGGCATTCTTGCCGAAGCCAGACGCCGTGGCCTGACCACCGCCTTCAACCCCTCCCCGCTGCGGCCTTACTTCGCCGAGCTCTGGCCGCTGATCGACATCGCCTTTCTCAACAAGGGCGAAGCCGAAAGCCTGACCGGATCGTCCGGCGAGACCGCCATTCAACGCCTGGCCGAAGCAGGTGTAGCGCAGATCGTCCTGACCCTCGGCGGCAATGGTGCGATCCTTGCCAGCGGTAATCAGGTGCTTGCCACCATCCCAGCGCTCGCGACCGAAGTCGTCGACACGACAGGCGCCGGCGACACCTTCATGGCGGTTGCGCTAGCCTCGGCTGCCCTTAGAGACACGAAGCTCGATGCCCGCGCCATTCGCCATGCAACGGCGGCCGCCGCCATCACCGTTAGTCGCCGGGGAACGCGCTCAGCCTTCCCGAGCAGCGGCGATCTCGCCGGCATTCTCGCCGGCGAATGACGCTTATTTTTCCTCCGTCAGCCAACCGAGGATATTCTTCCAAAGACGCCCGTAACCCTCCCATTCACAGAAGGCGGGCGACAGCCAGTGCGGGCCGATATCCGAAGTCCAGGCTGCGGTTTTGCCCTTGCCGAAGCGACCGGTCACCAGGAGCGGATGTCCGCCCTGATCATCGGGCAGACGGGCGATGACCTCGATGTCGTCGCGCTCGCGTACTTCGACTTCGTTGACACCGAGCAGCAAAGGCCATTCCTTCGGCATGCCGGCAACCGTTGCATGTTCGGATTTGACGGTGACAGGCGTCGTTCCCTCGGGAATTTCGACGCGGTCATCATAGGGCAGGCACGTGACGGGCAGCACGTCTTCCACCGGCGTGCGGCGCCAGCGGGCCTTGCCGTCGATCCCCTGGAAGGAAAAATAGCCACCGACCATCAAAAGGCCGCCGCCCTTTTCGACCCAGGCCTTGAGCAGTTTCAGGCGGTTCGGGACGGTCTTGGAATGCAGCCACACCGCCGGCGGAAGAAGCAGCGAATTGGCGCCGATGTCGGAAAGAATGATGGCGTCATAGGCGTCCAGCCCGGCCATGTCGAAGGGCAATTGCTCGACGGCTTCGTGGGCAGGCATATAGGTGAGTTCGTATTCGCTGCCGGCAAGCGCCTTCACGAGCGGCTCGGCTCCCAGATGGAAGGTGACGCTTCCAAACTGGTCGAAGCCCTTATAGTGCGTGGCGGAACTGACCCAGCTTTCGCCGACGAGAAGAACCTTCTTTGTCATGATGTTTCCATTTCTTTTTCTTGATGTGGCGGTCAGGCAGCGGCCTCGAAGACCGACCTTGGATTGGCGCGCATGAAGATGTCGAGCGTCGCATCGTCCAATCCATGGCGCTTCAGGCGCGGCAGGAAGTGGCGCAGAATATAGGCATAGCCGTTGCCCCCGTAATGCTTCAGCATCATCTTCAGGAAGACGTCGTGGGAGAGCAGGAGCCGATGCTTGTGTCCCATCTCGACGAGTTTGACGAGTGCGCGAGCCGCCTCCTCGTCGCTTGGGCATTGCACCTGCTGGTCGGCATAGAAAAAGTCCATGCCGATCATGTCGTATTCGAGGAAGGCGCCACGGGCAGCCAACTCCGACTGATAGGTGAGATCGTCATGCGACGGGTTCATGTGACACAGCACCGTATGCCTGAGATCGCCGCCCTCGGACGCCACGATGTCGAGTACCTTGTGACCCAGGCGATACCAGCCCGGAAGATGAACCATCAGGGGTAGTCCGGTGCGCACATGCGCCTGTGTCGCGCCCCGCAACGATTTTTCCTCCGCCTCGGTGAAATCGGACGAGACGCCGATCTCGCCGATCAAGCCGATCTTCACGTCTGTGCCATCCGCGCCGACGATCGCCTCCGACACGATCTCGTCGGCGATCTGAGCTGCGGACATATCCGCAACTCTCGCCGGATGAGACGAGCCGAGATAGAAACCGGCGCCCATGACGATGTTCAGTCGCGTCGCCTTTGATATCCGCCGCAGAGCCAGAGGGTCGCGGCCGATGCCCTGGCAGGTCGGCTCGACAACCGTCTGGCCGCCGAGCCCGGTAAAATCCTTGAGCTCCGCCACGGCGAGCTTTTCGTCATCAAGCGTGATGTTGTGTTTGTTGACGAAGGGGTCCTGCCGCAGCTCGCCGAGGATTTCCATGCAGACGAAGCTTTCGGCAAGATATTGCCGGTCCGGTGTCTTCGGCGCGTGCCACCAGCAGCGGCAATCGTTGAGGATATGCTCGTGCATCAAAGTGACGCCGAGATCGGACACCGGCATGGCCCCCGAAACCGTCATCACCTGTCCGGATCGAACATGACCAGGTGAAAGCTCATCCATTGACATCAGCTCTTCCTCCTGCCGGACAATCGGAAATTGGTGGTGAAGATGCGCGTGTTGAGCCAGATGGCGACGAGGATGATCGCGCCGGTGACGATCTGGGTGAAGAAGGGCGAAATATGCATCAGGATCAGACCGTTGCCGATGACGGCGATCGTCATGGTGCCGAGCACCGTTCCGATCATCGTGCCGCGACCGCCCATCAATGACGTGCCGCCCAGCACGACGGCGGCGATGACCTGAAGTTCGAAGCCGACGGCCGCGTTCGACGAGCCCGAGCCGAGGCGCGCGGCAATCAAAAGCCCCGCCAGCGCCGATGCGACCCCCGAGACAAGATAGACCGATGCGACGATCCATTTGGCCGGCATGCCGACACGACGGGCCGCTTCCATGTTCGATCCCACCGCCACGATCTGCCGTCCGTATTTCGTTGAGGCCATGACGACATAGCCGACGATCGCGATCAGGATTGCGATCAGCGCCGGAACGGGAAAGCCGGCCAGTTCGCCGCGTCCCATGTAAAAGAAGCCGGGATCGCCGTTGATCGGAATGGAATAGCCCTGGGTTAGATAGAGAGCCACACCTCGCAGGATGGAGAGACCAGCAAGGGTGACGATAAAGGCCGGAATGTTCTGGTAGGCGATGAACCAGCCCTGCAACAGGCCAATGATGCCGCCGAAGGCGAGCATGCCGATCGAAACCACTGGCCAGGGTATGCCCGTCGCCAGCGTGATGGCGGCGACCGCATTGATGAGAGCCAGCATCGAACCGACGGAGAGGTCGATCCCGCCTGTCACGATGACAAGCGTCATGGCGATCGCCACGACGAGGATAGGAGCCGCCTGACGCACGACATTGAGGATATTGCCCATCGTCATGAAGGTCGTGGTCGTCAGCGAAAAGAAGACGAGGCATGCCAGAAAGAAGAAGGCGATCGACAGGACCTGGGCATTTTCACCCAGAAAGTCTGATATCGGTGAGCCTTTGCTGCGTTCGGTGTAGGCGGTCAATGTCTTTCTCCCCCGACGATGAGCCTGACGAGGTCCTCAAGATTGGTCTTGCCGATGTCGCGCTCCGCAACCTTGGTGCCCTCGTACATGACGGCGATCCGATCGCAGACCCTGAAGAGATCCTGCAGGCGGTGGGTGATGAGGACGACGGATACGCCGCTCGCCTTGACCCGGTTGATGAGCGACAGGACGGCCTCGACCTCCGCGACCGCAAGCGCCGATGTCGGCTCGTCCATGATCAGCACTTTGGGACCGAACGAGGCTGCCCGCGCAATCGCGATCGCCTGGCGCTGGCCGCCCGACAGCTTCTCGACCTTGGCCGAAAGACGCGGAATGCGGATCTCCAGGGCATCGAGCATCTTGCGAGCCTCAGTCAGCATCCTCTGGCGGTCGAGGAAGGGTCCCTTGGTGATTTCGCGCCCGAGGAAGAGATTGCCGACGACATCGACATGATCACACAGGCTCAGGTCCTGAAAGACCATTTCGATATGCCGGTTGCGCGCATCGGCGGGTCCGGAGAGTTTGACCTCCTCGCCGTTCAGCGAAATGGTTCCATCATCCGGCAGATAGGTGCCGGAGATGATCTTGGTGAGCGTCGATTTCCCGGCGGCATTATCGCCGACGAGGCCGAGGCATTCGCCGGGAAAGAGGTCGAGATCGACGCCACGCAGCGCCTGATGCGAGCCGAAGGTCTTGCGGATGCCGCGCAGCGATACGGCTGGCGTCACAGCGGGTGAGCCGGAGGAATGCCGGGAGGCTTGCGCCTCCCCGGCTCCGGCATAAACAGGCCGGTTTTCCGTCATCATTTGAAGACGGCCCGGTATGGATCGACGTTTTGCTTCGTCACGATCGTGATGGGAACCGAAATGCTCTTTTCGACGCTCTGGCCCGCGGTCAGCTTCGCCAACGCTTCGACGGCGGCCTTGCCCTCGCCTGCCGGGTCCTGCTGGACGACGGCGACGACATAGCCTTGATCGAGACCCGCGATCGCCTGCGCGGTCAGATCCCAGCCGAAGACCTTGATACTGTCCTGCTTGCCCTGGCTCTGAACGGCGGCGATCGCGCCGAGGAGAGCAGGCTCGCCGGTGGCGTAGATCGCCGTCATGTCCGGATTGCCGGTGATGAGATTTTCGGCGGCGGCAAGGGCATTGTCCTGGATATTCTGGCCATCGACAACGCCGACGGTTTCGATGTTGCCGCCCTTGATCGTGTCTTCGAAGCCTTTCTGGCGGAGGTTCTGGATATAGGAGTTCAGGGCGCCGACGATGCCGATCTTGGCCTTGCCGCCCATGTCCTTCTTCACATAGTCGAGGAAATAGGCGCCGATATCGGCGCCGGCCTTGCCGTTATCGACGCCGATCTGCGATTTCTGCGGCCCCTCCGGCAAGATCGCATCGATGGCGACGACCGGAATGCCGGCATCCGAGGCCTGCTTGACGGCGGGCATGATGCCGTTGACGTCGATGGCAACGACGATCAGGCCATCGACCTTCTGCTGGACATAGGTCTCGACGGCGCTGTTCTGCGCGGCAGCGTCGTTGTTGGCGTTGAAGATGACGAGCTTGTCGCCCGAGGCATCGGCGGCCTTCTGGGCGCCTTCGTTGATCTGATTGAAGAAAAGGGCCTGCTGATTGATCTGCACCAGTGCATAGGTCTTGCCCGCCGCATGCGCTAGCGGAGCTGCCAGGGTCGCGCCCGCAAGCGCGGTGAAGGCAAGGGCGACGTTGAACGCCCGACGTTTGATCTGTTCCATGTTCTCATCCTCTGGTTTCGTTATCGTTGCTTGTTATGTGTCGACGGCGGTGCAACGGATTTCCGCACGACGATTTCGACTGGCACGAGTTCCTCGGTGGCGAGCGATCGACTTTCCTGCCAGTTTGTTTCGAGAAGAAGGGACAGGGCGCGTTGCCCGATGGCGCGTACCGGCTGCCGGATCGCCGTCAGCGGCGGCGCGAAGAGATGCAGCGGGCTGACATCATCGAAGCCGACGAGGGACAGGTCATCGGGTATCGAAATCCCCTTCTCCCGCAGAACCTCGATCATGCCGATGGCGATTTCGTCCGAGCTGGCGAAGATCGCGGTTGCCGGCATGCCCTCTTCCAGGAACCGCAGCGCCATCTCCCGTCCGCAGGCAATGGTGTATTCGCCGCTGTAGCGCCGGATCGATACGTTTTCGCCGAAGCGCTCCCGCAAGCCCTCGTGCAATCCGTTGAAGCGCCGCTGCGTGCTGATCATGGCGTCGGGACCGCCGACATAAAGCACGTCGCGATGGCCAAATTCAGCCAGATGGCGGCCCGCAAGATAGCCGCCCTGCCGATTGTCGCAGAAGAGTTTCGGGACCGTCGCGAGCGGAACGTCCTCGTCGACGACGACGACCTTGCCCGTTCGATTGATGAGAGCGGCGAGCTCTCCGCCATCGGGATGGTTGGTGACGAAGACGAGACCATCCACGTGGTTGTGCTCGATCAGCCTGAGATAAGCGACCTCGCGCCCTGTCCGGTTCAGTGTCGCATAAAGCGATACGGCCAAGCCCTTGTCGTTGGCCGCCTCTTCGACGGCGGCCACCATGGTCGCGAAGAACGGGTTGGCGATATCGGGCACGACGAGACCGATCGTGTCGGAACGACCGCGGCTCAGCCGCCGGGCATGCGGGTTCGGCTGATATTTGAGGAATGCGATCGCCTCTTCGATCCGACGCTTGGTCAGCATGGGCAAATCCAAGGAGCCATTCAGCATGCGGGAGACTGTTGTCACCGACACGCCGGCAGCCTTCGCGACATCCTTCAATCCAGGGGTGTGTCCCTTTGCCATCAGCTTGTAAACCGCTTTAGTAAAACGCTTTACTAAACTCGATGACAATCGCCAATCTGTCAAGAGGATTTGCCAAGGTCATGCCGAAGGCGGCGGCGAAGAAGAATTTGCGCTGCCGCTTTCGGTCTTTTTGCGGGAGGATGGGCAAGTCGGTGGGGCGACGGACGAGGTCGCCCGCTTCTCATCCTATTCTCGACGATCCGCCTTAGTTTTTGAGCATTCCCGCTCTCGGAAACTATCTTGCAGACGAAGTGTCGGAATTTCGCTCAGCCAGCCGTCTTTGAGGCAGACAAACCATGGAGAGCAGCAATGACGATAACGATTACCGCCTTTGAAAAGTCGCCGGATCGCGGCAGGGGGCTGGCGCGTGACATGCGCGTCCGCTGGGCGCTGGAAGAGGTCGGCGAGTCTTACGACGTGCGCCTTCTTTCGTTCAAGGCGATGAAGGAGCCCGCGCATCTCGCACTTCATCCCTTCGGGCAGATCCCGACCTATGAGGAGGGCGATCTTACATTGTTCGAGTCCGGGGCAATCGTGTTCCATATCGCGGAGCGTCATGCCGGCCTGCTGCCGGATAACGCCAACGCGCGGTCGCGGGCGATCACATGGATGTTTGCCGCTCTCTCCACAGTGGAGCCGCCGATCATCGAGCGTTCAATCGTAAGATTCCAGGAGCGTGATCAGGCCTGGTATGAGCAGCGCCTGTCCATGGTCGATGAACGCATCCGCCAGCGGCTCAACGAACTGTCCGATCACCTCGGCAGCGCCGATTGGCTCGAGGACGCGTTCAGCGCTGGCGATCTTATGATGATATCGGTCCTGCTCAGGCTGAAGGATTCGGGCATCTTGCAGGACTATCAGAACCTCTGCGCCTATGTCGCCCGTGGGGAGGCGCGACCGGCATACAAACGAGCTTTCGAGGCTCAACTCGCAGTCTTCACTGCCGCATCGGCCGGCTGAGTGGGCTCCAGGTCCATCAGTCCTTCTCGATCCGCAAGCCTTCGAGGAAAGTCCGAAAAGCCTCGACTGCCCGTTTCGAGATTGTCGCTGGATTGTCCGAATTGGCGATCCATTGCGCCGCGCAGCTGCTTGCCGCATTGATGAGGCGGGCGCCGGCTTCCGGGTCAATCTTCGCGATGATACCCTCGTCTCCAAGGTCGCGCAGGCTCTCTCTGATCGTGGCGATGCAGCCGTTGGCGCTCGGCCATCCCGAGGGATCACCAAGGACAGCCGGGCCGTCGCGAAACATGATGCGTTGGATTTCCGGTTCCAGCGCCATCTCGACATATCCGACGTTCTCGTCGATGAATGCCTGCCAACGCGATGGCGCCCTGGACGAAATCGCACAGAGCCTTGCGGTCATTTCCGCATCGATCTCGCTGACGACTGCCTGCAGCAATCCCTTCTTGTCGCCGAAATGGTGATATAGTGCCCCCCGCGTCAGTCCGGCGGCAGCTGTAAAGTCATCCATCGATGCGTCGGCATAGCCGACGCTACCGAATGCCTTACGGCCAGCGGCCAGCAGCTTGGCTCGCGTCTCAGCGATCATTTCACTACGGGGTTTGCGCATCACGTCTCCGTCAACGGCATCGTATAAATTTGCATACGGCACGTATATTAGTTGACATACGCGGCGTATGCAATTATTTCATTCGCATACGCTGCGTATGTATATGGCGACTTGTTCTCATCCAGGGAGCGTTTTAATGTCCAATCCGTATCGTGAGATTTTCCGGGCGCCGGGTGCGAAAGGTTTTTCGGCTGCGGCCTTTTTCGCGCGCATTCCCATTGCGATGGCCCCGATCGGCATTGTCGCCATGCTGTCCCAGACGCGCGGCGAATATTGGCTTGCCGGGGCGGTTTCCGCCACCTTCGCTTTGGCCAATGCGTTCGTCTCGCCGCAAATATCGCGGCTTGTCGACCGGCTAGGCCAGCGCGCGGTGGTCGCGCCGGCGACCATTCTCTCGGTTATCGCCTTTGTCGTTCTCGTCATCGCCTCAAATCAGGATTGGCCGGCGTGGACGCTGTTCGCCTCGGCCCTCCTTGCCGCCGTCATGCCGAGCATTCCGGCCATGGTCCGCGCCCGCTGGACGGAGATCTTCCGCGCCCGGCCTGAGCTGAACACCGCCTTCGCTTTCGAATCCGCGGCCGATGAGCTCGTCTATATCGCCGGCGCCTCCCTTTCGGTCGGCCTCTCGGTTTCGCTTTTCCCGGAGGCCGGGATGCTTGTGAGCACGATCTTCCTTGCGCTGGGGACAACGGCCTTTTTGTTGCAGCGGTCGACGGAACCCAAGGTGCGTGCGCTTGGTTCCGATCACCCGCAACATTCGGCAATCCGGCTGCGTCCGGTCCAGATCATCACGCTTGCCCTGATTTTCGTCGGCGCCACCTTCGCCACGGCGGAAGTGAGCGCCGTCGCCATCACCAAGCAGCTTGGCCAGCCAGGTGCTGCAAGCCTTGTCATCGGCGTCTATGCCCTCGGCTCGTTTATCGTCGGTCTGGTTGTCGGCGCGCTGAACCTCAAAACGCCGCTTCAGAGACAGTTGCTGATTGCGGTCGGCGTCCTTGCCTTCACCTCCCTGCCGCTTCTCGTTGCAGGCACGTCGGTCGCCTTGCTGGCCTTTGCGGTTTTCCTGAGCGGCGTTGCCATCTCGCCGACCTTTATCACCGCCTTCGGGCTGATCGAACGCCGGGTGCCGGAGGCTATGCTGACGGAAGGCGTGACCTGGATCATGACAGGCATCGGCATCGGCATGGCGCTCGGCGCCTTCGTTTCCGGCTGGATGGTCGATAATTTCGGACCGGCGAATGGCTTCTGGGTTTCGGTCGCATCGAGCGCGATCACGGTCTTAATCGTGGCACTCGGCCAAACAAGCCTGTCAGGCGCGCGAGCAGGCGATGCCGCGACCGTCAAGCAAGCCGCCGAATGAGCGGAGCCGAAGACGTGATGAGGGTCCGGCCTGCCAGGCAAGCCGGACCCTCAGTGTTGTGAACGGTGGATTTCGCCAGGGTGTCGCTATGCCGGCAGCTGGAAGGCCCAGTTGGCGATCAACACGATGGCAAGACCGCCGACAAGCGCCAGATAGGGCAGAATGCCCGCTTTCCTGACACCCAGATCCTGGCCGACCAGACCAAGATCATCCATGGCACCGGCCGGGAACTTGCCGCCATCGCGAACATAATGCCTGTGGGCGAAGACCGGCAGGATCAGGGCCGCGAAGGCAAAACCGATCCAGAGCGCATTCGCATAGCCCCAAACCTTGGCGCCGGCGCCGAGGAAGAGGGCGTTGACGAAGGCAAGCACGGTGTTGAGGCCGATGAGCCAGGACGGCGCTTTCCACGGGCGCTCGATATGGCCGGAGTCCATGCGGTGGATCCAGCCCGAATTGAGGTTGAGGAAATTGAAAATGATGTATCCGACATTGGAGACGGCGAGCACGAAGAAATAGCCGCTGGTGTCGGATGCGATGGCCAGAAGAAAGAGATTGAAGGCGAAGTCCGTCCACATCGCTCTCGTGGGCGCGCCGTTCTCATTCACATGATCGAGATATTTCGGCAGCCATCCGTCCTTCGAGCCCTGATAGAGCGTGCGCGACGAGCCGGCCATCGCTGTCATGATGGCGAGGAACAGCGCCAGGATCATCAGGACGACAAGCAGCTGTGTGACGATGCGGCCGGCGCCGATCAGGCCGCCGAGCGCTTCGCCGACGCCGGTCCCGTCGACGATACCCGGCGCCAGCATGCCGGCATGGCCGAGAACGCCCTGGAAGGCGAAGGGCACGAGGAAGAAGAAGATGCAGCAGGCAAGCCCCGAATAGAAGATCGCCTTGAACGTATCCGTCTTCGGGTTCTTGAGTTCGCGGGTATAGCAGACAGCCGTCTCGAAGCCGTAGGTCGACCAGGCGGCGATGTAAAGGCCGCCGAGGAAGAGCGTCCAGCCGCCATTGCTCCAGGTTCCGTCGGTGGCGGCGTAGGCGGCCGTCGGGGGCAACAGGCCCGTGACATTGGTGGAGACGATCTGGCCGCTGACGATCGGATAGACACCGATGATGAGCAGCGGCACGAGCACGATGATCGCCAGCCACTTCTGCACGCTCGCCGTCTCGGAAATGCCGCGATGCTGGATCGCAAAGATGATCAGCATCAGGACGCCGCCGATGAAGAAGGTGGCGTTGATATTGGCGGTTGCGAGGAAGGGAATGTTGAAGCTGAAAAGCGACCAGTTGCGGATGGCGGGCGTAAAGGCGGCAACGCCATCGGCGCCGAGAAGTGCCTTGACCGCGTCGTCGGGCGATGTGCCGGCATGGGCCGCGATATATTCGGTGACGCGGGGACTATCTGCGGTGATCGACGTCGCATGCGCGCTGATCCAGCTGAGTACGGCCTGCGAATCCGCCGCGGGAATGGGGAAGAAGGCATTGAGGATATAGCCGGCCGCAATGGCACAGCCGAGCGACAGCACCGGCGACCAGGCAAACCAGTTGCACCAAACGGAAAGCGGCGCGATGAATTTCGAGTAACGCAGCCATGCCGTCGCGCCATAGACCGAGGCGCCCCCGGACTTATTGCCGAACATGCCGGCAATTTCGGCATAGGTGAAGGACTGCAGGAAACCCATGATCATCGAGATGATCCACACGACGAAGGCAAGTTTGCCCGTCGTGCCGGCGATGCCGCCGATGGAAAAGAGAACAAGCGGCGGCACGCCCGCGGCCACCCAGAATGCGCCCTTCCAGTCAAGCGCGCGTATAAGCTTACCTTCGGTGCCGGCGGAAGCGCCGGTGTCCACGATATCCGTCATCGGTGATATTCCCCATTTTGTTCCGGACGTATCTCTCGTACGTCTCCCTGAACGTGCCTCCCATGGCATTGCGGGGCGTGCTGGAGGTTTTCGTGAGCCGAGTCTATGCGCGGGTTTCCAGATGCATGCCCTTTATGCATAGTGAAGATATTTTCTTTTTAGTCAATATCACTTTACTTTCCACCGGCATTTTGTCAGCATGATTCCGGTGCCTCGATGCACCCCATTTCCCGAGAGGGCTCTATGCGAGATCTCCACCCGTCAACTGCCGGAATAAGGCCCATCTCGGCGAGCATAATTCGCTATCCGGGCATTCCGGCGCTGCCGCAAGATACCGAACGCTATCGCTGCAAGGGTGGTGGATCGCTGGTCGTGCGCGTCGAGCCCGGTGACCGAGTCTCCGTGACGGATAGCGAGGGCGGCCAAGTTTGCGAGCTCACCTTCCTCGATGAAAAGGGCCGTTTTCAATCCGCAGGATTGGGATCCGCGTTCACCGGCGAAGCGACGGGCCTGAAAGCCATTCTTTCCTCGGGGGATGAAAGTGCGGCTCGCGTTAAAACAGCGCTGGAGCGGCGTGGCGCCGATCTGGCGTCCGCGGCGGCACTGCGCCTCTTCGGCGCATCGTCGCCGGCGGGTAGCACGGCGGAATTCACCATCGCTCTCAAAGGTCTGCTTGTCGCCTGCGCGCCGGGAGTGGCTATGTGGCCGGAGGCCCAGGATACGGCGACGCCAGTGGAAATCAGAATTCGCCGGGCGACGATCATCCGGGACTACGCCTCCGCGCTGCCGGAACCGCTCGCCGATCCGATCGAAGATATTCGCATCAGGGCGGCGACCGCCTCCGCCTATTTCGTCCGTGCCGGAGAATATATCCAGATCATCGATGTTTATGGCCGGCAATGCACCGACTTCCAGGCCTTTTCCGCCCGCAAGGTCGACAAGGGGCTCGATCTCGCGCTCGATTCTACGGTTACCCGCACCCTGCTCGGCCGCAGCTATCCAGCTCCCGGCCTTCCCTCCAAGGCCTTCGACCGTGATTTCGAGCCGCTGGTGGAAATCGTGCAGGATACGGTCGGCCGGCATGACGCCTTCGCCACGGCCTGCAATTCCCGCTACTATGACGACATGGGTTATCCCGGCCACGTGAACTGTAGCGACAATTTCAATGCGGCGCTTGCGCCCTACGGTATCGCCGGCCGAAAAGGCTGGGAGGCGCTCAACTACTTCTACAACACCAATGTCGATCATAATAACCAACTCTATCTCGATGAGCCTTGGTCGAGACCGGGCGACTACGTCCTGATGCGCGCGCTGACGGATCTCGTCTGCGTCTCCTCCTCATGCCCCGATGACATCGATGCGGCCAATGGCTGGGACCCAACCGATATCCATGTGCGTACCTTTTCCGGCAAAGAAAAATTCACACGAGCGGTGGCCTATCGCATGACCCCAGACGCCGATCCCGAACTGACGCGGGAGACCGCGTTTCACCCACGCCTTTCCGCCATGACGCGGGACTACACCGAATATCGCGGCTATTGGCTGCCGAACCGTTTCTCCTCGGAGGGACCGGTCGAGGAATATTGGGCCTGTCGCGAACGCGCGGTCGTCATCGACCTCTCGCCGCTTCGCAAGTTCGAGGTGACGGGGCCGGATGCCGAAGAATTGCTGCAATATTGCCTGACGCGCGATGTGCGCAAGCTCTCGATGGGCCAGGTCGTCTATTCCGCGATGTGCTACGAACATGGCGGCATGATCGACGACGGCACGCTCTTCCGTCTCGGCGACAAGAACTTCCGCTGGATCGGCGGTGACGACTACAGCGGTATCTGGTTGCGTGAGCAGGCGGAGAAGAAGGGCTTTAAGGCCTGGGTCCGCTCATCCACCGACCAGATGCACAACATCGCCCTGCAGGGTCCGAAGAGCCGCGACATCCTGAAGGAGATCATCTGGACGGCGCCGCGCCAGCCGACCATCGGCGAACTCGAATGGTTCCGCTTCGCGGTGGGTCGCATCGGCCACTTCGAAGGGGCGCCGGTCGTCGTCTCCCGCACCGGCTATACCGGCGAGCTCGGCTACGAAATCTTCTGCCATCCGAAAGATGCGGAAACCGTCTTCGATGCGGTCTGGAAAGCCGGCGAGCCATATGGGCTGAAGCCGATGGGCCTGGAGGCGTTGGACATGGTGCGTATCGAGGCGGGCCTCGTCTTTGCCCATCATGAATTCGACGATCAGACAGACCCCTTCGAAGCCGGCATCGGTTTCACCGTTCCGCTGAAATCCAAACAGGACGATTTCATCGGGCGCAAGGCATTGGTGCGGCGAAAGGAAAATCCGCGTCACCTGATGGTCGGCCTGGACATCGAGGCCAATGAAGCCGTCGGGCACGGTGATTGCATCCATATCGGCCGCGCGCAGATCGGCGTGATCACCAGCGCGACCCGCTCGCCAATCCTCGGCAAGACCATCGCGCTTGCTCGCGTCGACGTCACGCATGCGGCTGTTGGCACCAGGGTCGAGATCGGCAAACTCGATGGTCAGCAGAAACGGCTTCCGGCCGTGATCGTGCCGCTTTCGCATTACGACCCGCAGAAGACGCGGCCGCGATCCTAGCTTTCATTGCGATCAAAATGGCATAGATCAGCAGTAAATCTTGTCTTCGAATGGCCCCGCTTCAAAAACCGCGGCACCGTTGACGAACTCGCGCGCCCAGATGTCGCCGGGGCCAAGATCACCGACGCCCTTTGCCTCGAAGGACAAGCTGGGGACGCGCTCTGCGACGAACGTGAACAAAGCAATGGTCGACCACGGATCAAGATTGAATAGTGCGGAAGCCGAAAATCCATGCATACCAAACGCTTGCTCGAGGTCCTTCAAGACATCCTGACTAAGCGCCTGGTCAGCGAGATAGGCAGCTATCTCATCTTTGATGGCGATCAGGGCCGCCTTATCGCCATCGCTCAAGGTGAGGTAAACAGTCGTACTAAAGCTCATAAGTCCACTTTCATATTTGCGCGTCAGAGGCTTTAGCTTGATCACGGTCTGAATGCACATGGGAAATTGCAACCATATCAGCGCTCATGGTGGAATTCACGGGCTTCAGCTTCGCCTTTGCTGAAGAAGCGCTGTCGAGGCGTCTGGAAAAGTGAGCGAGCACATCGGCTGTATTGAAGCGGCAGGAGGCGTTGCACTTCCGAGCTTCAATCAGATTTCTTCTGAGCGGCCGAGATCGCGCGCGCCGCCTCTTCGGAGGAGTTGGCAAGCGTGCGCATTTCCGCCGCCAGGACCGCGAAGCCCGATCCGGCCGTGCCTGCTCTTGCCGCCTCGATGCCGGCATTGACGGCAAGCAGTTTCAGGTAGCGCAGTGACTGCAGGATCTCGCTGGTCTTCGATGCCGTGACCCGCATGCCCGAGGTTTGCTCGTCGATGCGCTGATAGAGGGATTCGATATTGATGATGCTGCCTTCGAGATAGAGCAATTCCCCTGCCTCGTCCCATACGCCGCCGCCGGTCTCTGTCACCCAGATCAGATGTCCCTCACGGTGACGGATGCGATATTCCATCGTCCAATCGGTGCGGCTTGCCAAAGCCTTGCCGACAAGTTCATCCATGAGGGGAACATCCTTCTCGTGCATGATGGAGGTGAAGGTCCTCGCGCGATTGCCGATGATCTCGTCGGCGGGATAGCCGAAAATGCGCTCGATGCCGTCGGTCATGTCAAGCATCGTATAGTTTTCGTCTGCGCGGCAACGGTAGAGAAAGCCGGCCATCCGGCCAAGAATGCTTGTTTGAAAATCCATTGAGGCCATGCCCAAAGAGGAGGTTGCTGATGAACTCGTTTCGTCTCAACGCACAGAAGGCCGGCGGGGCTGCTCTTCGCCTCCCCTGCCGGTTACATTGGATATGGCTGGAGGTCAGTTGCGCAGATATTCCTCCATCGAGTCATCGAGCGCATCGACCCAGGGCGTATGATGTTTCGGTGACATGGTGCCGGTCATCAGCGAGCGGTAGGCGTGGTCGCGGAAGCCCATGATATTCTCCGCCTTGTGGTGCTCCCACTCCATGAAGGTCTTGTTCGTGCCTTCGATGTCGAAGCTCGGATAATCGGTTTCCGCAAGCAGCTCCTTCACATAGTCGCCTTGATACCAGATCATCTGTTCGGCATCCTCGAGCGTCTCCTCGCGGGCGCGCCACTTGTCGAAATTTGCCTGCAGCTCTTCTTCCGGCGGCAGCTTGATGCGGCCCATTATGACATCGCGCGCCCACCAGGCCTGCACGTCGAACATGTTGAAGGTGTAGAACTGGTCCTGCATGCCGATATAGAAGAGCTGCGGGTTCTTGTCGAAGATCACGCCCTTGTAGAGATGGTCGGCCCAGAGGCGGTTGGCCGTCTTCAGGCGGAGATCGTCAGGCAGGAAGGGGAAATGATGCTGATAGCCAGTGCAGAGGATCAATGCGTCGACATCCTTCGATGATCCGTCGAGGAAATAGGCCGTCTTGTTTTCAAGCCGCGTCAGTAGCGGCCGCTCTTCGAAATTGGCAGGCCATTTGAAGCCCATTGGCTTCGAGCGATAGCTCGTGGTGACGGATTTGGCTCCATATTTCCAGCACTGCGAGCCGATATCCTCGGCCGAATAGCTGCGGCCGACGAGCAGCACATCCTTGCCCTTGAACTCCAGCGCATCGCGGAAATCATGCGCATGCAGCACGCGCCCGTTGAAAGTCTTTACTCCCTCGAAATAGGGCACGTTCGGCGTCGAGAAGTGGCCTGACGCAACCACGACATAGTCGAACTCTTCGTCATACATCCTGTCCTGCGTGCGATCATGCGCCGTCACCGTGAACTTCCTGGTGACGCCGTCGAAATGCACCATGCGCACGGGCGTGCTGAAGCGCACCCATTTGCGCACGTCGGCCTTCTCGACGCGGCCCTTGATATAGTCCCAGAGCACGGCGCGCGGCGGATAGGAGGCGATCGGCTTGCCGAAATGCTCTTCAAAGGAATAATCGGCGAATTCCAGGCATTCCTTCGGGCCGTTCGACCAGAGATAGCGATACATGCTGCCATGCACCGGTTCGCCATATTCATCGAGGCCTGTGCGCCAGGTATAGTTCCAGAGGCCGCCCCAATCCGCCTGCTTTTCGAAGCAGACGACTTCCGGGATATCAGCACCCTTCTTTGCGGCCGATTGAAAGGCCCTTAGCTGGGCAAGGCCCGAAGGGCCGGCACCGATAACGGCAACTCGTGTCATGTGGCATTCCCCTTCTCGATTCTATCGAAGTTCTTATGGCAGGCACTGTTTGGCATGGCGTCCGGCATCAATCCGGGAAAATGCCGGGACTGGTCGGAGCGCCGTCGTCATATTTCGCAAGCCAGTCGATGGTGGTCTGGCGGAAGCGCGTCAGGCCCTTGTAGTCGATGAGCTCCGGCGGCAGGGTTTTCAGCACACGCGGGAAGCGGCGCGCCCATTTCGGTACGGTCACCAGCTCGTTCATGTTCATCAGATAGCAGCGGATGACGAAGAGAATGGCGTTCGAGCGCGGCAGGCGCCAGAGGCTCTGCAGCTCGACGCGAAGATGCACCTTTTCGCCGACATTCTCCGGCGTCACCGTGGTGCGATCCGGTCCCCATTTCGGATAGTTTTCGGGGCTGGTGTCGAGGCGGGGATTGATCGTCATCGTCCAGTTGAACCGGCGCGTCGGCTTGCCCTGCTGCAGGTTCAGAAGGAACTTCAGCGCGCGGTCGAAGACACCGATCTGGTGGGCGAGCGGCACCGGCCCATGCCACTCCATGAAATTCATGCCGATATCGAAATCGAGCGACCAGTCGGCCTGGGTCGTCACCATGCCGGCATCCATCCAGAGATTGCCGTCGCGCTGGTCGACGATGCAGAAATCGCCCTGTGCTTGGCGCGTGATATATTCGAAGGGCTCGTAGGGCAAAGTCGATGCATCGCCGAAGGTGAACGTGTCATCGATGCCAAGGGGACGGTTGATCCAGCGCCACTGATCGCCATTCTTGGTGAGCGTGAAATGCTCGGGATAGCCGGCCGCCTGCTCTTCCATCAAGAGTTCGAGCGTATCCCACTGCGCCGTCATCATATGCGGCAGCGCCTGATAACGCAGCGGATCCTCCTTCAGCACCAGCGCCCGGTCGTGCATCTCGGCGACATAGTGCTCGTCGACGTCGATGAGGCTTTCGTAGACCGTATTCTTCTGCCCCTTCACATGCGGTTCCATGTTGACGGAATACATGTATTCGTCGCGGTCGAAGGGAAACGGAAAGCGCCGGATGTTTTCCGGACTGTTGCGGTAGCTGAAATCGTCCCTGAACGTTTCCTGCTTGAAGGCGATTGCCATGTCCGTTCTCCTGGGTATCGGCTTGATGCCTATAGGTCGAGATGCAACGCGCTTCCTTCGAAACGGGAAACGCAGATCATCACCTTTCGGCCCGAAGCCTTTTCTTCGTCGGTCAGATAGACGTCATTGTGCAGAAGCTTGCCGTCGCAGGCGGCAACGTCAGTCTCACATTGGCCGCAGGCACCACCGCGACAGAGAAACGGCGCGTCGACACCGGCTGCCTCGATCGCTTCCAGCATGCTTTCATGATGGCCGACATGCACAGTCTTGTCCGACCGGGTCAGCACGATGGAGAAGGGCTTACCCGGTTGCGATGACAGGAAGCGTTCGGAATGCAGGTTCTGTTCCGGCCAGCCGGCCTCAAGGCCCGTTCTCAGCACACCGTCGATCATGCCTGAGGGACCGCAGACATAGAGATGCGTGCCGAGCGGCTGGCTTTCGAGAAGGCGAGCGACGGGGATGAAATTGCGGTCCGCATCGCAATAGATCTTCACCCGTTGCGAGCCATAGTGTTCGACAAGTTCGCGGCAATAGGCGCCGCGATCGAGCGAACGCACGGCATAATGCAGCTCGAAATTGGCGCCTTCGCGTGAAAACTGCTCCATCATCGCGATGAAGGGCGTGATGCCGATGCCGCCGGCGATGAGAAGGTGCTTGCGCCCGCGCCAATCCGGCTGGAAAAGATTGACCGGATAGCTGACCTTGAGCTCGTCGCCCTCCCTCACCTTCTCATGCATGAAGGCGGAGCCGCCGCGCGACTCCTCGACGCGCAGCACGCTGATCTCATAGGCCGAGCAGTCATGCGGAGGCGACATCAGCGAATAGGCGTTGCGACGCACATGGCCCTCATCGTTCATGGAAACGATCACATGAGCGCCGCCGGAAAAATAAGGCATGGGCTTGTCGTCGAGACGCTCGAAGCGGAAGCGCTTGATGCGCTCGGCAATGGGGGTGACCTTCGCCACGCGAACAGGAATTTCAGTACCACCGCTCACAGGAACAACTCCTCGGGATCGGGCGCGCTACCTGGCTCTTCCGCATCGATATTGACACCCTGGAAGGCACCGAGGCGGCGCGAATAATGGTCGCGCACCAGAAGCGGTAGCCCGCAATGGCTGCAGGCAAAGGGGCTATGGGTGACATCCTCGGTGATGCCCTTGCAGTGGACGCATTGCACGCGGCGCGCTAGGGAACCGCGGTGCTCGGTGATGATCGAGGCATGGTCCATGCCGTAGTCGAGTGCCACTATCATCGCCTGGCCGATAAAGCCCTCGGTGCCGGCGATGTAAAGCCGGGTGCCCATATGCGCTGCCGAAAGCGAGCCTCTCAGGCGGAAGAGCAATGTCGCAATGGTCGGTGCCGTGAAGAACATGTCGGTGCCGAGCCTGCGCAGGGCCTCGTCATGGCCCCTGCCCTGCGAGCCGCGCGCAACGTAGAGCACCTCGCTGCGCGATAGGATGGTATCGTCAAGTTCCGCCATCTGGTCGAGGAGAGCGTTGGCCCCCTCGCCTTCCAGCGCAAACAGATGCCGCCGGGCATACGGCTGAATAGAAAGACCCTTATAGACCGGTCGGCTCTTGATGCCTTCGACAAGCATGAGCGCCTCCTAACCGATGGCTGTCCTCTTCTTCTTCTCCGGATCGTCGAAGGGTAGCGTATGCGCAATCGCGCTCGCCTTCAGGCTCTTGCCTCGCACTTCGAGCCTTGTGCCCTGCACGGCCCTGTCGACATCGAGGCGGGCGATCGCCATCGATTTTCCAGTGAGTGCAGAATAGCAGGGGCAGGTGATGACACCGACCTTCTTGCCCTCGGCAAAGACCTCGTCACCGAGATCGGCCGGGCCGTCTGCATCGATCAGCATGCCGAAGATCTTGAAGCGCTCCTTGCCCTTGAGGCGCGCATGCTCCTCGGCGCCGCGGAAACCGGTCTTGCCGGGGCTGACGGTGAAATCGAGGCCGAGTTCCCAGAGGCTGTCGCCGGGCGGCTGGTCGGCGAAGGGGTACATCTGCGAGTTATCATAGGGATAGAAGAGCAGGTAGCTTTCGACGCGCAGCATGTCGAGGACGCTGAAGCAGCAGGGGATGATCCCCATCTCCTCGCCTTCCGCGACGATGCGGTCCCAGACCATCGGCGCGTCCTGGCCGCGAACGAAAATTTCGTAGCCGCGCTCGCCGGTATAGCCGGTGCGCGAGATCATCACAGGCGCGCCGAACAGCGTCGTTTGCATGTGGTGGAAATATTTGAGATCGCGGATGCCAGGCACGTATTTGGCGAGATAATCGACCGCGACCGGGCCTTGCAGTGACAGATCGTGCAGATCGTCGTCGAAGAGAACGGCGCAGTTGCGACCGGCCGCCTGCTTGACGAGTTCCTCGTGGCCGGAGCCCGAGCCATGCACCAGCATCCAGGAATTCGGGCCGGTGCGGTAGACGATGCAGTCGTCGGTGAAGTAGCCGCGGTCGTTGAGCATCGCGGCATAGACCGAGCGGCCGGGATAGATCTTCGACATGTCGCGGGTGGTGATATAGTCGAGCACGGCGATGGCATGCGGCCCGACGAGATGCACCTTCTTGAGGCCGGAAACGTCCATGATGCCGGCCTTGGTGCGGATCGCGACATGCTCCTGCGACATGTCCTTATCGTAGGTCCAGGCGGTTCCCATGCCGCTCCAGTCCTCGAGTTTCGATCCGAGAGCACGGTGCCGGTCCGCCAAGGCGGAGAAACGCCATGATAATGCCATTTCGTTCCCTCATTTTCTTCTATGGAATAATTATTTCCTGACTATAGTCGTCTTTCATGCCTTGGCAAGCCGATCCGAAGTGTTTTTCTTCCGCTCAAGATGGCATTTCGTTCAAAATTTCGGCGGCTTTCTGCCAGCGGCAGGACCGGCAGTGACGACGGTATTTGCCATCGGCATAGCGATCGTCATCGGCCCGACATTGTTCACCGAAGCCGCCGCCTTCTTCCCGTCCCTCACCCCATGCGTTCGGAAGCATAGGAGCCTGGGCTTGCTGGGAAGACGACGGTGCGGTTGCCGTTGAGGAAGGT
>NZ_JBNDIC010000061.1:0-30253 GCF_056755475.1 Rhizobium sp. KNZ2-6A | reverse complement strand
GGTATCGGGTCGCCCTGGTCCTTCATCGGTCTCGATGCCTTTTCGGAACTTGCGGGACGACACGGGGTGTCGATCCGACCGCACGTCATCTCGGTGATAGAGGACAACGGCGGCATCTATGCCCGCAACAGGCCCGAGGCGCGGCGCGCCTATTGGACAAAAGACCTGAAGCGCTGGGCGGCATTGCGCGGCAAGACGCTCAACTTCGAAAATCGCGCTGCCCTTTCCGATCCGACTCCCGCGGGCTTCATGGTCATTGCCGCCATCGAGGACGGCCTGGACTGGTTCAAGCTGACGCGCGCGCTCCAGACTGCCTTCTGGACGAATGGCGATGATATTGGCCAAAGCGAAGTCCGCCAGGCGATAGCCGAGAAGGCGGGCTTCGATGGAGTAAGGCTCGAAGAACGAGCCCAGTCGGAGGCGATCCAGTCAGTCTGGCGATCCAACATCGACGGCGCCAGGAGCGTCGGCATCTTCGGCCTTCCGACGTTTCGCTACGAGGAAGAGCTCTACTGGGGACAGGACAGCCTGCCATTCCTGGAACGCCATCTGAATGGCGAGAAGATCGCCGTCTGATACCCGTAAGCGGCCGGGCGAAGACGCTTTGCGTTTACACCAGGCGAGATTTCTCTCGCCACCGCCACCGCTGACAGAGGAACTGGGAAATGGGCGCCTTATCCGCCGAGCTATCCAATCAGCTACTGTCGAGGTTCGGCCGTCGCTTTTTGATCTCGCAGGTGCTGCGCGAACAAAAGATTGCAGTGTTCCGGTGGCCATCCTAAGCCATGTCGGCGACGGCAGCTATCATGTGGTTTTTGCTGTCGATCCTGACAACAAGCGGAGTTCGCCGAAGGCGCGGCCATCAACAAGAAGGTGGTGGGGCATGCCATTTCCGTTGGCACATCCACCGGACAACGCGGCATCGGCACTAGCAAGATTCTGCCGAAGTGAGTGCTACGATCATCCATTCTGATTGCCGGAGACTGAGCAATGGACGGTTTTAAAACCCACAGCTCTCATTGGGGCGCATTCTATGGACGGCAACAGGATGGAAAGCTCGAAATCCATCCGCACCCGGCCGACCCGCACCCATCTCCCCTGCTCGGCAATCTGCCCGCAATCGCCCATAGTGCGGCGCGTGTCCGACGTCCGGCCGTCCGACGCGGCTGGCTTGAAGGCAAGCCGAACAATGCGGAGAATCGCGGCAGCGACGGCTATGTCGAAGTCAGCTGGCCGGAAGCGCTCGATCTTGTAGCCACGGAGCTTCGCCGCGTTCACGGGCAAGCCGGACCGCAGGCCATCTTCGGCGGCTCGTACGGCTGGTCCAGCGCTGGACGGTTTCATCATGCGCAAAGCCAGATTCACCGCTTCCTCAACGTGCTCGGCGGATATGTGAGATCGGTCAATACCTACAGTTCAGGCGCCGCGATGGTCATCATTCCGCATGTGCTCGGCCCCTATGACACCTTCGATCGCAAGAGCGTCACCTGGGAGGCTATCGAGCGCAGCAGCGAGTTGATCGTTGCCTTCGGCGGCATGGCGGTAAAGAACACCGATGTCCATGGGGGTGGCATCAGCCGGCATGTCGTGCGCCCCGCATTAAGCGGTGCACGCGCACGCGGCGCACGCTTCGTGCTTGTCAGTCCGCTCAAGGATGATTTTGCGGCCGATCTGGATGCGCAATGGCTTCCCGTCATCCCCGGAACCGATGTCGCGCTCATGCTCGGGATCGCCTTCGTGCTCGTCAGCGAGGGACTGCACGACCGAGAATTTCTTGATCGCTACACGGTCGGATATTCGCGCTTCGAGGACTATCTGCTGGGCCGCGGGGATGGTGTTGAAAAGAACGCGCGATGGGCCTCCAGCATCTGCGGCATCGGCGTGCAGACGATTGTGGATCTAGCGCGAAGCATGGCGAATGCCCGAACGCTGATCACCGTCAGCCATTCGCTGCAGCGTGCCGACTACGGCGAGCAGCCGGTCTGGATGGGGATCGTGCTGGCCGCAATGCTGGGGCAAATCGGCCTGGACGGCGGCGGCTTTTCCTACTCCCTCGGCGCGCTCGGCAATATCGGCAAAAGCCAGCTCGCCGTCCCCCTGCCGACGCTCAAGCAATTCCACAACCCGGTGACGGATTTCATTCCTGTCGCTCGGATAGCCGACATGCTGCTCAACCCGGGCGGCTTGTTCCACTACAACGGCCAGGCTTTGCGATATCCCGACATCCGCCTCGTCTATTGGGCCGGCGGCAACCCGTTCCATCACCATCAGGATCTCAACAGGCTTCGCCGAGCATTCAAGAAGCCGGAAACGATCATCGTGCACGAGACGGCCCGGACGTCCTCGGCGCGCCATGCCGATATCGTCCTGCCCGCGACCACGACGCTCGAGCGCGACGATATCGGTGCAGCCGACCGCGATCCTGTGATGATCGCCATGAAGAAGCTGATCGAGCCTGTCGGCGAAGCACGCGATGACTTCGAGATATTCTCTGATATCGCAGAGCGTCTAGGCAAACGCGAAGAATTCACCGAGAACCGGTCGGCGCGCGAGTGGCTCGCCTTTCTCTTCGAAACGACACGGGAAGCGCTCGCCGCCGGCGGCAATCCCGCGCCGGATTTTGAAACCTTCTGGGAGACGGGTGAATTGCGGCTTCCGCTCAAGCAGGACGACGGCGGACCTGCTCGCGTTTTCAGGGCCGATCCGGGCGCAAATCCGCTGCCGACACCATCAGGCAAGATCGAGATATTTTCGGAGACGATCGAAGGTTTTGGTTATGACGATTGCCGCGGTCATCCGCGATGGTATGCACCGGATGAGGACGCAATGGCCGCAGAGAGCCACTACCCTCTCTATCTCGTCTGCAACCAGCCCCACTCGCGCCTTCATAGCCAGCTGGATTATGGCGATTTCAGCCGTTCGACCAAGATCGGCGGCCGGGAGCCCGTGCGCATAAACCCGGCCGATGCGGCAGAGCGCGGCATTTCGGACCGGGATATCGTTCGGCTCTTCAATGCGCGCGGCAGCTGCCTCGCAGCTGCTGTCATCAGTGACGATGTGAGACCTGGCGTGATGCAGCTTGCCACCGGTGCGTGGTTCGAACCGGAGGACGCGGAAGCCGATATGGCGATGTGTGTTCACGGCAACCCGAACATTCTCACCCGTGACGTCGGCACATCGAAGCTTGCCCAGGCCTCGACAGGACAGTTGACGAAGGTCAGCGTCGAGCGGTTTCCCGGCGAACTCCCGCCCGTGCGCATTCTCGAGGGGATGACGTTTATCGCCAAATAGAACCGCATCGCCCAATCACGCCCGCTCGGCGAGCAAGCGTTGGAAATCCTGATCCTCGCGCTTCACTTTGTCCTGATAAAATAATCTACAAGTTTGGTAGAAAAAGAACAACCAGTCTTTCTCGAAACCGATCCACTCACTTAGGCTCCTGTTTGTAATCAGCCCGGCAACCGAACAGGACCGCTTCATGAACGACCGCTCTTCTCACTTTCCTCTTTCCCGGCGCCGTCTGCTGACCGCCACCTCTGCATTGGCATTTGCCGCTCTGGTCGCAACAGCGGGTGTAACCCCGGCTTTGGGTGAGGACGGTGCGCATGACGGCGGAGATGTCGTCTTCCTGATCGACTCCCTTGGCGACACCTGGATTCCCAACAACAGCGCAATTTCCAGCTTTCAGGGCCATATCTGGGGCCATGTCACCGACAAGCTCCTTTATGTCGACGCCGACGGGAAGGTCAGCCCATGGATCGCCGAACGCTGGGAGCAGAACGACAACGCGACCGAATTCACGCTGCATCTGAAGAGTGGCGTGACTTTCTCCGACGGTAGCCCGCTCGATGCTTCGGCCGTCGTTGCAAATCTCGACATCTGGTATGCCGGGCGCAAGAGCGAGGGTATCAATCCGATCGGGCTCTTCCCCAAAACCTATGATCATGCCGAAGCCGTCGATGCGACGACGCTGAAGGTTTTCTTCAAGAAGCCGACCCTCGGCTTCATTCCGACGCTCGGCTATCACGGCTCGATCCTCATTTCCCCGAAAACCATCGCTTCGCCGGCGAGTGCCCAGGCGGATCTCAGCAAGACCTCGGGCAGCGGCCCCTATGTCATCGAGTCCTGGAAGGAAGGCGATTACGTCAAGCTCACCAAGCGCAAGGATTACAACTGGGGTCCTGCGGCCGTCGGTCAGACCGGCCCCGCCCATCTCGATACGATCACCTACAAGCTCGTCTCGGAACCTTCGCTGCGTGTGGCCGCGGTCCAGTCCGGCCAGGCCGACGTTGCCTATAACGCATCCCCTCAGGAGCTCGAGTCCCTCAAATCGGAAGGCCTGACAGTGGCGACGCCTCGCTATCTCGGCTTCGTCAACGGTTGGGCTGTTAACACCAAGCTTGCCCCCTATGACGACGTGAAGGTTCGCCAGGCGCTCCAGGCCGGCATCAATCGCCAGGAGATCATCGACACCGTCTATACGCCCGACTGGAAGCTTGCGACGTCGTTCATCCAGAGTAACGTTCCAGGCGCGACCGATCAGAGCGCGCTGCTCGCCTACAATCCTGAAAAGGCAGAGAAACTCCTCGACGAGGCAGGATGGAAGAAGGGGCCGGGCGGCATTCGCGTCAAGGATGGCAAGCCGCTGTCGCTGACGCTGAACTCGAACCCCTACCTCGCGACATCGAAATCGATCGACGAATTGATCTCGCAGCAGCTCGGCAAGATCGGCTGGAAGGTCGATATCCGCGCCTATGACGTCGTCACTTATGGCCAGAAGGTAAAGTATGGCGGCGCGGGAGTGCCGGCCTATGAGGTGACGCGCTCCTTCATCGACGCCGGCACCGTCGCCAGCATCCTGACGAATGCCAACAATGGCGAGAACTGGTTTGCGCTCGACGAGAGCGACAAGACCTTGAATGACCTGCGCGACAAGATCGCCGGCGCCGGCTCCATCGAAGCCCGCAAGCCGCTTCTCGACGAACTGCAGAAATACGTCCTCGATCAGGGCTATTTCATTCCGCGAACGCAGATCGTCCAGCGCATCTACGTGCAGTCTTCGAAGCTCAAGGGCGAGACCTACAACGGCGTCGCCTATGCCAGCTACTACACCGCCACGAAGAGCCAATAGCCCGGCCATCCAACAGACACAGAGGTGATGGGCATGAGCAAAGCCTATTTCAATTACGCCGGAAAGCGGCTCCTGCAGGCGATCGTCGTGATCCTGCTGTCTTATGTCTTCACCTTTGTCGTGGTCAGCATCCTGCCTGGCGATCCGATCACCAACGTCCTGAACAACCCGCAGAACGGCTTCACGCCGGATGAGATCAAGGAGATTATCGCGGCACAAGGACTGGATAAGCCGATCCCCGTGCAGCTTTGGAATGCCTTTTCCGGCTTCGTCACCGGCGATCTCGGTCTGTCGATGCGGACCAACCGGCCGGTGGCGACGCTGATCGCGGAGGTTCTGCCATCGACGCTCGTGCTTGCCTCAGCCGGCCTCGCGGTTGCTCTTTCCCTGGCGGCAGTCATCGCCTACGGCACGCAGTTTCTGCCCCGGCGGTTTGGCCAGGGTTTGCTGCGCGGCTTCCCTTCGCTGTTCCTGTCCGTTCCGAACTTCGTGATCGGCCTGGTGCTGATCCACCTCTTCGGTTTCCAGCTCGGCGTCTTTCGTGTCATCCAGCCGGACAGCTTCTGGGCAACGCTTTTCGCAGCGATCGCGCTCGGCATTCCAATCTCCGCGCAGATCGCCGAAGTCCTGATTGCCAATCTCGATCATGAATCCAGCCAGGACTATGCCGCCGTCGCCCGCGGGCGTGGGCTCGGCCAAATGCGTCTCTTCGTCATGCACCTGCTGAAGCCGTCATCGCTGCCGGTCATCACCGTCGTCGCCCTCACCATCGGCGAATTGCTCGGGGGCTCGCTGATCACCGAGACGGTGTTTGGGCGAAACGGGCTTGGCAGCCTGGTGCAGCGGTCGGTCAGCACGCAGGACCTGCCGGTGCTGCAAGCGGTCGTTTCGCTCGCCGCCGTGGTCTTTGTGGTCGTCAATCTGATCGCCGACCTCACCTACCCGCTGCTCGATCCTCGCGTAAAACTTCTCGGCACGCAGCAGCGCCGCCCGACAACCGCCGATGACAGTTCGCTCAACATCTCCAAGGCGGTGACCCGATGACGCTTGCCTCCACTTCTTCCAGCCCGCGCGCGACGGCGATCAGCCGGCTGACGGGCATGCGCGTTCCGCCTGTTGTCATCCTTTCGTTCCTGGTCGTCGCTCTTGCGATCGCCTGGTCCCTGGCGCCCGGCCTGTTCACCAGTTACGATCCGGTAAACGGCACTCCCGCCCAGAAGCTGCTTGGCCCCAGTGCGGCGCACTGGTTCGGTACCGATCATCTCGGCCGCGATCTCTATGCCCGCATCGTCTATGGTACGGCCTCATCGGTGGCGAGCGCATTGATCGCCGTTGTCATCGGCGTTGTCGCAGGCGGGGTAATCGGACTGCTCGCCGGCTTCTTCGGCGGTTGGGTCGACACGCTCTTTGCCCGTCTCGTCGATGTCTTGCTGGCCATTCCCAAATTCCTGCTGGCGGTCATCGTCGTCACCGCAATCGGTTTCGACACGACGAATGCGGCAATCGCGACGGGCGTCTCCGCCGTCGCGCTCTTTGCCCGGGTCATGCGCTCCGAAGTCATCAAGACCCGGCAGGCGACATTCGTCGAATCGTCGTTTCTTCTCGGCGGATCGCGCTGGCACATTCTGTGGCGCCATGTACTTCCCAATGCATCGAGATCGGTGCTGCCGCTTGCCGTTCTGCAGTTCGGAGACTCCATCCTGGTGATCGCCAGCCTCGCCTTTCTTGGCTACGGCGACCCGCCGCCCGCCTCCGACTGGGGCCTCTTGATCTCGATCGGCAAGGATTACCTCAAGTGGCCTTGGCTGGTTTACGCCCCAGCCCTCGTCACGATCGCGACCGTTCTCTCTGTAAACAGGATCAGCCGATGGCTCCGCAAGACAGACTGACCACGCTTTTGAATCGCCCATCTGCCCCGTTGCTGCGGGTTGAAGGATTGTCTGTCGCCTATGGCCCGAACAGGGTCGTGACCGACGTCGGCTTCGAGCTTGCGCGCGGCAAAGGTCTCGCATTGATCGGCGAATCCGGATCGGGCAAATCGACGATCGCCCGCGCCGTCTTGCGGCTGCTGCCCGGGACGGGCAATGCCACCGGCCGCGTCGAATTCGACGGCCACGATATCCTGGGGCTTTCAGAGCGCCGCTTCCGCCCGTTCAGGGGGCGCAGGATCGGCTTTGTGCCGCAGGATCCGGGCAACTCCCTGAACCCGGTTCGCACGATCGGCACGCAGGCAATGGAAGCTGCAGCTCTTCTGGACGAACCGGACAAGGCGGTACGCAAGGCGCTCGTCCTTGAGACATTCGCTCAGGTCGGGCTCGACAATCCGCAGCGCGTCTACGATTCCTACCCCCATCAGCTCTCCGGCGGCATGCTGCAGCGCGTGTTGATCGGTCTTGCGGTTCTGCCGCGTCCGTCGCTGCTCGTCGCAGACGAGCCGACCTCTGCGCTCGATGTGACGATCCAGAAGCGCATCCTCGACCTCCTGTCGAAGTTGCAGGAGGAGCTGCAGATCAGCCTTCTCCTGATCACGCATGACCTGGCAATCGCAGCCGAGCGCGCCGATTCCCTCGTCGTTCTCAAGGACGGTGCTATCGAGGAAGCCGGCAGTACCGCGACGGTATTCGCAGCCCCCTCCTCGTCCTATGCCAAAAAACTCCGTGGCGATGTGCCTGCACTCAACCCGGACCGGTACCGGCCATTGCGGGAGCCTGGCTTCCGGCTTCTTGGCGCCGCCCGTAAGAAGACACCGAAGATCGAGGTCAGCGGTGTGACGAAAAGTTTCACCGTAGACGGCAAGGTTCTGACGGCCGTCAACGACGTCTCGTTCGATGTCCAAGCCGGCACGACCCATGCGCTCGTCGGCGAATCCGGATCCGGAAAGACAACGGCAATCCGGTTGCTGCTCGGCCTGGAACAACCAGACACCGGAAAGATCGCCGTCGGTGGTGAACAGGTCAACGGCCGCTCGCCCGGTGAATTGCGGGCTGTCTGGCGGCACCTGCAGCTTGTCTACCAAAACCCCTTCACATCGCTTGATCCGACCTGGAACGTCGAAAAACTCGTGCGCGAGCCGCTGGACCGCTTCAGGATCGGAACGCATCAGGAGCGGGCGCTTGCGGTGCGCAAGGCGTTTGCGGACGTCGGACTGGGCGAGCATCTCCTGTCCCGCAAGCCCGCCGCCTTGTCGGGTGGCCAACGCCAGCGCGTCGCCATTGCCCGGTCGCTTGTCCTGAAACCCGATGTGATCGTCCTCGACGAGCCGACCTCGGCGCTCGACGTCAGCGTTCAGGCCGACATTGTCGAAGTGCTGCTGTCGCTGCAGGCCAAGCTTGGCCTTACCTATATCTTTGTTTCGCACGATCTGGCGCTCGTGCGCCAGCTTGCCCACACGGTATCGGTGATGCAGCACGGTCGCATCGTCGAGCATGGCACCGTCGGTGAGATCTTCGACACGCCCCGCCAGCCCTATACCCGCTCTCTGCTGGAATCGATCCCGTCGGGCGCGGCACATTTTGCACGCCCCCAGCACCTGCAACACCGGCAGATCTTCAACGAGGAAAAGATCGCATGAACGCCATTGCCCCCGCCACGGTGGAGTCCGTGTCATTCCGTCCGAAGAAGCGGCTTGGTTTCAACACACGCGTGTCGTTCAACGACGAAACCGGCCCGGCCCACGGCCTGCGGGAGGGCATAGAACTTTTCAAGGCCGCCGAAAGCCTGGGCTATCAGTCGGGCTGGGCCTATCAACGACATTTCGACCATTATCTGTCCTCGCCGCTCCCCTTCTTCGCAGCGGCGGGCCAGCATACCAGCCATATCGTGCTGGGGTCGGCTGTCATTCCGATGCGCTATCAGGATCCGATCCTGCTGGCGGAAGCTGCAGCCACGACCGATCTTCTGATCGGCGGCCGGCTGGAACTGGCGATTTCGACCGGCTCTAACGCGGCCTTCGATGCCGTCTTCGGTACGGTCGAAACCGATGCCCGGACAGAGGCCAAGCGCCGTCAGGCACGATTTCTGTCGGCGATCTCGGGCGAGGTTCTGCACACCGTCGCAGGATCCGGCCAGGGTGCCGCTGATGGTAGCGAACTGAGGGTGACGCCGCACAGCCCGACCCTTCGCTCGCGCATCCGGCAGGGTTCCGCCAGCCTTGGATCGGCGATACAGGCCGCTGAAATCGGCATCGGACTGATCGCCGGAACCGTACAGCACGACCACGACGAGGGTGAGAGCTTCGGAGACTATCAGGCCCGTTGTATCGAGGCCTTTCGTGCCACCTGGCGCAACCAGCGGACGACCGAGCCGCCCCCTGTTGCCGTGGCGGCCTCGATCCTGGTCGGCACCACGCCGGAGCTTCGCGAAAAATACGCCGCCTATGATCTCGAGCGCCGTACGCAGGGGATTGCCGCCTCGCGGCCGAAGGGCGCGCTCGAGCCGAGCGCGCGAACCAACCAGCCGCCGGGAAGCCAGATCTCGCCGGTCTTTCACGGTACTCCCGATCAGGTCATCGAGGCCGTCCTGAACGATCGCGGCCTTGCCGCCGCCGACGAGGTCGTCCTTTTTCTGCCGCCGGCCTTCGGCCTTGCCGAAAATATCCGGCTGCTCGCCGATCTCGCCGGAACTGTGGCTCCGAGCCTCGGCTGGTCCCCCGGCTGGTAAGGCTTCCGACGCAGTTTGAACCCTCCGCAGCCATTGATTAGAGATATTTTCTATAGTTTCTATAGAAATAGAAAGACCTGTCTTCCTTACTCCGTGGCCGCCGCCTAACTTTTGTCCATTATTCGATAATCAGAGGAGCTCCCATGTCCGCGGAATTCATCAGCGTCAGTTTTCCCAACGCCTCGAACGATCTCAACCCCATCCCGGACGCTCCGGTCGATCCCCGCTACCTCGAGCGTTATTCACGCGCACTCGATGATTACGGCTTCAACTACACGCTGATCCCCTACTCTTCCTCCTCCTTTGACCCCTTCACGATCGGCGCGACCGTCCTTGCGCATACCAAGAACATCAAGATCATCGTCGCGCTGCGGCCCAACACCGTCTACCCGACGGTCGCAGCCAAATCGCTCGCCACGCTTGATCAGTTGAGCGGCGGGCGTGTCGTCGTCCACTTCATTGCCGGCGGCAGCGATGATGAACAGGCCCGTGAAGGCGACTTCCTCAACAAGGAGCAGCGCTACGAACGCCAGGAAGAATATATCCGCATCCTGCGTCTCGCATGGACATCGACCGAGCCCTTCGATTTCGACGGGAAATACTACCAGTTCAAGCAGTTCCGCAGCGCCGTCCGCCCGACGAATGGACTGATCCCGATCTCCCTCGGTGGCTCATCGGACGCCGCCTACCGGATCGGCGGTTCGCTTTGCGACATCTTCGGGTTATGGGGTGAGCCCCTGGCGGAAACCAAACAGCAGATCGAGCGGATTTATACCGAAGCTGCAAAGGCAGGCAGGACCGACCGGCCGCGGATCTGGGTGACCTTCCGCCCGATCGTTGCCGAAACCGACGAGCTTGCCTGGGAGAAGGCCCACCGGGTGCTCGACCAGCTTAAGGGCAACCGGGAAAAGGGCCTCCATCGGGCTCCGCCCTCGGCCCCTCGCCCCGCCAATGTCGGATCGCAGCGGCTCCTCGATATTGCAGCGCGCGGCGACGTCCATGATCGTGCCCTGTGGTATCCGACGGTCACGGCGACCAATGCCTCCGGCGCCACAACCGCGCTCGTCGGATCGCCGCGCACGATCGCCGATTCGATCCTGGACTATATCGATCTCGGCTGCGATCTCATCTCCATTCGCGGCTATGACAACTTCAACGATGCCGTCGACTACGGCCGCTACATCCTGCCCCTGGTGCGCGAGGGGATACGCGAACGGGAAGAGGCAAAGAAGAAGGCTGCGGCCTGATGCTTACGGCTAACACGTCCTTCGATCCAAGCTTGTTGATCGCGACGAGCCGTGCTCTTGCAGACGCGGCCCCCGAGGCAGACCGGACAGGGGATTTCCCATGGACGGGCATTCGTGCGGTTCATCAAAGCGGCCTGCTCGAAAGCACCGTCGCCTCGCGATATGGGGGCGCCGGCGCAACGCTCCACGAGACAGCAACGATACTGGCGGCGCTCGGCAAGGGCGATCCATCGGTCGCGCTCATCAGTGCGATGACGATCTTCAACCATCTCGGACAGGCAATAAAAAGCCATTGGCCTGACGATCTCTACAAGAGCCTGCTTGCGCAGGCCAAGCAGCATCCGCTGCTTCTCAACGCCGCCCGCGTCGAACCGGAACTCGGTTCGCCCGCGCGCGGCGGCCTGCCGGCCACGGTTGCCCGCCGTACCGCCTCCGGCTGGTCGATCACCGGCGCTAAGCGTTTCGTCACCGGCGCGCACGGTCTGACGCATTTCCTGGTCTGGGCGCACACGGATGAAACGCCGGCCCGTGTCGGAACATTTGTTGTGCCGAACAAGCTCCCGGGCATTCGCGTCATCGAGAACTGGAATAGCCTTGGCATGCGCGCCTCCGGCTCTCACGATGTCGAATATGCCGATGTCGAAATCCCGCTCGAGAATGTCATCGATCTCGTAGATCCATCCGTTGCCCAGCAGGACAATCGCGCCCATGCGGCAATCACGCTTGCGCTGACTGCACTTTATCTGGGGGTGGCCGAAGCCGCGCAGGAAGCATTTATCCGCTTCGCTCACGAGCGGGTTCCGACCAACCTCGGCCATCCGATCGCGCGCACCGAACGCTTCGTCACACTCTCGGGCGAAATCGACCTGCTCGTCTCCGGTGCCCGACAGATCATCTTCGGCGCCCTGAGCGACCAGCATGCCGATGCCGAAACGCACATACGAGCGCGGCTGATCGCAGGGCGGCAACTGCGCGACGCGGTCCAGGTTGCGGTGCGCGGCATCGGCAATCCCGGCCTCGGGAGCGAACTGGGGCTGGAGCGCCACTTCCGCGACATTCAGTCGGTGCTCGTCCATGCCCCGCAGGAAGACACATCCATTTCCATCCTCGGGCGCGCGGCCTTCGAACGTTGGAAGAGCGAAAAGGACACGCCGTCGGCTACTCCGGTCAATCTCACCGTATTGAAGACGGCCTGATCATGGCACGCTATATCATCATTGGCGCCGGTGCTGTCGGCGCAAGCCTTGCGGCCGAGTTCGAAACGCATGGCATCCCCTATGTGCTCATTGGGCGCGGCGCTCAGATTTCCCATATCGCCGCTCATGGTCTCTCATATCGCCGGCCGGGCGGACACCGGGTGCTCAGGCTCAACACCGCCGACGCAGCCACACCGCCGCCGCTCCGGCCAGGCGATATTCTGGTCCTTGCGGTCAAGGCACAGCATGTCGAGTCGGCCACGGAATTCTGGGCCTGGCGGGAAGTCGAGGGTGCAGGCTTTGCATCGGAACTGCCCCTCGTGACGTTGCAAAATGGGCTGGCCGCGGAAGACATCGCGCTGCGGCGCTTCGATCGCGTCTATGCGGCCAGCATTCGCATTCCGGCGCGTTACACGGTCACCGGCGAAGTCGTCGTTGGTGGCGAGCCGAATGTCGGTATCGTCGCGCTTGGGCGCTATCCGCAAGGCCTCGATGATACGGCTCTCTCAATCGTCTCGGATCTCGTCAAGGCTGGCTACCTCGCCGAAGCGCGGCCGGACATCCGCCGATGGAAGGCTGCCAAGCTGGAGCACAACGTTACCAATGCCGTCGAGCTTTTTGCCGGCAGCGCCGAGCTCCGCTCGAAGGCTTCGGCCGATCTGGCGAAGGAGGCACGCTCTGTTCTCATGGCCGCCGGCTATGACCTCGCGGCACCGTCGGAGTGGAAGATCGACATTTCAGGGTGGCATGTCGCACCTCAAAGCGGGATCGAGCCCGGCCAGCAATCGACCTGGCAAAGCTTCACACGCGGAGCCACAAGTGAGGTCGATTACCTTAACGGCGAGATCGTCAGGCTCGCCCGCGCCCACGGAATAGCAGCACCTCTAAACGCCGCCATCCAGCAGGCCGCCGCAAGGCTTGCGCTCGAAGGCCGCCAACCGGGCACAAGAGATATCACCGAGATATACGGCTGGGCACCCGGTTAACTCCGCGTGCCGCACCTGTAAGATCGAGAGGAAGACCAGAACGGGCAATTGGCCCGACTCTGCCCACATACTGATCCGCTTAGCGTTTCGGTGGGGGAGCGCGACCTCGATCCGGTACTCAATCGTCTCTTTTCTCCGCGTCCTCCACGGCCAACTCGGCCAAAGCAAGCACGGCCTCTCGCGTTTTGGCGGCGGCAATAAACCGGCCGGTATGGCAGAAACTAGCGCCCTCAATTCCAGTGGCCACTTCCAGATCGCGACCGCTCAACCCTGCCCAGGCCGCCGGGAGGTCGGCGCGCAGCTCGAACCCCTCCTCCGCGCGGCGAATTCCGGTCAGGCACCAATCTGCCTCACGCGGATGGACCACGAACAGAAGATGATCTGCACCTGCCTTTACGATCGCCGGACGAAACGGCATGCCCATCGGCAGATCGAGAACGCGGTCCTTACCCGCTGACGCAATTGCCTGCAGCACCAAGGATTCGGCGCGCAGCTTCGCGTGGATACCATCGATCTTCGCTTCGACGAAACTGCGCGCGATTGCGATCGCAGCATGGAATGCCCGATCGGTCGCCCCCGGATCTGCATCATCGAAGACCGGCTTCAATGTTTCGAGCAAGGACGGCAAGGTCAATCCGGCGAGCAAGCCGGCGCTATCGGGGTTGAGGGCGCCGTTGTCGACAAGGTCGATTGGCAAGACGAAACTGGCATCGAAAGCAGCGTATACGGTTTCGACGAACGCGTTAGGGACAGAGATGGCGGTCAGGTAGTCGCGGCCGAAATGTTTCCAGATCAAGCCGAATGAACTGAAGGGCCGACCATCCTCGCGCTGTGGTGCGCCGCGCTGATGATGATCGAAAATCCCTAGAATTGCGTCATAAGCGCTGCCGACATCGTAGACGATGCGATCGGCGCCGGGCGTGATCCATTCCGGCGCTCTGCTGCGAACCAGCCGCGCGTTAGGGAAAAGCCGCGTGAGAATGACGCTGGACAGCACTTCGTCGGCATGAAAACCGCCGGAATGGGTGACGAGGAAATCTGGAGCCATGCAGCCATAACCTTGCTGTTCGCGAATTAGACGGACTGGCAGATAGCCAGTTTTGCGTGTCACCTCAACCGCTCATAACTAAAGTGGCAAAGCGAGCGCAGCCTGCGAGATGGCTGATCTCCGAAATTGTCCCCAAAAGTCTAAGACAGGGCAGTTTACAAATTTAGCGCTCACCAACTGAAACGAGGACCGAAAGAGCCGTAGGAACCCGGTGCCGACCCGGTTGGATCTAGCTGATTATCTCGTTGGACTCTCTCTGACCATCGCCGACGGGCGGCCGCTTTGTCTTTGGCGGGATCTGTCGATTTGCTCGCGGTTACGGGACCAGATTGACCGCCAGATTCGCCGAGGGTCGAGCAGGAGACAAAGAAAACAGCGGGAAAAATAATCAGAATGCCTAAGGCAGCCGCCCTGGTGAGCCCGTGGTAGACTTGCTGCATAGACATCCCTAATGCTCTCTTTGACCATCTGCAATAAAGAGAGATGTTATTCGATTTCGCATCGAGTGGAAACTGGAGGTTATTCGGGTTTCCGTGTGTGATTGAGCGCCGAACTCCGACCCCTTTCGACGTCGAAGAATGTCCCCGGCCGGCACAGACTGATAGGCTGCTCAGTTTGGCTTTTTCCGGGAGTCCGGGGGCAACGTTCGACACCTATGGTGGGGTCAAAGACCCCACCGAAACACAGCAGATGACGATTGAAGCCGCATTCCTTGGCCGTGCGGCCCTTGGCGCCGACATAGGTGTGGGTGGCCGGGTCGTCCCCGACGACGACGACCACAAGTCCGGTCTTTACACCAGCCTCCGCCTCAAGTCCCGCCGCCGCAGCCTTCACAGCCTCGATCACCGAAGCCGCCGCCTTTCTTCCCGTCGCTCACCCCATGCGCTCGGAAGTGTAGGAGCCTGGGCTTGCCGGGAAGACGACGGTGCGGTTGCCATTGAGGAAGGTGCGGAAGTGGATATGCGCATGGATGGCGCGAGCGAGAACCTGGCTTCCACATCACGGCCGATCGAGACGTAATCGTCGGCCGATTGTGCATGGCTGATGCGGGGCCGCGCATAGATCTCTTTTTCCTCAATCGGAAGATCGCCGATCTGACCGTCGCGGCGATCACGCAGGACCGCCTCAAGGACTTTCAACTTGTCAGCATTCAGTTCATATAGGTCTACGGCAAGGGGGATTGTGGGTATGGGGAAAATCGACGTGGCATCCGAGGGTACAGAAGACGCTGGTACAGTTTCGGCGACTGTGTCCGCCTCCCAACCACCTGTCTTCAGCTCAGCCGCAATTTTGCAAAAGTCGGCAGACTTCAACTCCGAGCTTCACGCTCGACCGTCGATTTATTTCAGCGGTCCGGCGATCGTCGAGCACTTGGCGTTCATGCCCTTAGATGGAGCGATCAGGGAGTTCCACGATTCCCTCGAAGTCGACGGCGGCATTTCCGTAAGGGTTGAGCGGCATACTGAGTTCGTGACGGTAACACGGGTTCGGAAGCTAGAGTCCGAGCCGGAGCGGTGGCCAGAACCTGACCTCATGGAAGGTGACTTCGCGCAGCTCGCAGGATTGATTTCTCCCCTGCTTGTTTGCCACGTCAGCATTCTTGTCCTTGGGAGCCCTCCTGATGAGCTAGGGCCGATTCTGAAAACCTTCGACTTTGGCGATTGCGCCGCATCATCGATCGGCGGTGGCTCGGCGCAAGTTTGTTCCGATTTTCGCGTTCGGGATGATAATTCAAGCAGGATCATCTTGTTCAACAAGGACCTGAACGCACATCGCCTGGGGCGAATGGTACGCCGCATCTTTGAGATCGAAACCTACAGGTCGATGGCGCTCCTCGGATTGCCCGAGGCGCGGCGCCTGGCGCCTCTTCTGGGTGGTTATGATGCGGGACTCGTCCAACTGACGAACCGAAACTTGATCACACCTGCAAATGCACACAAGCAGCTGCTTGCGGAGATCACCATCCTCTCATCGCACATCATTTCAGCGAGTGCTGAGACCAGAAACAGGTTCGGGGCAACCGCTGCTTACGCGAAGATTGTCGAAGAGCGCATCGCTTTGTTGCGGGAGACTCATGTTGTTAGCTTCCAGCGCTTCGGCACCTTCGTAGAGCGGCGATTTAAGCCTGCGGTTCGCACCTGCGAGGCAACAGCGTTGCGGCTGGATCAACTATCGAGAGCCACGATGCACCTGCTCGACCTCCTGCAAACGCGGATTCAAGTGGAGATCGAGTTCCAGAACGCGACGCAGATCCAGGCAATGGCCGAGCGGGCTGCCACGCAAGTCAAGATCCAGCGTGCGGTAGAAGGATTTTCGATTATTGCAATCAGCTATTACCTGCTGAGTTTGCTGAAGTTTATTTTCGAGACGGCAGATCATGCAGGGTTCCACTTGAATCCCCTGATGATGCTTGTCGCCATTCCGGTCGTTGTGGGAACCGTCGCCATCAGCATTCTACGCGTCAAGCACGCTCTCAAGGCGGAGACCTGACGCAAGCCATCGAAAATCTACCGGATGCAGGTCCTGTTGACGAGGGCAGCGTGACGAGGCGAGGTGCTGAGCTGAACGAATGTCGTTGTGTGAGGCGTGAACAAATTCCATCTCTCCCCCTTCAAAGGCTTACGACCTTCCATGAGAGCACATGGAGCCAAGACGGCGCCTGAGTTTTGGTCCAATCTGCAAAACGACTACGGCATCATTGCCGCCCAATCGATGGAAAGCGACCTTGCGCAGATCAAAGACCGGAAGCAGCCTGAGCCAGGAAAGCCACAGATGAACATGCCACGCGTTGAAAGCATGTTGCGTTCAACTAGTAGCCTGCTTCCTTCTGGTGCCGGAAGGCCAGGACATACACTGCATCGTCAGCCGGCTCATAATGATAAAGGGCCACATAACCGGAATCCCCGAAGGCTATCGTTAGTTCGCGAAACTCAGGCGCTTCGTGGAACGGTCGGCCAATGTCCGGCGCCGTCTCCAATAACAGGAATTGCCGCGCGATGGCCTGGCCAGCCCGTCTGGCGGCATCCGGGGCCTTGGCGGCCAGGAGGAATCGCCGGCATCGCTCCAAGCCTTCCACAGCGCCTTCGGTGACGATTACTCGTGGCACTCTGGCACCGGCTTTTCGTCATCGGTGCCCCAAGTGGTCAGCCAAGTGTGGACCTCCTCGCCGCTCAGGTGGCGGCCGGTTTCCCTGTAGCTGGCCCAAGACGCTAAGGCTTCTCGCTTGAAGCTCTCGCGTGCTTCCTCGCGTTCCACATACTGCTGAATGGCTTCGAGCATGATCCAGTGAGGCGAGCGGCGGCGCTGGCTGGCGAGCTGCTGGACGCGACCTTTCAGTGCGTCGTCAATTTTGAGAGATGTTGCCATAGTGGCCCCTTAAACACCTAGTAATACCTGGTGATAATATAGCTCTCCTCTACTCCTGAGTCCATCACGCATCCTCGTCTTCATCGACGGTCCGCGCCGCGACTGTTACGCCTCATCAGTTTCAGGCCGACAGATCAAAGAGGCCGGATCTGAGCTGATCATTTTCTAAAAGCTCCCAATTTAGTGTGCACCTGGAAGCATGCCTCCCGCCCTCCCGTTCTGTGCTGCCTGAACTTGACAAACGCGACCATGGAAATCTTCGAGTCTGCGTGCGGGGCCATCAGCCTAGCTCCTTGACCGGCGGTCTGAACGCCAGAGGGCCGAGGAGCGGACCGCCGCACCGGCGATCTGCTGCCGCGGCATTCATCATTCTTTCACGGCACCAGTCATGGACGAAACGTAGTAGTCGACGAAGAAAGAGTAGAGGATGACGACCGGCAATGAACCGAATAGAGCACCGGCCATGAGCGACCCCCACTCGAAGACATCGCCGCGAACCAATTCCGTCAGAACACCGACGGGGATTGTTTTGTTTTCCGACGATTGGATGAAGGTGAGCGCGTAGATGAATTCGTTCCAGGATAGAGTGAAGGCGAAGATGCCGGCCGAGATCAGCCCGGGCACCGCCAGCGGGAGGATAATTTTGACCAGGATCTGCCAGCGGCTGGCGCCATCGACCAGCGCGCTTTCTTCCAGCTCGTAGGGTATCGATCTGAAATAGCCCATCAACAGCCATGTGCAGAATGGGATGAGGAAGGTCGGATAGGTGAAGATGAGAGCAAGTCTGGAATCATAAATTCCAAGCTTGAAGACGATGAAAGCCAAAGGAATAAAAAGGATCGAAGGCGGAACGAGGTAGGCCAGAAAAATCAGCAGCCCGATCGAACGGGAGCCGGTGAAGCGCACGCGCTCGATTGCGTAGGCGCCAAAAATTGACGCCAGCAGCGACAGCACCGTCGATCCCACCGCCACCAATATCGTGTTCCAGAGCCAGCCCGGATAGGACGTCTCGAAGAACAGATACTTGATGTGATCAAGCGTCGGCTCCACGACCCAGAAGGGGCTGTAGTTATTGTAGTCGGTCAGCTGTGCATTCGGCTTGATGGCCGTGATCGCCATCCAGTAGAAGGGAAACAGAAGCACGAAGACAAAGACCGCCATCGGCAGATAGAGCATGACGATACGGCGAGGCAGGCGGTTCAGGTAGCCCATGCCTTGGATGTCGTCGGTCAGAACGGCATTGGCCGTTTCGGTTTTTATGGTCATCGCGTTCTCCCAATCTCAGTCCTGTCCGCCCTGCTGCCATTTGCGGCGCTGCAGACCGAAGAAGCTGAACATGATGGCGGCAAGCAGGAAGGGGATCATTGCCACAGCGATTGCCGCACCCTCGCCGAGCTGACCGCCCGGGATGCCGCGCTGAAAAGAAAGCGTCGCCATCAGATGCGTCGCGTTGACCGGCCCGCCCTTGGTCAGCACATAGATCAACTGGAAATCCGTGAATGTGAACAGCACGGAGAACGTCATCACGACGGCGATGATCGGCGTCAACATCGGCAGCGTTACATACCGGAAGCGCTGCCAACTCGTAGCGCCATCAAGGGATGCCGCTTCCTGAAGCGAAGCGGGAATCGTCTGCAGGCCGGCAAGCAGCGAGATCGCGACGAAGGGAATGCCGCGCCAGACATTGGCGATGATCACCGAGATCCGTGCATTGGTCGGATCGCCAAGGAAATTGATCGGACTATGGATCAGGCCAATTTTCATCAGGGACCACGAGATAATGGAAAACTGGGAGTCGTAGATCCACCAGAATGCCAATCCCGAAAGCACCGTCGGCACGACCCAGGGCAGGAGCACGATTGCCCGGAAGAAGGATTTGAACGGGAGGTGCTGATTGAGAAGCAGCGCCAACCAAAGGCCCAGCACGAATTTCAGGACAGAAGCTACGAAAGTGTAGAGCAAGGTATTGAAGACCGAAAGCCAAAAGACGGAGTCATGGGCCAGGAATTCATAATTCTCCAATCCGATAAAGCTGCCGGTGCGCCCTATCCGCGTGTCCGTGAAACCGAGCCAGACGCCGAGTCCCAGCGGATAAGTCAGAAAGCAAACCAGAAAGATGGCCGCCGGCAACATGAAAAGGAAGCCGAGCATATTATTGTTCTGCATGAGCGATCTGATCGGGCCGCGCGTCGTATCGCCGGATGTCACGGTCGACATGGCATTATCTCCTGATGGACGGTCGCAGCATGCCGGCGCCGGCATGCTGCAGATCTTCTGGGGGATCAAACCTTGTAATAACGGTTTGCGCGTCGCTCAGCCTCTTTCATCGCATCCTCCGGCGTCATCTGGCCGGTCACGGCAGCGGCGAACATGTCGACGAGCACGTAATCGGCCATCACACCTGCCGAAGCATAGCCCAGTGGACCGGCATAGCCGTTCGGGCGCAGCGTTTCCGAGGCGCGCGCATAGGGTGCGTGAACGGGATCGGCGGTCCAGACAGGATTGTTGGCAAAGGCCTTCAACGGTTGGCAGCAATAGGCGCTCGATCCTTGGATCCAGGCGTTCATCTGGTCGCCTTCCATCATGAACTTGATATAGGCCTTGGCGGCTTCCGGATATTTGGTATGGCTGAAAAGAACCACCGAGCTTGTCTGGTGCAGTTCGACACTCTTGCCGACCGGGCCGATCGGGAAGTTTGTGGTTCTGATATCGGCCGCGATTTCCGCAAGCTTCGGATCTTTCTTTGCTGCATAATAGACCGAAACGCCGTTTGCGATCAGCGATACCTGCCCGGCAAGGAAGGCCCGGTTGTTGTTGATGTCCTGCCAGCTCTCTGTGCCGGGGATGAAGGTTGCATAGAGGGCTTGCGCATAGTGGATAGCCGCCAGCGTTTCAGGGCTGTTGATGGTCACCTTGCCGCTTTCATCCACCATCTTGCCGCCATGGCTCCAAAGCAGCCAATGGGCGTAATTGTTGCCATCGCCGACGGCCTTGCCATGCGGAAAGCCGGCGGGTGTGCCTTTCGCCTTCATCGCCTTGCAAAGCTCCAGGAAGCCTGCGGTATCCTTGGGGAATTCGCTGAAGCCCGCTGCCTTTACGTGGCTATCGCGATAAACGACCGCATTGCCGATCGCCGTCAGCGGCATGGCGATGAACTTGTCGTCGCGGGTTGCATAACCGCGCACGCCGTCATACCAGCCGCCATATTTATTGCCGAGATAGGTGGCGAGCTCCGTCAGGTCGACGAGTTTGTCAGGATATTGATGAGCATCGTCGAACCAGCACATCACCATGTCGGGACCGGAGCCGACATTGGCGGCGACGGCAGCCTTCGGTCGGATATCTTCCCAGCTTTCCTTGTCAACACGAACCTCGACGCCCGTCGCCTCGGTGAATTTCTTGGTATTGGCAAGCCAGGCATCCTCGTCTCCCTTGACGAAGGGTGTCCAGCGAAGCAGCCGGAGACTTGCGCCCTTTTCGGGCGTGTAGCCGGGTTCGGCTTGGGCGAAAGATGGGCGTATACCGAGTGGCCCAAGGCCGGCGATGCCGGCGGCCGCCGCCGATGCGGCAAGAAAGTCACGTCTCTTGAATGGCATGATACTCCTCCTTTGAAAACGGGAGCAAATTCGCCCGGCGCCCACCTTCCCGTTTGGTGAACGACGACTATCGCATTCGAACCGGCCGAATGCTTCCGCATCGATGGGTGAGCCGGAAGACTCCTCTTCTTCCGGCTCCGCACCGAAGCGGCATCAAATCGTCAATCTCTGACCGCTTTCGGCGTCGAAGAGATGGACATGCGGCACATCGATGGAAATGCGCAGCGTATCGCCGGGTTTGGCATTGATCCTCTCCCGGAAGATGCAGTTGACATCGCTGCCGCCGAACCGGACCGTCATCTGCGTTTCATAGCCCGTCGGTTCGATCACGATGATTTCCGCGGGCAGCCCCTCGGCATCGAGCGTGATGTATTCCGGACGCAGCCCATAGACGAGGTCGCGCCCCCTGGCGCCAGCGGGCGGATTTGCGATGGGCAGGACAGTTCCGTCAGACGCGATGAACCGACCATCGCTCTCCGTATCGAGGCGGCCTTTGATCATGTTCATCGCCGGCGAACCGATGAAGCCCGCGACGAAAAGATTGGCGGGCGTGTCGTAGAGATCCAGCGGCTTTCCCACCTGCTCCACGACGCCGTCATGCATGACGACGATCTTGTCGGCCATCGTCATGGCCTCGATCTGATCATGTGTGACGTAGACGGTCGTGGTGCCGAGACGTTGGTGAAGCTCTTTGATTTCGGCGCGCATGGCGACCCGGAGCTTGGCGTCAAGATTGGAAAGCGGTTCGTCGAACAGGAAAACTTGCGGATCGCGCACGATCGCCCGGCCCATGGCGACACGCTGGCGCTGGCCGCCGGAAAGCTGGCGGGGATAGCGATCGAGCAACTTGGTAAGGCCCAGGATGTCCGCGGCCTTTTTGACACGCTGATCCATGTCCGCTTTCGGCGCACGCTTGAGCATCAGCGAGAAAGCCATGTTCTGTGCCACCGACATATGCGGATAGAGCGCATAATTCTGAAACACCATAGCGATGTCGCGGTCGCCCGGCGCCATTCCATTGACCACGCGATTGCCGATACGGATCTCGCCGGCGGAAATGTTCTCGAGACCGGCAAGCATTCTCAGAAGCGTGGATTTTCCGCATCCGGATGGTCCGACTAGGATCACGAACTCCCCGTCCGCAATGTCGATATTCACACCCTTGATAACCGGGAACGCCCCGAATGATTTCCTGACATCGACAAACTCGACACCTGCCATAAAAGCCCCTCCCAGAACCGTTTACCTGCCTGACTTGCGGTCAGCCCTCCTCCGAAGCACGAACCGCCAGAATGCATTAATCCAACTTCGACGTCCTATCCCCCGCCGCCGACCGGCATCTTTATCTCTCTCGCATGCATCTCAGCCACATCTCCTTATACTGGCCAGATCAGACCGGATTGCCGCTCGCCAGTTGAACCTTGGTCGTGTCGTAAATACGCGTCAGATGATGCTCGAACGCCGCAACGACAGCGTCTTGGTCATGGCGAGTGAGCGCCTCAAAGATCGCCAGATGATCGCTGTAGCTCGCCTCGATGGCACCCGGTTTGGCCATGGCATGGCGGCGGTAATTCATCATGTAAGTGTATAAATCGGTGACGAAGGCGGCGAGGAGCGGATTTCCGCAAGCCCGGTAGATGGCTACGTGGAATTCGCGGTCGCAGATCAAGAAACGCATCGCATCGTCGCCCCCGAGACGCTGAGCCTCCAGCAGGGCCTGCAGCTTTGCCAAGGTGATGTCATCGATGCGCTCGGCGGCGTCGCGGACAACCTTGAGTTCGATATGAAGACGTGCGGCATGGACGGATTCCAGATCATAGCCATCTATTGCATTGGGAGAGGCGATCGTCACAGTAATGTGGCTGAGGTCGACCTCACAGACGCGGCTGCGGCTGCCATGCGAAACCTCGATGATGCCTTGCGCGGCAAGCGCCTGAATAGCGCCACGCACCGTTTCGCGGCTGACATGAAGAACGTTGGCCAACTCACGCTCGCCCGGTAGCTCGTCGCCCGGCCGCAGCATGTTGGTGGCAATCAGGACCATCAGCTTCTCGGCGATGACATCACGCGCCGTTCGGCGGGCGAGGCTCCGCGCGATATTCGGTACCTCGGTCAAGATCGGACTTTCGTCCATCGCGCCCCCCGGTCCACTGGTTGGTCCAGCAGATCAGTTAATTAAAGATCGTTGAGGAAATCCGTCAAGACATTTCGTTGCCGCAATCGACGATACGGAGCCCGAGGTCCTGATTCCACGATCTGTCCCTGTGTTGGAGTGAGCCGGAGCTCACAAGGAACTTAGTCTTCGGGGAATGGCCGACAGTGTTCGGCGATGCCAAGATGACGACGGCGCTCCTCGACCGTCTGCCGCCGCGCGTGAGGGTACGGTCTAAAACGATATGTCGTTCAGAGTGGGAGCGCGAGGTGGCCCGCAACGGCGCGGCGCTGGCCCAGGGGAGCGAAGCCTTTCCGTGCTGCCACCGATGGCGAAACGGTTGCGGGCATCTTCACCGGGACCGTGCAGCTATCGAGCGGCAAGTTCGCTATTGTCGAAAGGTTCTGCGAGTTCACGCTTGTCCCGTAGCGGCCGGTCATTGACCGACGGCTCGGTCGCGAGGTCGCGGGCATCATGCAGGGCGGAGCGGTGTCTTGGCAGTTGAGGCGGCAGCGGGGATTGGGGCTTTGGCCTCTCAAACCCATTGGCCAACTTCACTAAGCACCCGTCGTAGCCATTGATGTCCTGGGTCGGCATCATGTCGTGCGTGCCAAGTCTGCACCACTCGGAATGAAGGAATATCCAGTGGCGGCGGAAAAAGTCGGAGCGGGAGCCGCCCAGCCAACGGTGCGAAGAGACGGCGGGGTTCCGTTGCCACGAGGTCGGAGGCATCGACTAGCATCGGCGCCATCAAGAAGTGGCCGACCGTCACGACGACATTCCTTTTCAATCCTTTCTCGGTGAGCACAGCATCAACGTAGCCGCTCGCATTGCCCTTCATCGAAACCTGAAGATGGCGAAGCGAGAGGTAACGGTCGAGGTCAAGCCCTTCGTCCAGATCGGGATGATCGCCACGGCCGGCGCAGATGAAGTCCTCTTCGTAGAGCAGTTCTTCTCGCATATGGGTTGGCGGCGGCGGGAAGTTGCCTGCGATGAGTTCGACTGTACCATCGTCCAGCATCGGCAAACCGACATTGCGGCTTGTGTTGCGGATCACCAGAGAAATGCCTGGTGCTTCGCGATCGAGCCGTGCGGTCAGACGCGATAGAAGCACGAAAGCAGCATAATCGGAGAGACCGATCACGAATTGCCGCGTGCTTTCGGCCGGATCGAACGCGCGCCCGCCAAGCATGACGCTCTCAACCTGTTCAAGAATCGACCGCACACTTGGCGCGATGTCCTGCGCCAGCGGCGTCGGCATCATACCGCGGGGTGATCGGACGAACAGAGGGTCTCCGAACAGAGCCCGGAGGCGATTGAGGGAATGGCTGACCGCCGGCTGAGTTAACCCAATTCGCTCGGCCGCGCGCGTAGCATGCCGTTCTGCAACGAGGGCGTCGAAGACGACCAGTAGATTGAGATCGACGGCGGCGATATGAACCTTTTTCATCACGGTGATACTAATAATGAATTGGATTTATCACAAGCGTCTCGGCAATGTTCGGCACGAATGAAAGTAGGGGCGGACAGCAGAGTAGGAGAATATGAATGCCAGGTTCCCATTCTGTCACAACGGGAAAAGCAAGTTCTCGCCGACGCTTCATCGAGACTGCCTTCGTTATAGCAGGCTCGTTCGCCATCAGTAGGAGTGCGCAAGCTATGACCTCGGAATCTCATGAGGATCGATTTTCACGCGGCTTGGAGATACTCCGCCGGATCGGCGGCCCGAACTTCGACGAGCCGATCAATGCGTTGGCGGAAACCTCCGCCGACCTTTCACGCTTCACCGTCGAATACCCCTACGGCGATGTGCTATCCCGCCCGGGGCTTGATCTGCCGTTAAGGCAGTTGTGCACCGTCTCCATGCTGCTGGCAGACGGGAGTGCCCAACCGCAACTGAAATTTCATATAGCTGGTTTTCTCAATGCGGGCGGCGAGCCCAATGCGATCGTCGAATTGCTCTTCGTATCGGTCGCGATCCTTGGCTTTCCGGCAACGGTCAATGCTGTCGGCATTGTTCGTTCGGTATTCGCCGAACGCGAGCTGGCGTTTCAGCCCATCGAGCCTGTGACAGGTGATGGAGCGGGTCGAGGAGCGACTGGAAAGGACATGCTCCACCGGCTGGCTGGCGGAGACGGGCAGGACTACTTCGATCGCTTTGCTACCGCCGCTCCCGACCTCGCGCAGCTTTCAATCGATTTCGCGTTCGGAGAGGCGTTGGCCCGTGATGGGCTGGAGCACAAAGTGAAGCTGCTTGCGATTGTCGCGATGCTCGCCTCCAGCGGCAATCGCAGCGATGCGCTTCGCCTTCATCTGGCCGGCGCCCTTGCCAATGGCGTCACACGCGAAGAGATCATCGAGCTTTTCATCCAACTCAGCGTCTACCGTGGATTTCCGGCCGCCCTGAACGCATTCTCGGTCGCCCGAAGCGTCTTCGCGCTCGGCGTCCAGCCGCTTCAGGTCGACATCCCCAGGTCCGTCAATACGGAAAGTCGGACGGATCGATTGGAGCGAGGGAAGGCTCTGCTTGCGAAAAGCTCGGCCGCGTCAGGCGATGCCGTGGTCCGTAGTTTTGACGATATCGCACCGGACCTCGGACGCATGATCGTCGAACATTCCTATGGCGAGGTTTTCTCGCGCAAAGGCATCGATCTGAAGACCCGTGAACTCAGCGCCTGCGCGGCTTTGGCCGCCATCGGCTCCGCGACAACGGAAACGCCTTTGCGCGTCCACATCAACGCCGCCTTGAACGTTGGTGCGAGCCGGGATGAGATCATCGAAACGCTGGTCAATCTCACCGCCTACAGCGGCTATCCAGCGACACAGCAGGCGATCCGCATCGCTGCGGAAGAGTTCGCCAAGAGCAACCCGTCCTCGCGACCACGTAGAGAAGAAAGTGAATGATCGACCGACGTTCAATGCTTTCCGCAATCATCTCAACTGCACTCGTGCCGCCATCGCTCGCCATGATCACTCCAGCCGCAGCGCAGAGCACCAACCAGGCCGAACGTCTCTGGACGGGTTTCAGCTCGGTGGTTGGCATAGCGTTCGACAAGAGCGGGAACCTCTATGCGGCGGAATGGAGCGCTGACCGCATCTCGCGCGTCGAGCCGGACGGAAAGCGCACGACGTTCGCTGGTTATTTGTCCGGCCCCTCGGGTCTCGCGATCGACGCGGAGGGCAACATTTATGTTGCTTCCTATTCTCGCGACGAGATCTATCGTTTCACGCCCGATGGCAGTCGGGAAACCTGGCTTACGGGGCTCGCGACGCCAGCGGGGCTAGCCTTCGATCGGGCAGGACGGCTGCTTGTCGCCAACCGACGCACCAACGAGATTCTCGCTTTCGATGCCGCCAAAACCCGCAGTGTCGCTGTCTCTGGTCTGAGAACACCGGTTGGGGCCATTCATCGTCCTGACAACGGGTTCGTTGTCTCCAACATCAGCGGCGGCGTGACCATCGTGCGCGGCGATGGTCGCCGGATCGAGACCGGGGAGGCATTGCGCACGCCAGGACCGGGGATCGCACAGACTGCGAGTGGCAGGGTCTTCGTGGTCGACTACGGTGGAACGGGCATCCATGAGGTTTTCGACGATGGTCGCACGAGCCTGTTCGTCGATGGACTTTCCAGCCCGGTGGGCCTGGCGGTCTCACCATCCGGCGATCTCTTCTCAGCCGACTGGGGCAATGGCGCCGTCTATCGCATCAGGCTTGCGTGACGTCGGCGTCCCGCCAATGGTCCAGGGCGGGGTGCTCCGGCTGGCTCGATAAAGACGTCACGGGATAGAGTTGACGAGATCGTTCAAAGTTGTCCGGTCTTTCATGATCCGCCGATTGCTCTTGCTATTTATTTCAGGCTGAGGTGTTGGCGAACGCCCGTCGTAGCAACGTGTTCCTCCACGCTACGACTTGGGAACAAAGCCTCCGCACGGCCGTTCATTCCTCCATAACGGAGGAAATATCATGCCTGGTGGCGATAGATCCAAGCACACGGACACGCAGAAACGCGATGCCGATCACATCGCCGAAGCTATGAGGACAGAGGACCATCGGAGAAGGACGTCGAGCGGAGAGCTTTAGCGACCGTCAATAAAAATGATGGCGACGGCAAGAAAAGCGCCGGAGCCGGACAAGGCAAGCACGCCGGCACTCACCGGATCAGCGTCGGCTCAGAAACCTGCGGCGATGCGCAAACGCAATGCCACCCGCAATGCCATCACGAGCATTCAATCCGAAATCAAATGGAGGAATGATCCATGGATCATAACAATCACATACGACTGACTGAAGATGAACTCACACAAGCCAATCTGGAAGGTGCGTCCATCTATGGAGCCGATGACCACAAGGTGGGGACGGTTGATCATTTGCATGGAGCCGGCAGTGGCAGCAGTGTCGTGATCGACGTCGGCGGCTTCCTCGGCATCGGTGCAAAGCCGGTGTCGGTTCGAGTAACCGATCTTGATTTCATGCGCGACGAAAGCGGCGAGATTCACGGCGTGACATCTTGGACCAAGGACCAGCTAAAGGCGATGCCCGAGCATCGAGATTAGAAAAAGCCGCACGGGCGCCCGGCATCAATGCCGGGCTTCCATTTGGACGGCACCCTGGCGTTAACGTCATGTCGGGCATGGACATGCTTTGTGGCCCGATCACCACGCATCTGCGTGACCCGTACTACGTTTTCCAACGAAAGCCCGCCATTGTTGCTGCTTTTGCTCGTTGTTGGCGAAGGCGTTTGTCAGGCCATCGGGTAAATCAGTGAGGATCGGCCTTTGACGTCGTTCGAAGGTAGCGGCAATTGCGCGCCAGCCGATCGTCAATGAAATCGAAGGACCTGCTTAGGATCCAAATGTCGTAGAAATCCTTCATGCGGCTATAGGCACGTCCGGGCATCACCATCGCCTGGAACTTCTCAGCAATGACCGTTCTCGCGCCTAGGCGCGGAGCCTAGGCGCAGGGAAATCCAGCATCCACGGGTAGTTTAGCCCCTCCACCCCGGGCACAAGTGCACCTGCGGCTGGTGGGAAAAAGAGATGTAATCCAGAAGCTCCGCTGTCCGAAGATTTTGGAGCTGCTCCGAAGGCGCACTTCGCTCGCGCTGAAGAGGCCTCGGTGCGAGCGGCCTGCACAAGCCGGTACAATCGGTGGCAGCAAGATCTATTCAGCCGCCACCACATGCCTGCTCTTCAGCACTGCGATCGAAAGGAGGAGCACGATGGCCGAGCAGATAGCGATGATGACCACCATTGGTCTTGCCGTACCGTCCATAAACATACCGCTGATGCCAACCACCAGCGCCGATGTCATGAACTGGACCGTCCCCATCATCGCCGAGGCCGTGCCAGCGATGCGGCCATGGTGTTCAAGCGCCAGTACCGCCGCATTCGGCACGATCATTCCAAGGAAAGCGTAGCCCGCAAACAGGAAAGCCGCCATGATATCGAGGCTGTCGATGCCACCGGCCATTAGGACAGCCAGCGCCAACATCGTCAGCGCATAACCAGAAACCGCGCCGCGGATCACCTTGCGCAAACCAATCCGGCGGGCAAGCCAGCCGTTCATCTGCGACATGCCGATGAAGCCAATGGCGTTCATCGAAAAGACCACGCTGTAAAAGGTCGGAGAGAGCCCGTAATGGCCGATGAGTACGAAGGAGGAGTTGGCGACATAGATCATGTAGCTTGACATGCCGAAGGAGGCCATCAGCACCAGACCGAGATAGTACGGGTCCCTAAGAAGTGTTCCATAGGCTTTCAATGCCCCGCCGAGGCTGCTTTCACTACGAGCCGCAACCGGACGGGTCTCCTCGAGGAAAAAGCGGCCCGCGACGAAGCCGACGACACCGGCGAAGACCATGACCCAAAAGATCAGTCGCCAGTTCCCAAAGACTGTCACGATGCTGCCCGCGAGCGGCGCCAGGATGGGTGAGATACTGAAGACCAGCATAAGCCGCGACATCAGTTGCGCGGCGGCCGCCCCCGTATGCAGGTCGCGCACGATGGCGCGGGCAATCACGACGCCGGCACAGGCGCCGGTTCCCTGAATGAAACGGAAGGCGACCAGCCAGCTAATATCGGTGGAGAGCGCGCAGCCGATCGCGCCGAGGATGTAGAGCACCAGACCGACATACAGAGGCCGCTTGCGGCCAAACATATCCGACAGTGGACCATAGATAATCTGCGACACTGCCATGGCGGCGAAGAATGAGATCAGGCTTGCCTGAACTGAATGGCTGTCAGCGTGAAGATCCAGACTGATCGTCGGCAACGCGGGTAGATACATGTCGAGGGCAAAGAGACCGACGGCTGAAAGAAGGCCAAGGACGATGGCATGGGAGCCGCCGGCCCCGGGAGATGAAACGGAATTCTTGCTCTACACGGAAAAAACCTTTCCCGCACACCATTCCCCGGACGAAGTAAAATCTCATACAAAAAGCATGTGACGGGGATTGAGTGGGCGATTATAGATGGGGCAGCGGAAAGACGAAGAGGGTTCCAACGTGTAATCGTCATTCCTGTAAAATATTTTGGACACTATTGTCCAATTGGTCAAGTCCTATATGGTGGTGTCATGAAAACTTCGCCCGCAACGCGTTCTTCCGAGACAGAGAGTTGCCGGCCCGCCACCAGCAAACGTCAGGCAATCCTGAACGCGGCCGCAGACGTTTTTGCCGAGGACGGGTTTGCGGCGGCGAGCATCGATGCGATCGCAGCAAGAGCCGGCGTGTCACGTCAGACGGTGTACAATCAACTCGGCGACAAGGATCATCTGTTCAAGGTTGTGGTTGCGGAGATCACCGAGAAGTCGAGCGCCGATTTCTTTCGGGTGTTGGACACATTTCCCGTGGCGCCTATCAATCTCGAAAAGGA
>NZ_JBNDIC010000060.1:0-30520 GCF_056755475.1 Rhizobium sp. KNZ2-6A | reverse complement strand
GAAACCCTGAGCGCCGCCGCAACCACGCCACGATCGCTCCACGCGACGATCTCGATCCGGCCGCCGTGATCGACAAAGGCGACCTGGCCGCGCTTGCCGTCTTCGGACGGCAGCCGGTAGCGGATCGTCTCGCCGCGCTCCTCCGCCACAAGACCGAGCCGGTCACCCTCGATCTTCATGGGTCGCGGCTTGACATGAACTTGGCCTTCGCCTTCGCCGATACCTTCGACGCTGCCGCGCCGGCTCTCGATATTGCGCTGCGCATCGAGCACGTCGCGCTGCGTTTCCAGCATTTGTTGACGGATCGCGGCGATCTGCGGCCGATATTCAGGAGGAAGGGCCGCTTCGATCAGCAGCGCCTTTTCATTCATCGTGTTGAAGCCGCGTTGCATGCTCTCAAGACTTGCCATGGTTTCTTCCCCTCGCAGGATCGATTGTCGCGAGACCTGGACTTGTTTATGGAGATCTCCAAACTGCTGAACGGCCGCCAGAGCATCCTTGCGCGCATCCTCACGCATGACGGCGTTTTGCGAGGCGACCGGCGGCTGTGCGGCCGAACGTTCAACCTGTTTCGCCTGCTCGCGCTCCCGCTCGGTCGCGCCCGACACAGCTTGCTCCGCCCGGCTTCGAAACGCAAGAATTCGCGCCGTCGCCTGCTCCGTCAATATCGGCGTCCATGCCTGTACGGGAAGCTGCTCCGGCGATTGTCTGGATGACGGCGCCGGCGATCGCTGCGCCCTTGTTTCCGCAACCTTTGTTTCCGCAACCCTGGTCTCCGCAACGACACGCCGTTCGGCAAGCGCCACGGGAACCACCACCTGGTTGACCGCATCCGTGCGCGACGGCTTCATCGTTGCTAGCTCGGCCGCCGATACATCCAGATACGAAACATGCCCCCCGAACCGCGCGGCAAGCGCAACCGCCGCCTCCCGGTCGCGCGTGAACAGTGGTGCGCTCGTCAGGCTCTGGTTCGGCCGCTCCGCCCGGTAAAGCCGCGTCGATCCCTCGGCAAGCGCCGGCTCTGCATGCGGCGGCTGCTCCACACGCTGTGGGCGTTCCACCCGCTGTGGACGTTCCACTCGCGGCGGACGTTCCGCTCGCAGTGGACGTTCCACCGATGACGCTATGGGGTCAGAACAAGAGCAGTCCGAAATCGTACGCGGCTTTTATCAACCAAAGACAGTGAAGTCCTTGTAATCGAGGTTCTTCCATGAGATTCTTCGATCAATCCCGATGGAGATCATGATGTCCGAAACGATGTTTGCGACACTTTCTAATATTCGAACAGTGGACGACATGGTCGCTGCGTTCCAAGACGAGGAACAATGCCGTCGCTTGCTGGAAGGCATGGTATGGCGAGATGGCAGAATTTGCCCTGCCTGTGGTTACAAGCGTTCGACCGCGATAGCTGGCCGCGACATGGGCAAGCGCCGCGCACGGCCAGGCCTCTACCAATGCTCCAGCGGTAATTGCCGCTTCCAGTTCACCGTGACAACACATACACCCTTGCATGCCACGAAGCTTCCATTGCGCACCTGGCTCAAAGCAATGTGGCTGTTATTGCAGTCGGATAAAGGCCTATCCTCGGTCCGTCTCGCCGAGACCCTTGGCGTTAGCCAACCGACCGCCTGGCGGATCGGTCATGCGCTGCGGCTCATGGTGGCGCGCGAGCACATGCTCGACGGCACGGTGGAAGTCGACCATTTCTATCTCGGCGGCAGACCCAGAAAGCATCCCGATGATCCGCCTCCTGGAAGAGGCCGCAAGGGGCAGGTAAAGACGGAGAAGACGCCGGTCATGGCGATTGTGCAGCGACCGGCAGACCTCACCCCAGGTTCAAGTGCGGGCGATGCCCGTGCCGCTGTCGTTACCGGCCTTTCATTGCGTGCTGCTGTACGAGCAGTTGCAACACAAGTTGAACTTCGAGCGCATTTGATGAGCGACGAAGCAAAGGCATTTGTGGCCATAGGTGAAAGCTTTGCCGTACACGAGACGGTCAACCACTCCAGCCGCGAATATGTCCGCGATGCCGTCCACGTCAATTCAGCCGAGGGGTTCAATGCCCGGGTCCGGCGAACCATTGCAGGCGTCTTTCATCACATCAGCCCGGAACTTGCCGACCTGTATTTCCATGAAATCGGTTTCCGCTGGTCCCAGCGCGTTGTTACCGGCCAAGCAGTGCGGAAAAGCCGAAGCGGCAAGGAAAGCACGAAAACCCTTTGGTCAAGGGTACCTCCCGCACTGCAATTGCAGCAGGTCTTCCGCGCTGCTACCGGCCGCCAAATGCGCCGTAGTCATAGCGGAGGCATCACCATCAAATCTGCCGTGGCTGTCTTTGGTTGATAAAAGCCTCGTACGATTTCGGACTGCTCTTGTTCTGGCCCCAAAACCGCTGGTGTCGGCCGGGATGGTGGTGAAGACGCTCGGCGTCACGCCGCAGGCGGCGCGGCGGATTGTTTTGGAACTGGGCCTCAGAGAGATGACGGGGAGGGGGAGGTTTCGGGCATGGGGGGTGCTGTAGATTGTAGGCAAATCTTGCATTTTCGCTAGTGAATGAAAAGTCCCAGCAACATTCGTCTCCGCTTCTCATCCAGCAGCGCGGCGGCATACATTGCCCACAGGCGGTTTTGACAGCGCTCGATGAGGTTGGAGTAGTCGGGATCGTTCATAAGCTTCCGCCAAACGACTCCATCATGCTGAGCCAGGGCAAAATTAATCGCTGCGGAGGGGCACATCGGGACGACTGGTATTCTTGGGCCAGGGTTCTGCATCAACCCCCTCCATTCGAGACCGGTGTGTTTTAAGTCAGGTCCCGGGGCAAATCCGGGGACTCCGGCAAAATCGTCTTGGGCATGTCCCCCTCTTTGAAAATGAAACAGAGGGTGCGATTCCTTCGGGGGATTGCCACCTTCTTTGGCCTGAGTATCAATTCTCCAGTGATCCTCCAATACCGCAACGCCACCATCGATTTGCAGTTTACCGCGAACGCAAACCTGTATCTCGGAAAACACGTCCTCGATCTTGCTGTCTTTCGTGATCGAGCTTCCAAAGCGAAACGAGACACTCGCGTCGATCAACTTGGTATTGGGAGGGTGAATACCTTGCCGGGGAGGGATCATCGGCACGATACCCGCAAGCATTTTTCCGTTGCGAGAGGCGGCCCGAAAAGAGCCATCAAGAACAGCGATTGCGTCCGCGATCATCTCTGTTTCAGGAACTCGGCGAAGTGGATTTTGAAGCTCGATGAAATCTTCGATAATCGAATCCAGCACGGTTATCGTAGCTCCGCCGCCAACCGATCGAGATCACGCCGGTTTAACCGTCGATCGTCCTTGTTTCGGAGCGCAACCCCAATGGACGCATAAAGGGGATCCACCCATGATGCGAGGTCTGCCCGTGGCGTGATGCGCACACCGTATTTCGGATCGACCGGCATAAACTCAGGCGGATTTTGCTCGCTACTCAGTTGACACCACCGCCATGGACGATCACCGGGGCTCATAGGAGGCATCTTAAGAGCCGTCAGTTCGACACCCAATTCTTTCGAAAGAACTGCGGCACGTTCTTCTGAGGGAGTCGATGCTAGAGGACTCGCTGCACTCTTCAACGACATCCACGCGACCTCAAGGCCGCGTGCCCACCAGCGCGGCGAAAACCCATACCCCAAACCTGTATAAGCGAATCCGTTAGTAAACGAGGCGATAATATCCCAGTTTTTCTTAGCACTATCCGGATCAATACCTAACCGCGTTGTCAGCAGGTTTTGATTAATAAGGAGGCCAGGTGGCCCCAGAAATGAGCGGATGAACGCCCCAGCAGCCACGTGCGTAGCGTGCGCATGTCCATCCTCTAATCGAGCGAGCAAACTGGAGTGAAGCCATTCCTCGATGCCCTGATCGTCAACATTGAAGAGCTGCTTGAAATCGAGTTTACCCTTATCAAACGCTAGCAGGCCTTCATAGACCGTTCGTACGCCAACAATCCTACGAGCGAATTCGTCACGGCGCTCCCCGACCTCAGCCTTGTTTATCTTGTCGTCGAAAAGGTCGTCGCTAGCCGGATCTCCTGAAACATTCCTCTGTATAGGCTGTGTATTGGCAAACCGAATAACCGGATATTCCGGTATCCCGTTGGCTTTTTGCAAAGCCCGTATGTCTTGTGCCAAGCCTAGGCCAGTACCGTGCTCACCAGCCTCCCCAGACAGCTCGACGTCCATTAAAACGCCCTTTGGATGCGCGCCCGTCAAGAGCAGTTCGCGGCCGGCCGACGGCCGAGCGACAACGATTTCAAGTGGCTCAGATGCCAGCGCAAACGCATCCCGGTACGAGGCAGCACTCGCTTCCTCATCGTCGACAAAAAGCCACTTTCCTTCGACCTGGTCTCTATCAACCATCGTCGTTCTCCTCAGGCAGTAGGAGCTCAAAGCACGTTGAATACCCTTCAGGTGGATCGACGACCGCCACGCTGCCACCGGCATTGGTCGCGATTTGTTCCACTATCCAGAGACCTAGCCCAGTGCCCTGAGCGTGTTCATTGTCAGATGCGCTCGAAGTTGGCGCGCTCTGTCGCGTCACGAACGCCTCAAATATCCGCTCCCGCATCTCAACAGGAATGCCGTCCCCGGTGTCACAGAACCGTAGTCGAACCTGCTGGTCCTCTGCGTCTCGATCCGCCGCAACGAGTATCTTCCGTTCGTTGCTGGTGCGCTTCATCGCCTTTAATGCGTTGGTATGAAAATTTAGAAGAACCGATGCGAGCTCCGCCTCGTGCATAGGGACCGTATACAGGGGATCCAACGGCGGCGTTGCTATTTCGATCGTCGTGGACTGGGTTTCCGCGTGTGCCCGTATACCACGCGCGAAGTCCTCAACCGCCTTGCTTAGGCTTACAGGATGAATTTCGCGAAGGGCTCGGCTGGCAACCGTAGCGTTTAGATAGCCTGTCAAAGTGTCCAGACGAACCAAAGCTTCTCGTGCCCGCGATGCCAACGCAAGGAACTTATCGTCGTCCTGCATTGCTGCGATCGCCACGTCGAACACGCGCTCAAGGTCCAACCTGAAGGCTTCGAATGCCATTCCCGTCTCGTGGCTAAACTCGGCGGTTGTCATACCTAGAGAGGAGAGAAGCCTCATCATCGCGATCTCATCGGCAACGCGGCGTTGCTCTGTCGCTATGATAATCTCTTGCTGCTCGAATATCTTCTCAGCCGCTGCGGCACTTTCCACCAGGAGCTTTGCAGGTGCGGGATCGGGTGAAGAGTTTGCAATTACCTCGGCCGCCTCGCGTGCCGCACGCATCGCCGCTCGCGCTTCGGAAAGTGCTGTTGTTACTTCTGGCCTCGGCGAGGGAGCGTTGGTCTTGGTTTTGCGGCCGCGGTCAGCATGAATTTCGGTGGCAGCAGTGATCAGGACCGATGATGTGAGATCTCGGAGTTCACGAAACGCAGGAGTTTCGATCAATCCTTCTCTTGAAGTGTGCTCTTCAAAAGAAACACCCTCTGGATCCGAAACTTCGACAACGCCAAAAAAATGTCGATTTGCAAGGTTTGCGAGGTAGTTTCGGCGACTGTAGATTTCGTCAAGCCCAAGCCAATCGTCATCGCGCTCGCCGTAGGGCGTAACCCTGAAACCGTTTCTGTAAAGCCTGATACCTCCCTCACGAGAAAGGATATCTCTGACGCGCGTGAAGACCACACTCGGAAGCAGGCTTGGCTCAAGAATCACATGGTAGGCTTTCATCGCTACATCACGAAGCGACGAATAAGCTGGCGGATCGGAGTTGTCGCGAGCATCGTGATGGATCGGTCGCCATGCACGCAATTCCCCGAAGGCGTTTTTTGTTATCCTCCATGAAGCCTTGCCTTCATGATCCACCCTCATCTCTATTACAACGGGTAAATGATCAAGGATCTCGGTCTGCATGTTGGCCACAACCGTTTCGTCCTGGAAAAGGCCGCCTCCGTCACGAAACTCGACTGAAAATCCCGGATCGATCGCTGAGTCCTTTACAGGTTTAACCGGAAAGGGCTGCTGCAAGGCGAGCACGCTGCGCCAGCAGCTTCGAATCTGGCCGGGCGTCCAATCGTCGTGCAGCCCTTCGATTCTCAACGTTGTCCCTGGCGCAGTGGCAGGTAACTCTTGGAGAGTAACGAATATGTCATCGAGACGTTTGCCGGATGTAAATTGGCTCCAGTCAGCGATGAGTTGCCACGCCGACGGTTGACCCTCGACTTGTGTGGTTAGAACAAGCCGATCGCCAAGGCGCTGCGCCGAAAACCTTCCGATCCCTTTTCGACCGGCCCTAGTGCGCTCATATAATGGGGACTTGGGCTCGAGGACCTTTAGATCCGAAGCGAGCCGCAGAAAGCCATTCACAATATCATCTCGCGACATACCGATGCCATTGTCTTGGATCGATAGAACGGTGCCTGGACCTCCGCGGCCTTCGAATGAGACGACAACAGAGGTAGCATCGGCGTCGTAGGCATTCTTCACCAACTCTACCAGGGCTGTTTCCTGCTTCGCGACAAGCTCGCGTCCAAGCCGGTTTATGATTGCCGCATCGGCATGAAAAGTGACATTCTCAGTCATGGCCATACTCGAATTGGCGGGCTTCTCCGCGCCGTCTTGCGCCTCGGACGTATTCAAGCATTTCCTCGAGCTCACGCGCGGCTGCCCGCCATTCGGCCCCAAGGATTGCCGGAAGTACCGCTGCGTCGGCGAGGCGCCGGGCGTCGTCCATCTGACCGCAGCGAAGTTTCTTGTCGATATCGAAAATCGCCTCGGAAGTCACACCGTCAGCATGCATAAGGATGGGCATCAATCGCGCCTCCTGCAATTCGAACTTCAGCAGTCCGCCGCCATATCCTCTGCCAATCCCTTCCGCGCACAACTGACCGAATGTCGACAGAATCGAAACGACTGCCGATAGCCGGTCGCATTCCCTGGTTGCCTGCTTGAAGGTGACCTGATGTAGGGTGTTTGTGCAGAAAATACCGTCCTCAACCAAGGCTAAGCGGGGTCCCTTATCATTCATATAGGTGAAAACGGCATCACATCGTCCAGTCTTGCCGACCATCCACCAAGGTGACCTCTTATTGAGCCAAAGTGTTTCCCGCCTTGCCCTTGCATCAATCAACGCCAATCTCGAACGAACACCGCTACCGCGTTCACCTAATTCCCGGGGTGTGAGCATCCACGTTTTCTCCCCGTCGTGACCGAGGCCGCAGAGATCGGCCTTATCAACCACAATTCCGCGGACATGCTTGGCGCGTGTGATAACAGGAGTGAGGTCGTGCTGATCAATCCGATACCTTGCAACATCTTGCTGGTTTAGCAGAAATACTGCGTTCCTCCCCGTCACGAGGCCAATAGCGAGGTCGGCGATCTCCCCTAGAGGTCGAGACGCCTTCTTCAGCGCTTCAAATGCCGGAGTCTTGGCGTAGGCTCTGCTCAGTCCCCCGCGCGCCACCCCATCGTAGCGCCAAACACCACGAGTTATCGCCGGCGCTGGTCCGGCCTGATAGCCATCCGCCAAAACCAGCACACCCCTTTCATCCGCCGATCCAATCCACGAAGGTTTTTTCGGGAGTTCTTGCAGAGAGAGTTCCCGAAATTCGTCTTTCAGTTGGAGCAGAAGATCTTCGCCATACCGACTAAAGCTCGCGGCGGCAGGCACGAGGAAGGCCATCCGACCACCTGACCGCAGGAACTTACGTGCATGCAAGGCGAAATATACCCAGAGGCCCGCCGCTCCTTTAACTGGGTACCGCTTTTTCAGCCGAGCTCGAACTTCGGGAGGGAGCTGGTGGTTTCGGGTAAACGGAGGATTTGCTAAGATAACGTCAACCGGAGCAGTCGTCTCTGGGTCAAGCTCGAAGAAGTCCCCATGGATCAAATCGACTTCAGGGCCGACCGTTGCTCTAAGCCCGTCGATAACACTTTTGTCCACATCACATGCTAGCGCGCGGATCTCAGGAGCGAGATCCAGCGTTCGTGCATGGGCCAGTGCAGGAAAGAGGAGGGCACCTTCCCCGACGCTGGGCTCGAGGATGCGCTCATGTCCGGTCCGGACTGCCCAGGAGACTATAGAGTTCGCTTCGAAAGCGGGGGTAAAAAACTGACCCAGAAGCTTGCGACCTGTCAGTTCCTGGATCCCCATTTTCACCCCATCCACTTCGCGGCGAGCCGGCATACCCACTCGTTTTGCCAATCCCAGCCTTGTCAGACCGGCGCGCCCTACGTGTGATAGAATAGATGGTGATCGCCGCCAAGTCCTAGACCGGACCTAATCACACCTGCGGGAAGAATTTGCATGGCATTGACGGGTCAAGAAACGTGAGAGGATTCGTTGGTCCGAGGACATACTCCGGCCACTCGAGCGCAATCTTGTCGACTGCTAAACGACTTGCCGACACCTTGGCGTCAAAATTCGCAAAGTCCCGATGACTGACATCAGGGCGGAGGCAGCGCTGAGCTGTTTCGACCAGTTCTTCCAGGAGAGGCAGTACGACCGTCTTACCCGGGACGCTCGGTATTGTGAGACGGATTGTGCTGCGGGTCGCATCAAGGCATATGTGGCAGACATGCATGTGCAAGCGGCGCGTCGAACGAAGAAAAGCGGGATAGTCAAATATCCTACTGTTTCGGGCCACTAGACTTACATCATACAGAAAGCCGGGTCGTCCCATTATCGATTGGGGCTGTTGAGCGCGCAGCCACGGCCTCCGTAACACGCCAACGGTCACGGCCATGGAGAGATCGCGGGGCGCGTGCCCGATCCGCGCGAACGTGTTCGGCTCAACTTCGGCCCAGGGAAAAGGATCAAGAGGAGCAAAGCGCTTCGCGACCGGATCCTTGGTAGGATCAAGGATGGGAATCGGGTTGTTATAAGACGTGCAAAAGTGCCAGAATCCGGTGTCCACATCGTTCACCAATTGGCCAACACGGTGAAGATCCCCCTCATGCCCGTTTCGGAAATGGGCGACCCTGTTTCTGATCTGATCGACCTCGCTCAATCTTGCCTTCCAAATGTCTTTCGGGGGAAGATACTCGTTAAAAAGCCGCCAATGTTTGCTAATCGTTCGCTGCAAATTTGAGAAAAGGATGTAGCTTAGCTTCGATTTCTCTCTCGTCGGCATATGGGTTAACCGGCTGTCGCTGGCCTTTGCCCTAGCTTCGTTTCCCTGGATGTAAGTCGGCCAAGTCGCGCCATACCGAGCAGATAGCTCAACGTAAGCCATTTCCCTCATCCAGATTTCAATGTGCCAGAGCAGGCCGTAGAGCAACAATCGATCAGGAGGCAGGCTGTCGGTGAAATCTGACGGCACAGGTGACGATTTCGGTTTTGTTGCAGGAATTGGATCATCCATGGCTGGCAATCTGGACGGTTGTAAATGGCTACATCTACCTCAATTCGAGGAAACGCGAAATGCGGCCGTGGATATCTGCCGAGTGGCAACCTTACGGCCACATGAGACGCTTGCATGTTCCACGTCTGAAAGAAAGGATCACGGGCAGTGTGACACAATCACTGGAAGATCTGATGCCCATTTTAGATTTTAAAGAGCTTTCTACTTCCAAGTCCAGTTCGCCAGCCGGAGAGGATCTCGAAGCTCTTGTTCGAGAGCTTGGAAAGCTGCTCGGTCTTAATCCCGAGTGGTCCGGTCGTGGAGCAGATCAGGGGCGAGATTTGTTTTTCACCGAAAGCCGAAAGGGCTCGGTCGGCTCGCGGAGCTTGCGATGGCTCGTTAGCTGTAAGGATTTTGCACAGTCAGGGAGATCAGTATCTGAGGCGGACGTCGGCTCTGTATCGGACAAAATTGTCCAACACAAAGCAGATGGTTTTCTTCTTGTAACGACCACGACGGTAAGCACCGGCCTCAAATCTATGCTTGATACATTAAACGAGCAAGGTTCGGTTGAGACCAAGGTCTGGGATCGACATGAATTGGAACAACTTCTGCTCAGGGATGCGAACGTCGGCCTCGTAAAGCGTTTCTTGCCCGCAAGCTATACCGCCTACCAACGCTTAAGCACCCTGCCGCAGGCGTTGGAATCGCTGAGAATTTTAGTCCCTCCGGCGATTTACAAGAAGATACAAACCGTGATCGAGGCGTACCATGTCGACGACAGCTGGATAAGTGGAGAGCGAATCTGCCGCCGTGCCGGAATTTTCGACGTCGACGATGCATATCGTCAGCGGTTTGTTGCTGCCCATCTGGAAACTCCTGCCGCAGGACTTTTGCCGCGTGCGGCGTCTGCAGACAGATGACGGCGAACGGATCGTCGGCCGTGTCATCGCTCCGGATCGGCTGGCCGGGCTTTGCCGCAACTTCGGGATCGACCAGACCATGGTGATCACGCCGGACCAGGCCTGGGCATCGCTGGCCGACGGATCCTCGATCGTCGGGCTCGCCGGCGGCATGACGCTGCGGCGGGTGCGGGTGATGAACGACTACCGCGTCGAGCTCATCGGCTTCACCGACGGGATGCGCGATTGGTTGCGGTCGATCGGCCTGTTCTCCGAGATGATCAATTGGAAGCTGCGTTTCTTCGTGCCTGTCACAGACGAGGGTGCGGTGATCCTGTCGAAGCTGCTGCAACGTCATCGCCTCATCGACATTGCGCGCCGGTCGTGACGGAGGTTTGCCATGCTCTCCGCCGCCGACCTGGCGGACCGTCTCGCGCAAGACGCGGAGGCGGTCTGCCGCCACTATCTCTCCGCCGGCCGCCGTGCCGGCAACTACTGGCTTGTCGGCGATGTCGCCAACAGCAAGGGCCGGTCTCTCTACGTGCATCTGACCGGCCCGCGCGCCGGCCGATGGACCGATGCGGCGACCGGCCAATTCGGCGATCTGCTCGATCTCGTCCGCGAGACCTGCGGCCTCGTCGACTTCCGCGATGTCGCGGAGGAGGCCCGGCACTTCCTCCTCCTGCCTCGGCCTGATCCGGTGTCGTCTCCGAGGAGGCACGCCCAAAATCCTGCGGCGGTCGAGCGGCCGGCGTCGGAGCGGGCGCGCCGTCTGTTTCGGATGACGCAGCCACTGGCGGGCACATTGGCCGACACCTATTTGCGGGAGCGCGGTATTTTGCGGGCATCCACCCATGCTGCGCTGCGTTTCCACTCGTCCTGTTATTATCGCGATCTCGTCACCGACCGGACGACCAGCTATCCGGCGCTAATCGCAGCCGTCACCGATGCGGCCGGAGCAATCGCCGGCGTCCACCGCACCTATTTGTCATCAAGCCCCCACCCGGACCGCGTCAACAAGGCCAGGGTAGACGATCCCCGCCGCGCGCTTGGCAGGCTCCTCGGGAATGGCGTCCGTTTCTGCTTTCCTGTCAATGCACCTGTGCCGGTCATGGCGGCAGGCGAGGGCCTCGAAACCATGCTGTCGCTATCGCATGTGATGCCCGGCATGCCGATGGTCGCCGCTTTGACGGCCACTCACCTTGCGGCCTTCAACTTCCCGCCAGGATGCCAGCGCCTCTATATCGCCGCCGACGCGGATGCGGCCGGCCGACACGGGATCGAGGGATTGAGCAGACGGGCTCAGGAGTGCGGGATCCTGCCACTGGTGCTGTCGCCCGCGCTCGGCGACTTCAACGAGGATCTGCGCTGGCTGGGTCCGGACCAGATGACCGCAAGCCTCAGGGCGCAACTCGCCCCGGAAGACGCGATAGCATTTCTGCCCGCCTGAAGTCGGGCGCAAGGGCTTGAGGGAGGGGGCCGGCCACGGCACTGGCGAAGGCAGGTCCACTGCTCTCATGGATGGGCGCGCGCCCGCGGGCCTGCCGAGAGGCGACCCTTACCACGCGGGCCTCCGGGCCTTCAGCGGGTCAGTCGGGTTTCTTCCCCTGCCAGGCCATTTTCGCGCATCGGCTCTTCCGAAAACCGGTTCCCACTTTTCGGGCCGATGCGATGGCCAGTCATTCCTCGCGGATCAACAAACCCTCTTGTCCCCGCCCGGCGCTTCGCTGGGCCGCTTCGCTTCGCTTGCGGTTCCGGCCTCGGCCCGCGTGACAGGGTCCGCCGTCAGGCCGCGAGAGGCGCGGCCCAAACCGACGGAGACCACCATGGACCTGATCCTTCACCCCGCCGACACCTTCGAGCCCCACCACGCGTCCTCCCCGACCGACCGCTTCATCTACGAAATGCAGATCTTCGGCTATCGTCCCTTCCAGGACGAGCCCGATCCGCGGCCATTGCCGGAAGAACCACAGGTCCAGTCGTCGATCACCGCCATTTTCGATGCCTTCGCCGAAATGCTCGGTGACACCCGTCTGGAGCCCGATCTCGAAGACCTCTTCTGGTCGATCCCCAATCTCTTCCATCGCGCCGGCGAGCGCATCCAGCGCGAGCTCGACCGTAATGAGGAAGCGCAGCGCACCGGTCAGGGTGAGCAGGACGGCTCCGAGGTGAAAAGTGTCGAACTCGAACGGCTCATCGCGGAAGGCATCACACTCCTGGAGCGCCGCAACGCCTTCGAGTTCATGCGAGACTGCGCGGCCGACCTCTTTGAGGCGCAAACGGGTTCGTCCTGGCGGCCACGCACCGGCTCCAAGGTCAATCATGCCAACATGACGGCGGCGATGATCGACAGCCGGGACTTCCTGTCCGCTCGACGCCGCGCCGAAACCGAGGTGCTGATCTCGGCCGGCACCAAGATCGCCTTCTCCGGCGGTATGGACTACAACGATCATGAGCGGATCTGGGCCAAGCTCGATCAGGCTCATGCCAAGCATCCCGACATGGTGCTGCTCCATGGCGGCTCGCCAAAAGGCGCCGAACGGATCGCTGCCTGCTGGGCCGAAGCCCGCAAGGTGACGCAGATCACCTTCAAGCCGAACTGGACCAAACACGCCAAGGCCGCCCCGTTCCGGCGCAACGACGACATGCTCTCTGTCATGCCCGCTGGATTGATCGTCTTTCCCGGAAACGGCATCACCGGCAATCTTGCCGACAAGGCGCGTCGTCTCGGCATCCCGGTCTGGCAAGCTTCAGGAGACGGCGCGTGAGCGCCGTTTTCCTCGAAAGATGGAAAATATGGAAAACATGGGAAAAATGGGTTATATGGGAAACCGTACCGGAGACCAAAGCCATGAAGCAGTTCACGACAGGCGACCTGAACAAGCAGATCGGTGATATCACCGACGCGGCGAGCCGCGAGCCGGTGATGCTCACCCGCCATAAGAAGCCGCGTTTCGTGCTGATGAGCTACGAGCACTATGAGCGCATGCGCACGAGTGGTGATCCCCGCCGTGCCTATCATATCTCTGACATGCCCAACGAGCATGCAGCACTGTTCGACGAGGCTCTCGATCGGCTGGCGCGCGGCGAAGGCTACGACGATGAGTCATGAATTCCGGCCCGGCAAGGTCATCTCCTATCCCTACCTTTGGGCCTGGCAGCAGCAGCGGGGCGAAACCGAGGGCCGCAAGCAGCGGCCGGTCTGCGTCGTCATTGCCATCCGAAGTGCCTCCGATGGAAACACGCATCTGGCGCTTCTCGCCATCACTACGCAGCCGCCGCAGGCGGGCCGGATAGCTCTGGAAATCCCCGAAATCGAGCGCAAGCGTGCGGGCTTGAGCGATCTGAAGCAGTGCTGGATCATGGCCGACGAGTACAATTATGATATCGTCCAACGCTCCTGGTACATCGAGCCCGATCAGGACATCCTTGGCCGCTTCAGCAAATCCTTCATGGTGAAGATCGCCAGACTGTTTGCCGAGACGCGTGGTCGAACCGGCCGGGTCAACCGCCTCGATTGAGGCGGCAGGCTGAAGCGGTCATCATCCGGATATCTCCGGCGGCTGGATCGTCGCCGCCATCTACATCGGAGGCAGGCCTCGCGAGGCAAGTCTCCGACTGCCGGGTGTTTCCGGCTGGTCTCCTTTTCCTGACCATCACCGGCGCGGGAGCGAGGCTCCGCAATCAAACCGCTGTTGTGATCTCACTTCACCCGAGGCGCAGTCGCGCCAGAGCGCACGGCAATTCAGGCGCCGCGCCTACCGAAGCCATCTCTGATAATGACGATGGGACTGAAATGGTGCTGATCGCTTGGGCCGCGTCCACCTGGAAGGCCTGCATTCGTTGACCCGAACGCCCACCGACGCAAGCGATGAGCGCGGCACTCATCATGGGGTCCGCAAAGGCACCCAAGGCGAGGTCTCCTGCTGACGTCGCAATCAAGGACCATTCCCGTTCTCTATGTCGCCTTTCTAAGGGACCGGCCGCGTTCAGCGTCAACCCCGCAAGGGGGTTCCCCTTCGCTAAAGCTTCGGTGACGCCTGCGGCGCGGCCCCTTCTTCGGGCGCCATCGGGAATGGTCCCGATGCAACGAAGGAGACAATCCCATGGCTACCACGATCGCAACCCTCACCGAAAAGACCGACGGCACTCTCGAAGGCGTCTTCGCCACCATCCGGGTCAACGCGCCGATCGCCCTCGTCCCGAACGCCAGCAAGGCGAGCGAAGAAGCCCCTGATTACCGCATCATCCACCGCAAGACCGGCTTCGAGATCGGCGCGGGCTGGAACCGCATCTCCCGCCAGACCGGCGAGGAATACATCTCCACGAAGCTCGAAGCGCCTGAGATCGGCGTGATCTTCGGCAACGTCGCCCCGGCACCCGGCGGCGAGCCCGGCAAGAAGGTCATCCTTTGGAACAGCCCGGCCTGAACCGCACCGCCGGCCCCGCAATCGGGGCCGGCGCCACATTTCAAAGGAGGCCGCCATGAGCCGCTACACAATAACCGTCACCAGGACCGCATCTTGCTACGCCGATCCAGACGCTACCATTGGCTATGACCGTCCGCTTCAGACGTTCTTCCTACAGGCATTTCCGGATGCCGGAGGCGAGGACCTCGAACTCTGGCTGGGCACGGATTTCCGGGAGTTCGAAACACTGTCGCAACTGAGGACCGCGGCGATCGCACGCGGTTTCGACTTCATACCCTTGGCATCCGGCATTCTTCACAAACTGCTGGACGACCATGCTCGCGAAGCCCATCACGCCGTCAACGACCCGATCATACAGGATCTTATCAACGGGACACCCGCTCGCTGACGGACACCGAAAACGAAAGAGCCCGGCACGGTGCCGGGCTATTTTTTGCTTGGCTGGCAAGATTTACTTGTTCAGCGCATCCTTGAGAGCCTTTGCCGGCGTGAACGCTAGCTTCTTGGCGGCGGCAACCTTGATCGTCGCACCGGTCGAAGGATTGCGCGCTTCGCGCTCCGGTGTCGCTTTCACCTTGAACTTACCGAAGCCGGGAAGCGACGTCTCGTTGCCGGCTACAGCAGCTTCGGTAATCGAGGCGATCACCGCCTCGACGATAGCTTTTCCCTGCGCCTTTGTAAGGCTGTGCTCGGTCGCGATCTTATCGGCGATTTCGTTGGTGGTGGTCATTTGTTGTCTCCGCGTGTTTTAGATGCAGAATCCCTGCCACTGTCGACCTGAGCTGTCATCGACACGCCGCGGCAAATGGCGCGGAAAGCCCGGATCTCCACAGATATTCACATGGTCGGGTGTCAGATGACCCGAAGACGGGCATCGAGCCCGTCTCCGCGTCGGGTGCGGTACGGAGAGGTAATGTCTGCTCAGTCGGTCCGAGGATGCCACGGGGGCATGACGGCCTCAATTACAAGCGGTGCCCCCAATTTTGCCTCCGCTCCGGTGCCCTGCACTCCGACAAAATCGGCACCCCCACTCGCCGCCGCTGGCGGTCGCGTTCCGCGATCCTTGACCCCGCCACGCCCCCATGACCGCGCGCGTCGTCTTTCACAAACGTCAAGGAGACGACGACGATGCTTCTGGAACAACACATCGAAGAGCTGCGCCTGGAAATGAATGCAACCTACGACCGGGTCGAGCGCCGTGAAACGGAACTCGAACTCGAACTCGCCTGTGCCGAGTTGGCGGTGATCATGGCCGAACAGGAAGGTCTTATCGACGCCGAGCCGCCCTTCTGAGGCGGATCCCACCATGTCGCCTGGCCTGTCGCGCCGGATCGACCGGCGCTTCAAGCCGGAAGCTACGCTTCGCCGGCCTCCTTCCGCCATCGGTTAGGAAATCGCCCCTCGCGGGAAATGCGCTCTCGGTCCGTAGCCGCGCCTCCGCTTCTGACGCAGAAGTTGGAGGAAGAGCCCGACCGCTTCCTCTTCCCTCTCAAAATGATGCACCAGTCTTTGGCCCCTGGCGCCGATGCGACCCCATCGGCGGATGAGGCAAGCTTCGCCGAACAGGTTGGGCTCGATCGACATGGCATAGAAGCGGGCCATGTTCTTGCTGACGTCAGTGCGTTCGACATAGAGCTGGTAGGGCTGCGCGATCATGAAACGGAGAATCGAACAGGCATGGCTTTGCGTCCAACGACATATTCGAATCGGTCCTCGTCGATTGATTCACGGCGATGATGGGTTTGTTGCGTAATACGGGCGAGCCGCCTCCGGCGGACGGTGCTATTCGCTGTCGCTCACCGAACCCCTTTCGGGTTTCGTCCCATTCGGGTAACGCCCCCTCTCGCGGCTGTCGCACTGAGCACAGTTTCCGCAACCGTAACCGGGAATCGACTGCATGGCCGGCTGAACGCCGGATACGGACACGGCGCCTTGGGCGCCGTGGTCTATCTCACTCTGACGTCCGATCGTACACCCGCCACTCCGGCGTCAAGGACTGCGCGGCCCCTCCAATTTTTAGCCGCCGTCCCTTCGGGCCATCGCCAGAAAATCGGCTCCTCCGCTTGCCGCCGCTGGCGGTCGCGTTCCGCGATCCCTGACCCCTCGCGGCTACGGTGCGGCCTCCTTTCGTCAGAGACAGAAAGGAGACACTGATATGTCCGATGACTGGTACTACGTCCATCAACTCGCAGTGCTGGCGGGTTTCAGGCTTATCGTCCTTGCCAATCGCATCGGCTGCGCGGACCAATTCTTGTTGGAACTGCATGACAGGCTCGCCGAGGGGCTGGCATGCGCAACGGCGCGCGTGCGGTCCATCATCGCGCTGGAGCGCCAGCTCGCCAGCGAGACGGACGAGGAAGGTTTCACCGCCCTCCAGCTTCAGGGCGAAGAGGAATGCTTCGTTCGCTTCCGGATTACGCTGCTTGACGACCTCGAAATCGACTACGCCACCTATGAGTACCGTATCAACAACGGCGAATGGCATTATGCGCTTTCTGCAGACTGCGACGGCGTCTCGATCAGCTATCCGAGCCTTGTCGACCTCACCGATGCCGAATTGGGCACACTTGCACCGATCCTCCGCGCCATCCGTGCCGAGGCAAGCATCGGCATCAGCATCGCACGCGTCGTCTACGATTGACGTGCCCGCGAGAGACGGCTTCGCCCGTCTCTCGCCATCTCCATTTCCTTGATCGGTTGCCGGCATCGAGCCGGCGCGCGATCTTGAGGGGAGAGACTTACCGCCTCTCCCCTCACACACCCCTCTCCCTGCGGAGCGGGTCGCGACCCGCCCGGCCTCTCGGGCCGGTAGGCGGACGCTGCCGCGACTTCCCCGAACAAGACGAAGAGGACGAGTACCTTGCGCTATGCCCTCATAATTCGGGCATCCGCTCCATGTGCTCGTCCTCTTCTGCGGGGCGCTCGCCGTCTCATCGTTCGCATGTCATCGATGCCCGTTCCCTTCGGTCACGCACATCCCGACAGCTCACGACGACGGCTCGCTTCAGCATCTCCCACCAACTGCCCTGTCCACCGTGCTGTTCCTCCGGCGCGGATCCCAGGCTCTGGGCCTGTGATCGCTGTTGCTTAGTCTAACGACTCGCAACAGCATTGGCGCCTCGGGCACGGCGTCCTGGGCAGTTGGTGGGAGATGGCAGGATAGGCTAATGGTATACCATTAGCCGTTTCGCCCGGGGGGCGATTAGCCGATCGATCCCGACTGCAGCCGAATTCGATTGGATGCCTGGCCGAGAATGATGTCTGGCGGCAATGCTTTTAGAGCCGGAAAGGGGGGAGGCGGGGCGTAGGGCGAGCCGCCCGGTCGGGAAGGGCTCTGATCAAGGGATGCGCGTGTGAGCGTTTCGGCGATGAGGCGACTAGGCGATTCGCCCGCTACTCGGATCGGTAGATGCGCGAATTAGGTGAATTGGCAGCTCGGCGTTTATACGAGGCGCGCAATGAGTGAATTGCTCGACGCGCAGATAGGGGAATCGGCGATCTCGCGATCCGGCATATCCGTGCGTCGGTGAATCGGTAGATGTGCGGATCGGTTGTTATGCGAATGATGATATTTGTGATTTCGCGACCGAGCTCTTCCGTGATTATCTCAAAAGTGTTTCGCGCAATGAGGGAATGAGCGAAAGAGAGAATGGTCGCCATTAACGACGCGTGATACGGCGGATCGGCCGGACAGGTTATCGCCGCATTTATCAATAGGCGCGATCGCCAGACATCCTTCCTTCATTTACACTGTCGCCTTCAACCAAGAGGGCCTCATAATGAAATCCTTCAGCTTTGCGGTGGCGCCGGAGAAGCTTTGGCAAGCCATCAATCCATGGACGTTTTACCAGCAGGGAGCACAGTTCGGGTTCATCAACATCGATCTGGGGTCGACGCCCGCGCCCCAGACAGAGCAGACCATCCTGGATGAGGTCGGCAGCTATGGCCGGCAAATCGGGCGGCTTGGCGATGCGCTGGAGGTGCTAATGCGCCACATTCCTTTAGAGAATCTGTCGAAAGACGAGACTGTTGCGCTTGACGTCCTCAAGGGTCAGCTTGCCGAGATACGTCAAATAAAGGAGAGACAGGGACGCAAGCAGGCCCCGCACCCTTGACCAACAGAGCCATGATTCATCCCAAAGACGAATTGCCGCGAATATTTCAGGCGAATCTCTTTCGCTTTTACGAGCGTGTTGTGGCGCCGGCTTTTGACAATCTCCCTGAACCGCCGCCGCTGCAATTCGGTGATGTCGATACGATTGACGCCTTTCTCGACAGGACCGCTGCGCAAGTCGACGCCCACACGCGCAACGAGGCCGCCAAAGCCTTCGTGCTGACGACCGCGGGTTTGTTCGAGCGCCAACTACGTCACTGGGCGCTTCACCTTTTCGGGCACGCACGGCTCCCCGATGTGCGTACTCAGGGTTTCGAGGCATTGCTCACTGACTGCCTTCGAGAAGTCGGCGTAGATGGTGGTCCAGATGACGTTGCGCTGGATTTAATCGAGGCCTTTCTGGTGGCAAATGTCGTGCGTCACGGCGATGGCCGGACGAGCGTCAAGCTACGCTCTGCGGCTCCAAGGCTATGGGCCTATGATCGAAGCGAATATGTGGACATCAATGCGGGGTGGTCGCCGGATAGCGAACAAGTCCGTATCCGGGCGGACGACGTGAAGCGATATTTTCGAGCCGGCTTACGCTTCTGGGGACGCGCCGATCCACTCCCGATGGCGGCTAGGGAATCGCCGATTTAGAGCATCCCCGGCATCCTCGAAGCGGTATCAATCCTCGTGCCACCCGGCCAGGGACGTTTCAGACTTTTCCCGCTTGAGCAAACCATCCGCCGCTGATAATTATACTAGAGTATAAGATCGCCATCTGATCAATCCAGCGGGGCGGACAACAGGCCGTTCAATCAACAATCGGATTTGACACTGATACACAATCGATCCCTCCTGACGAAAGAATGGTACAAAGTGCCATTCTCAGCGGACTGCCCCGGCTGTGGTGCACAGACGCGGTCCGCCGCTGTCGTGGTTGGCCCTTCGAGCCTGGTCGGGGACGCAGGGTCGGTCTCGGGAAGCGATATATTGGCGAAGCCGCGCAGACGACTTGATGCGTTCGCATTCGTGGAGGCGCTGGGCGGTCAGACCGAACATGTCGAACGATCCGTCGTCAACCGTTTCCACAGCACCTTCGCCTTCCTGAACGGCAAACTGACATCGATTTGTGAACACTGCGCAGAAGACCTTCCGCCCGCCGTAATCCGTTCCGCTGTCATGAACGGATTTGTTCGGCTTGGCGAGAAGCGCCTTCTAGTGAACGAGTGCTTGATGCTCTTTGCCTCTGACGTGGTGCTGACGGAATTTCGTGGGGAGACCTCGATAGAGGAAGGCGCTATGCGCGATCCGGATTATGCGCTCCTGCTCATCTGCGACACGGAAAGCGCAAACGGTGAAACCGGCATGATCGAGCTCTGGCATAGCATCGCACGTGACGACTACGCGATCGTGGTCAAAGGCCACGATGGTCGCGAGATGTTGCGGGACACCTTTAACGATGACCTGAAGGATGTTGTGACAACCATTTTCGATCTCGGACTGGTGCTCACCCAGCTTCACTTGGCTCAGACATCGTCACCCTATTGCGGGCTTGCCCGCGACCTTTTTCTCGAAGCTCTCGAACATGCCGGTTATCGGCAGGCAAGCTAGAAAGAAGCACTATGCGGATTTTCACGAAGCTCTTCGGATCTCTGGCAGCAATGACGGCGCTGGCAGGATGTGGTCACCAGGTTGAGCGGCCGCAGCCACAGCTGCCGGCGCCGTTTGCGTATCTCAGCCTTGCAGCCTGCAAAGCCTATTCCAGCAACATCGTCGAGTGCCAACTTGAGTATGGCACCGACTTCGGGCGCGAGCGTCTTGGCCCCGTCCAGGAGAGGGGCCCGACGATTGCCGGCAACGGCAAACGCTACCAGATCGAGTCCTGCTATCCAGTGGCGAGGATAAAGAGGGAATTGCCCAATTTCGTGTGCCGAATCTCTGCCGGGAGCTCGGGCGCTGAAGCCGGTTCGATACTGGTCAAGGGCGGAACCGCGGTCCGTCTTGCTCGCATTTTGGGAGACCGGGAACAGCTTCGGTATCGCTGGACACCGGATAAATGGTCGCGGCTAAACGACTGAATTCCTTTAGGAAGCTCTCCTCGTGACGTAGCGCAGCTACGACATAATTATACTCCAGTTAAACTTTAGGGTTGATTTCCGCAGCCGAATGCAGTTCAAATTCTTATACCGCAGTATAAGTTTGCATTGGTTCGACCATGGATCGCATCCCGCTTTCGTCTGTGAAGAGACCGCACAAGACATGGTCGCGGAGCGCGCTGTGGATCGCCGGCACGTCGGCTTTTCTCCTCACCGGTTTTGCCTCCGGTCCAGATGACAGCAGCCATCACATCGCGTCGAGAATATCGACGCAAGTCGATCATCCTTCCAGCGGGATGGAGCTGAAGGCGGCCAGGGCCGCAATCCTGCCGCCAAATCCGGCGTCCTTCGCATCTGTTGCCTCGACGCAGGATGTGCCGACGATCGATCCTGCCAGCTTCAACGAGCGATTTAGCGGACCGGTCGATGAAGATGTGCTGCGTGCCACCGCGCGCCCGTTGGATTTCATTGGAGGGTTTAGTGACGGTGCTGGCCAATCATCAGGACTAGCGGGTGGGAGCACGAATGCACGGCGCGAAAGCGCGGTGCATTCGCTGGTCGGCGTCTACTCGCGAGACCGGGAATCTCTTCCCGGTCTCGCCGAGGAGCCAATCGAGCCTCATGTCGATATCAGCGTGCCGCCCGCACAGGTCCGACCCGATCTTTTATCCGGTATCCCCACGGACTATGCCAAGCTGGCATTAACTGTCGCTGGCAAGGAGGGGGTTGATCCGAACTGGGTGCTCTCGGTCATGCGGGCCGAAAATGCCGCATTCGATCCAGACCTGGTGAGTCCTGCTGGCGCCATCGGTTTGATGCAAGTCATGCCACGGATCGGCGAAGCCTTCGGTGCGACTGATCTGACCGATCCCCTACAGAATATCCGCGCCGGCACGCGGTTCCTTCGTGTCCTGATCGCCAAGTACAAAAATCCCGTGCTGATCGCCGCCGCATATAATGCTGGCGAGCCGAATGTAGACCTTCGCCATTCGATGCCGCTGATCCGCGAGACCGCCGACTATGTAACGCGTGTCGTCGGATACTATACCGGCACATCGGCCGGTCCGACCATCCCACGAGTCGGCTCGTCGTCAGAGTTCGTGCCCAGTTCCAAGCGCCGTACCGGACGCGCCGACCGGGCCAAATCCCCCATGCTTGTTTTCTCAGCCGCTACACCGTCCCCACCAGATGTCCGTCCTCAGCGTGATGAGGCTCGGAAGGATACCGGCGGGCCGGTCAAAATTGTCAAGGAAGAGGTGTCTCAATGAATCCCATCGCGTTTGCAGTCCAGACAGCCGTTCTCTATGGCAGCGTTGCCTGGTCCTCAATGGCCCGAAGGAAATGGGTCGGTAATGCCGCCGTCGTGCTTGCGGCGAGCCTGATCCTACTCGTCAGCCAGTACGAGCCGGCGGCGGCGCAGAACCTCGATGCGCTGCAAAACGCCGCTGACCGGCTCGTGCAGTTTTTTACCGGCCCGTTCGGCCGATCCGTAGGAGCGATCGCCTTCATCGGCATGTTTCTCGCCGCAGCCTTCGGCTACTGGTCCTGGGGAGCACTGCTTCGGGTTGGGGGAAGCCTTGCCGGCATGTTTGCCGCAGCCGAGCTCGTCGACTTCCTCGCTGGTAGCGGATCTTGATCATGGCGGGATCGGGCAACACGGCCGACGGAGGCGATGAATATATCGAATCCCATCCGGTTATATTAGCTCTGACGCGGCCGCCGACGGTGATGGGAATTCCGTACACTTACTTCCTGGCGGAATGCTTTGTTTCGCTGATGGTCTTCATGATTCTGGGATCCATTCTCTGGTTCCCGGTCTCCTTCATGGTCCTCCACAGCATTCTCTACGTGCTCACCGTCAAGCTCGATCTCTGGTTTTTCGAGATCGTCGGGCGCCTCAGCATGTGCGGTGTCAACCCTCTTGGCCGAAAGCTCGGTGGCGGCGTCAGAACCTACGGGGTGTAAGCGATGAACACAATGGCGAGATCGCTGAAAGGCAGTCTGTCGAAGGGTTGGGAGATCTTTGCGGACCGCAATGTCGCGACGCATGTTCCTTTCTACGTCCCGATTGAAAACGGCATCATCCGCCTGAAGAACGACTGCCTCGTCTCGACCCTAAAGCTCACCGGCTTTTCCTTCGAGACGGCCGATATCGAAACGATCAACATGTTGCAGCGGCAGCGCAACGCCGCCTTCCGTGCGATCTCCTCCATCGGCAGCTTCGCACTCTATACCCATGTGATCAGACGCAAGGTTGCGCCGTCGTTGCCGTCGGCCTTCGCCGATCCCTTTATGGATCGTCTCGATCACGTCTATCAGTCGAGCATCTCGAAGAACGAGATGTTCGTGAACGACACGTATGTCTCGCTGGTCGTGCGCCCGATGTTCCGCAAGGGATCCGCGCTCTCCCGCCTCATGGGGGCCGGCGGCACGATCGTACGGAAGGAACAGTTCCGCGCGATGCGTGACAAGCTGGTCGAGGCAACGCGGGCGCTCGAGAAATCGCTTGCCGTTTATGGCCCGAAGGTCCTGCGCGACGTGCAACGCGTACAGGTCGACGTCGGCGACAACAGGACGATCTTCCGCGACGTGCTGGAAGACATGGTCGTCGAGGAGACCGCACGCAAAGTCTGGTTCTCCGAACAATGTGAGTTCTTCTACACACTGCTGAACGGCGGACGCGTCCGGCCGATCCGTCTTGGGAACATCCCGATCGACGAGATGCTGCCGGCGCGCCGAACGTCAATCGGTAACCGCATCATCCACCAGCAGGGCGACATACCGAATGATGACCGCTACGCGGCGATGGTCTCCTTGAAGGAGTATCCGCCGGAGACCGGCGCCGGCATGCTTGACTATATCCTCAAGCTGCCATTCGAGCTGATGCTGACCCAGTCGATGTCCTTTGTCGACGATATGGCGGCGCGCAGTCGGATCGAACGGCTGGACCGACAGATGTCGAAGGCCGACGAAGGCGGATCAAGCGTCCAGGCCAATCTCGACATCGCTCGGGACGAACTCGCCCGCAAACGGGTTGCCTTCACCGAGCATCATCTCACTGTGATGCCGGTCGCGAAAACCACCGCCCAGCTCGACGATGCGGTGGCCCTGATCGGCAACGAACTTGGCGCGCTCGGCGCCTCCTATGTCCGCGAAGACTTAAATGCGGAGCCTGCCTACTGGGCGCAACTGCCCGGCAACCAGGCTTATATCGCGCGGCGTGCGCTGATCTCCACGCTGAACTGCGCCGGCTTGAGCAGCTTTCACGCCTATCCCTACGGCAAACCTGACGGGAACCACTGGGGGCCGGCGATCACGATCTTCGAGACGACGTCAGGCACGCCCTTCTTCTTCAACTTCCACCAGGGCGACGTTGGGCACACGACCGTCTTCGGCCCGACCGGGTCCGGCAAGACCGTCATCATGGCCTTCCTGATCCTGCAAGCCTATCGCGTCAGTCCGCGACTGAAGACCATCGTCTTCGACAAGGATCGCGGCCTTGACATCATGGTACGTGCAGCGGGCGGAACCTACATGTCGCTTGAGCCCGGACAGCCGTCGGGTTGGAATCCGCTTCTGCTCGACGACACCGAGGAGAACCGCGTTTTCCTTTACGGGTTACTGAGCTTCATGCTGAAGCCATCGAAGGAAGGCGAAAGCCTAACCCCGCAGGAAGAATCGATCATCCGCAATGCGATCAAGTCGGTCCTCAAGACGAAGGACAGGTCGTATCGTCGTCTTTCGTCGCTGCGGGCACTGCTCGCCGGCAGCGAAAGGACCGAAGGCAGCTTGATCGCCCGTCTCGACAAATGGGTCGATAAGGGACCGTACGCCTGGCTTTTCGACAACGCCGATGACGATCTCGATATTTCGAGACCGATGATCGGCTTCGACATGACGTCGATCCTCGACGATCCGACAGTCCGCACCGCGGCCCTTCTTTACATGTTCCACCGGCTGGACGCGATCTACGACGGCAAGGCGCCGATCATCAACCTGATGGACGAAGCCTGGAAGCTGCTCGACGACGACGAGTTCAAGCGCACGATGAAAGACTATTTCAAGACCATCCGAAAGCGGAATGGTCTTGTCATCTTCGGTACGCAGTCGGCCGACGACGTCGTGCGCTCAAGCGTCAGCCGGACGATCATCGAACAGACATCGACCAATATCTTCTTTGCCAATCTGAAAGCTGACGAAAGCTCCTACATGGAGCATTTCGGGTTGTCGCGAGCAGAATTCGACTGGGTCAAGAACGGCGATCCGAGTTCGCGTTTCATGCTGATCAAGCAGGCCAAGAGCAGCGTCATTGCGCGCGTCGACATGTCCCACATGCCGGAGTTCATCAAGGTGCTGTCCGGCCGTGAGGAGACGGTGCGCGAGGTCGAGATGCTGCTCGACGAGTACGGCGACGATCCTAAGAACTGGCTCTCGAAATTCTGCGACTGGGATGGGGTGACGGTCGATGAAGCACGCAAAGCACCTTAAGGGAGCCGCGGTCAGCGTCTTGGCCTTGGCTCTCGTCTTTCCCATCGGCACGAGCCATGCCCAGGTGCCGGTCATCGACAACGCCCGCCAGAAGATCCAGCAGGCCACCCTGAACTGGTATCAGTCCTATCAGGCCGATACCCGGAAGGTCAAAGGCGCCTCGGGCGGTACGACCGATAGTGTCGCGCCCGGTGAGGGCTCTGGCGCGCCGGCCGATTGCTCCGCCGATGGCATGGCGGGAGACACCACGCCCGCTGCGCCATCGTCTCGCACGCCAAGCCAGCAGGAAGTTGCCAGCATGGTGCGACAGGAGGCAATCCGGCAGGGCGTCGATCCGAACTTCGCGATGGCGATCGCCGAGCAGGAATCCCGCTTCCGCCAATCGGCGCGCTCGGCGGTGGGCGCGACCGGCGTCATGCAGCTGATGCCCGGCACCGCAGCACAACTTGGCGTCAACCCCTACGACACGCGCGACAATATTCGCGGCGGCGTCAAATACATCAAGCAACTTCAGGGCATGTTCGGAGACCGCTATGACCTGATCGCCGCCGGCTATAATGCCGGTCCGTATCGCCAGTCGCTGCAGAACGGTCAGATCCCCAATATCCCCGAGACACAGGACTACGTCAAAAAGGTCTCCGCCTATTATGCTCGTAACAAGGCCCAGAACGGTGATAATACCCCGGAGGGGACAGCCGAGCCGGAAACCGCGAGCTACGCAAGCGGCTGCGGTGAGCAGCTGAAGAAGGCGGTCGACCGAAACACTCAAGCGCAGATCGAACGCGGTTCGGTCTGGAACGAGTTGCTCGGAAAGTCGATCGCTGCGAACCAGCAGTATCTGCAGCGCCTTCAGTCTGGCCTGCAATCCTCGTCGGCAAGCCTGCGCGGCAGTGGTGGAGGAAATTCCAGGGATCACGACGGGTCGCTAGTGATGGCCGAGACCCGGTGCCCGACCAACATCATCGACACAGGTGGCACACGGTGCTTCGCTGTTCCGCAGAACGCCACGACCGAACAGATCCAGCGCTGGCTGTCTGATCTGGAGGAAGAGGCACGGGCAAATGGCGCGGTTGCGACCTTCACGGCGTTGCAGGATCCGGCGCTCGGCCTGGTCACGGTCGTTGATTCCAGGCCGACGTCAAATTGAGAACGAGAGAGGTTAGGCACATGAAGACAGCACTGATCGCAGCGACCCTCGCCATTGTTTCCGTCCCTCAGGCTTATGCGCAAGTCCCGGTCAAGGACTCGGAAAACATCTCGATCAGCGAGGACATCAAGCGCCTGTCGTCTGAGATCCAGCAGGACACATCAGTCGTCAAGGACAACACGACGAAAACTCTGCAGGCGATCACCGGCGACCGGACGCAGGATGCGAGCCAGTTCGCCAAGCTCGCAACCGGCAATGGCTTCACCATGGGACAGGCGCCGGATTTCAGCACGGTGCTGTCGAGCAACGCGGCCGTGTTCGGAGGCATCGGCGGTCAATTCCAGAATACCGCGGCCAAGCTTATCAATGGCCTGAACCTGGTGAAGATGGTGGTCGATTCCGTCAAGGGCGGTGAGCTCTCGGGCGCCAATCAAGCCTATTCGCAAGGGCTCAACGCGTTGACTACGTTGACTGCCCTGACCGACGCGATGAACAGCGCCACCAAGGACCGGCAGAATACCTTCATGCAGGCAACCCAGCAGATCGGGACGGCGAAGGACCTGAAGGGGGCGCTGGAGCAAAATACCCAGATGGTGCTGCAGGGCAATCAAACCGCCAACGAAGCGGTCGGCTCGCTCAACAACCAGGTCATGCTGCTGAACCAGCAATATAAAGCCGCCCTCGCAACGTCATCGCAGAACCTCAAGACATTCGCGCCCCTGCCGGACAGCGTCATGCGTGACGGCGGGACGCAACCGAAAGGCGCTTCCGTTCGCGATCAGCTGAAGGCATTCGAGGACCAGAACCAGTGAAGGCGGTTCTCGTGCTGATGGTTAGCCTCGCGGCCCTTGCCGGTTGCGCCGGGAAGTACGAACAGCTGGCGAAATGCTCGGCTGACGAAAATCCGGTCCCGGCTCTCGGCTTGGTATCCGAGCCCACGACCACCACCGCTGAGGATGCACTCGCGGACGCCCTCAAGGACGATTGCGGCCCGATGCGACCGGTCAATAATTTTCAGGAAGAGACATGGATCCCGTCAGCTACGCGATAAACTTCTATGGCGATGCGCTTCGATATTTCGACAAGATCAACGAGGCGTCCCTGGAACGGGCCTGGGGGCTGTTTGCCGAAAACAGAAACCTCGTTTCCGGCATCCTGGCGATCTTCCTGATCCTCTATTTCCTCTGGGGTGCGCTCGGACTGTCTAGCGTTTCGCTTCAAGACATGGCGATCACCGCCTTCAAGATCACACTTGCCTATACGCTCATTATGTCGTGGGCACTCTTCTACGACAATATCGGCCAGTTCGTGCTGTCGGCGCCGCAGGATCTCGGATCGGCCATATCTTCGGCGATGGGCGGTCAATCGGCCGGAGCGGACATCGCCCAACAAGTCGCATCGATGGCACGCAAGGTCTACGACTTTGCCATGCAGCTCTTCAATTCCTACGAGTCCGGCTGGCTGCCGAATGTCACTGGCGCTGTCGTCGTCTTTATCGTGTTGGTGTTCGGACTGCTGCCGATGCTGCTGATCCTCACCGGTGTCACGCTTTTTGCCAAGATGATCACCGCCGTGATGCTGGCGATCGGTCCGATCGCCATTCTCTGCTATTTCTTCGGCATCACCCGCTTTGTCTTCGACGCCTGGGTGAGGGGTGTGGCCTACGGCATGTTCATGCTGCTCTTCACCTACATCATGGCAGGCCTGTCGTTCGGCTTTCTGATCGGCATGATGGACACGATCAACGGCGACATGGCCACCAAGGAGAACGCATTGGCGATCGTGCTCGCCATGGTCCTCTATCTGGCGCTGATCTCCTATTTCATCTTCCAGGTGCCGGATTTCGCGCGGACCTTCGCCTATGGGGCGGCCTTCTCTGGCGTCCCGGGTGGAGGGGGCGTCGACACCGCCTACAGCACCGCCCGCAGGCGCCTTTCCTCCAGCAATTCCCGAGCCGGCCAAGCTGCGGCCATAGCGCTCAGCACGCTGGCAGGTCCTCGAGGCGCCGTCACCGCTGCTGCCCTTGCAGGCCGCGGCAGTGCAGCCGGCGCCGGCGCTCTCGGCCGCATGCTCACCAATCGCCGCCGCAACAGCGAATGACGCCGTAGTAGCCAGATCAGCGATTTTTAATCATTGCGACTTCGAGGTTGGAAATTGGCATTGTTTAAAAGGCAATTGAAAGCGGCGCCGGCCGATCGTGTCCCCGGCCCGCAAGACATCTACGATCAACACCTCTCATGGGGGGAGAAGAACCGGTCCCTGCGGACCCTGATCGGGCTCATCCTGCTGGTCTTTGCGGTGGCGGGCTGGATCGTGGCCGGCGTGCTGTCTTTCTCCGTCGCGCAGCTCTTCCCGCTCGTCCGAACCGAGGTCGTGCCGCTCATCGTCGACAAGAACACCGGCTACATGGAAACGGTGACGACGCTCGGCAAGGACCGGGCGAACGTTTCCGAAATCCAGGCCGTTCGCGCATCCTTCGTCGGCAACTACGTCATCCGCCGCGAGACCTACGATCCGCGCTATCTCTCGGAAAACTTCGACATGATCGCCCTTTGGTCGGACCCGGATTCGCCGGCGTTTAAAGACTACTCGGAATGGATGAACCCTTCCAATCCGAGAGGTCCGGTCAAGACCATGGGAACATCGGGCGAGATCCGGCCGGAAATTCTGTCCGTCAATCCGCTCAACGCAACGACCATGGCAGTGCGCTTCGAGACCAGGGAGCGCCGGCGCGGCGGCGACGTCGTCAATCGCTGGTCGGCGACGGTCCGCTACCGCCAGATCAATCTGCCAGCCAGCAACAGGGTCCGGCTTTACAATCCCCTTGGCTTCGTCGTGACCGAATATGTCAAGGTTCCCGAGACCATGCCGTCGGGGCTCGTCCCATGAGGCGAGCGTGCGTCGGAATAACGCTGTCACTGCTGCTGGCGGCCTCTTCGGTTCATGCGGAATTGATCGCCCGGCCTGGCCGACTCGATCCGCGTGTGCGGACCTTGCCCTATTCGGCCGAACAGGTCTTCGTCGTCACCGGGACTTATGGAATGGTGACGACCATCCTCTTCGGTGCGGACGAAGAGGTTACCCAGGTGGTCGCAGGTGATACGGTTTCCTGGCAGATCCTGACATCGGCCGACCGCCGCTCGCTCACCCTGAAGCCGATGGAAAAGGACGCGCCGACGAACCTCTCCGTGGTGACGACGAAGCGGACCTACTCGTTCGACCTTGAGGTCAACGATAGCAGGTCGATCCAGAACCAGACCTTCAAGCTGCGGTTCATTTATCCGGAAGATGCCGGCCTGAAGGGCACGGCCGAACTGTGGAAGCAGGCGCAGGACGCAGAACGCAATCCCAACATCAAGAACATCCGTCGCGACAAGGTCAATTACGACTATGGCTTCAAGGGCAGCGATGCCGCCAAGCCCTTGTGGGTGTTCGATGATGGTTTGAAGACCTTCATGAAGTTCACCGGCGACGTGCCGGCGATCTTTATTGTCGATGCAAAGCGGCGAGAGAGCCTCGTTAATTATCGCCGGGAGGCCGACTACATCGTCATCGATACGGTCTCGCGGCAGTGGACGCTTCGTTACGGCACCGAGAACGAGACCTGCCTATTCAATCTCAGGACCTCTCCAGCCGATGTGCCGGCGCCGATCGAGGGTGCCGTGGCGCCGAAGCGCCTTGGCTCGGCTGGCGCCAGCTCACCATCAAAATCTCGATAGGGAGGCACGATGTCTGATCCAAACTATCATTCGATAGACAACGACGCCGCCATCGGCGGTCAGGTGAGGCGCTCCGGGGTCGGGCTGATGCGGCCGGTCGCCGTGGTGGCGGCAATGGCCGGCGTTGGTGTGGTCCTCTATTTCCTTCTCTCCGGCGGCGAGCGGGAACCGGCGATCGACAATATGCCGCATGAAGAGTTCCGCCCGGTGCAAGCGCCCAGAAACGAAGGCTTCAACCCGCCCGCCCCGCCACCCTTGCCGACGGTGCAGGCTGTCTCTTATACACATCT